>NZ_JBXAHL010000039.1:0-75907 GCF_058795055.1 Cupriavidus sp. GW823-FHT06D04 | reverse complement strand
CCGTGGCGCCCGCGGCAGCCTCCGCCGTGGCAGCCGTCCCAGCCTCGCAGCCGGCTGCGGCCATCCCTGCCAGCGCAGCGCAGGCCGCAGCCGCCGCGTCGGCCCCCGCGGCCAAGCGCCCGCCGGTGTTGGCGGCCCAGCCCGAGCCGGTGCCCCAACCGTCGTTCATTGATGGCCTGCTGGCCAACCCCATGCTGCTGCCCGGCGGTGGCCTGCTGGTGGCGCTGCTGGGCGTCTATGCGATCTATCGCCGTCGCCAGCAGCAGAAGGCGGGCGAGGCGACCGGCTTCGGCGACAGCATCCTGTCGCAGGAAAGCACGGTGATGGCCGGTGCCAATTCGCTGTTCGGCACGGCCGGGGGGCAGAGCGTCGACACCTCGCAGCACAGCGTGTTCGGCGCGGACTTCCGCATCGGCAACAACACGCCGGAAGCCAACGAGGTCGACCCGATCGCCGAGGCCGAGGTCTATATCGCCTATGGGCGCGATGTGCAGGCGGAGGAAATCCTGCGCGAAGCTCTGGAGAAGAACCCGGAGCAGCAGCCGGTGCGGCTCAAGCTCCTGGAGATTTACAGCAACAGACAGGATGTGGAAGGTTTCCGCGTGATTGCAGAAGAAATGTTCGCCCAGACCGGCGGACACGGGGCGGAATGGCTGAAGGCAGCAGAAATGGGGCGCGCGCTCGAGCCGGGCAACGCGCTCTTCCTGGCGGTGACGCCCGAAGCGGCGGGGCCGGATACGACATCGCCGGCAACCGACCAGTGGCGCACCCAGGACCCGTCGCAGAATCCGGCCTCGATCGCGCGGCTGGAGCCGTCGCTGGGTGACCTGGCGCTGCCGCTGGATGCCTTCCCGGCCCCGGCGGCCGGCGAGCCGATCGTTGCGCCTGCTTCCGCGGCGATGGTATTTGGCGCTGACGCGCACGACGCCGGCGAGCCGGTGCGGCTGGATCTCGGCCTGCCTGGCACCGGCGCCGACCCGCTTGCCGACGACGTGCCCACCCTTGACACGCCGACCCGTAGCCGTCCGCTGGAGTTCGACATGTCGGGGCTGTCGCTTGACCTGGGCAGCGCCGCGCAAGCCGACGCCCGCGGCAAGGATGTGCTGGACGAGGCCACCATGCCGCTGCCCGCCACCACCATGCTGCGCGACGGCAAGCTGGCCGAGCCGATCGACCTATCGCGCGTGGCGCCTGAAACCGGCGGCGACCTCACGCACGGGGGTTCGCCGAGCACGCTGTCGGTCGACGGCGTGGACGGCGGGCGGGACATGCAGATCAAGCTTGACCTGGCTCGTGCCTATATCGAGATCGGCGACAAGGAAGGCGCGCGCGAACTGCTGCAGGAAGTGGTCGAGCAGTCGCAGGACCCGCTGCAGGCGGAGGCCCGTTCGCTGCTGCAGGAAGTGGCCTGAGCTATCATTGACGGTCCGGCCGCGGCACGCGCTGCCGCAGCCTGAAGCGATGCGCCGGAAGCGTCCCTTCCGGCGCATTTGCTTTTTCGGCGGACCTGGCGTGAACCATTGCGCCCGGACGTACCCGCCGCCTTGCCCGATCCCCTGACATGAACCGCATCGCTCTTGGCCTGCACTACGACGGCGCCGCCTTTTCCGGCTGGCAGTCGCAGCCGCACCGCAATACCGTGCAGGATCACCTGGAAAACGCCATCGAGCGCTTTGCCGGGGTGCGCCTGCTGACCACTGTGGCGGGGCGCACCGATACCGGCGTGCATGCGCTCGGCCAGGTCATCCACCTGGACACGGCCCTGGAGCGCGAGCCATTTTCCTGGGTGCGCGGCGTCAACGCCTTCCTGCCGCCGTCGATCGCGCTGCAATGGGCGCTGCCGGTGGACCAGGGCTTCCACGCCCGTTTCCTGGCGTTCGAACGCATGTATTACTACGCGCTCTACACCGGGCCGCACCGCGTGCCGCTGGTGCACGGCCGCGCCGGCTACCAGATGCTGCCGCCGGGTCAGCGGCTGGATGTCGACGCCATGCGCGAGGCCGCCGCGTGCCTGGTCGGCGAGCACGATTTCTCCGCCTTCCGCGCCGCCGAATGCCAGGCCAAGTCGCCGGTCAAGACCATGTACGACGTCACCATCAAGGATGACGGCAACTGGGTGTTCCTGCGCTTTCGCGCCAGCGCCTTCCTGCACCACATGGTGCGCAACCTGATGGGCTGCCTGGTGGCGGTGGGGCGCGGACGCTACCCGGCGCCATGGCTGGCGCAGGTGCTGGCCGGGCGCGAGCGCAAGCTGGCGGCGCCGACCTTCATGCCGGACGGCCTCTACCTGGTCGGCGTCAAGTATCCTGATCCTTACCAGATCCCCGCGGCCGATCCGTCCGCGAGCCTGTTCCATGGAGTGTTCGATGACGCAGCCTGAGGCCGCCGACGGTAGCACGGCGGGCAGCACAGTGCACATGCCGGCCCGCACCCGCATCAAGATCTGCGGCCTGACGCGCGAGGACGACGTGCGCGCCGCCGTGGACGCCGGCGCCGACGCCATCGGGCTGGTGTTCTACCCGAACAGCCCGCGCTACGTCGACGTGGCGCGCGCCGCCGCGCTGGCCGAGGCCGCCGGGCCGTTCGTGGCGATCACCGGGCTGTTCGTCAATGCCGACCTGGAAGACATCGCCCATGTGGCCGAGCGCGTGCCGCTGACGCTGCTGCAGCTGCACGGCGACGAGACCCCGCAGTTCTGCTCGCAGGCGTCACAACGCTGCCGGCTACCGTTCCTGCGCGCCGCCCGTGTGCGCCAGGGCCTCGATTTGGTAGAATTTGCCGATCAATACCGTGATGCCGCTGCCTTGCTGCTTGATGCCTTCGTCGAAGGCTACGGCGGTGGCGGCCACGTCTTCGACTGGACCCTGATTCCCCCGGCATGGCTTCCGCCTACTCCCCCGGTACCAGCTACCGGCAACCCGAACGCAAGCGGCGCTCCTCGCATCGTTTTGAGTGGTGGGTTGAACGCGCAAAACGTCGCTGGTGCGATTGAACGCGTGCGGCCCTACGCTGTGGACGTCAGCAGCGGGGTAGAGGCCGCCAAGGGCGTGAAGGACCACGCCCGCATCGCCGCGTTCGTGCGTGCTGTGCGCAGTGCCGAGGCAGGATGAGCCGGGCCGTCTCCCGCGTCTTTCCCCATGCCGCCTATGGCCTGCCGCATGCGCGCACACGCATCGCAGTCAACCATGCGCCCTTGCCGGATGAGGCAAGGCCGCTGTTCCGAAGAGTCTAGATATGTACGACTTGCCCGATTCCCGTGGCCATTTCGGCCCCTATGGCGGCACCTTCGTGTCCGAAACGCTGATCCACGCGCTCGATGAGCTGCGCGAAGCCTATGCGCACTACCAGAAGGATCCGGAGTTCGATGCCGAATACCGCCGCGAACTGAAGCACTTTGTCGGCCGCCCGTCGCCGATCTATCACGCGCAGCGCTGGAGCGAGACGCTCGGCGGCGCGCAGATCTACTTCAAGCGCGAAGACCTGAACCACACCGGCGCGCACAAGATCAACAACGTGATCGGCCAGGCGCTGCTGGCCAAGCGCATGGGCAAGCCGCGCGTGATCGCCGAGACCGGGGCAGGGCAGCACGGCGTGGCCACGGCCACCATCGCCGCGCGCTTCGGCATGGAGTGCGTGGTCTACATGGGGGCCGAGGACGTCAAGCGCCAGGCCGCCAACGTCTACCGCATGAAGCTGCTGGGCGCCACCGTGGTGCCGGTGGAAAGCGGCTCGCGCACGCTCAAGGACGCGCTCAATGAAGCCATGCGCGACTGGGTCACCAACGTCGAGAACACCTTCTACATCATCGGCACCGTGGCCGGCCCGCATCCGTACCCGATGATGGTGCGCGACTTCCAGTGCGTGATCGGCGAGGAATCCAAGGTGCAGATGCCGGAGATGACGGGCCGCCAGCCGGATGCCGTGATCGCCTGCGTCGGCGGCGGCTCCAATGCCATGGGCATCTTCTACCCGTATATCGAGCACCAGGACGTGCAGCTAATCGGCGTGGAAGCCGCCGGCGACGGCCTGGACACCGGCCGCCACGCGGCCTCGCTGACCGGCGGCACGCCGGGCGTGCTGCACGGCAACCGCACCTACCTGCTGCAGGACGCCAACGGCCAGATCATCGAGACCCATTCGGTGTCGGCCGGCCTGGACTACCCGGGCGTGGGCCCCGAGCATGCCTGGCTCAAGGACAGCGGCCGCGCGCAGTACGTGCCGATCACGGATGAGGAAGCGCTCAAGGCCTTCCACGACTGCTGCCGCATCGAGGGCATCATCCCGGCGCTGGAATCGAGCCATGCCATCGCCTACGCCTGCAAGCTGGCGCCGACGCTGCCCAAGGAGAAGCTGCTACTGGTGAACCTGTCCGGCCGCGGCGACAAGGACATGCACACCGTGGCCGAGCGCGCGGGGCTCAAGCTCTGATGCGCGCGCTGCCTCCGACCGGACTTGCCGTGGGCGGCGCGGGTGCACCGGATGCGTCCGGTGCGCCCGATTCCGCCCAGTTGCGCCTGTTCCAGGAAGACATGTTCGAGGGCATTGCCCGCCTGCCGGACGGCTCGGTCGACCTGATCGTCGCCGATCCGCCCTACGGGCTGGGCAAGGACTACGGCAACGATTCCGACCTGCTGTCGGGCCAGGAGTATCTCGACTGGTCCGAGCGCTGGATGAACGCGGTCGTGCCCAAGCTCGCGCCCAAGGGCACGCTCTACCTGTTCTGCACCTGGCAGTATTCGCCCGAGCTGTTCGTGATGCTCAAGCGGCGCCTGACCATGATCAACGAGATCATCTGGGACCGCCGCGTGCCCAGCATGGGCGGCACCACGCGCAAGTTCTCGTCGGTGCACGACAACATCGGCTTTTTTGCGCGCGCGCGCGACTACTACTTCGATCTCGACCCGGTCCGCATTCCCTACGACCCCGAGACCAAGAAGGCGCGCAGCCGTCCGCGTTTCGAAGGCAAGAAGTGGCTGGAGGTGGGCTACAACCCGAAGGACCTGTGGAGCGTCTCGCGCATCCACCGCCAGGACCCGGAGCGCGCCAACCACCCGACGCAGAAGCCGCTGGAGATCGTCGAGCGCATGGTGCTGTCAAGCTGTCCGCCGGGCGGCCTGGTGCTGGATCCGTTCGCCGGCAGCGGCACCACCGCGGTGGCCTGCCTGCGCCACGGACGGCGCTTTGCCGGCTTCGAGATCAATCCGGAGTATGTGCAGGTGGCATGCGATCGCGTGTCTGCCGCCGCTGCAGCCCTTGCCGTCACGAATGCAGCCGCCGAGCCTGCCGCCACCCCAACCCTGGCCGCCGCCAACGACGATGTCTCGCCGGCGCCGCGGCCTCACCTGATTCCCTGATATGTCCCGTATCCAGAAGACGTTCGCGGCGCTGGCCGCGCAGCAGAAGAAGGGCCTGATTCCGTTTATCACCGCGGGCGATCCCGAGCCCGGCCTGACCGTGGCGCTGATGCACGCGCTGGTGGCGGGCGGCGCCGACGTGATCGAGCTGGGCGTGCCGTTCTCCGACCCGATGGCCGACGGCCCGGTGATCCAGCGCGCCTCCGAGCGCGCGCTGGCGCAGGGCGTGTCGCTGACCCAGGTGCTGCAGTGGGTGCGCGAGTTCCGCCAGACCAATGCCGACACCCCGGTGGTGCTGATGGGCTACGCCAATCCGATCGAGTGCATGGGCGAGCAGGTCTTTGCCACTGCCGCGCGCGAGGCTGGCGTGGACGGCGTGCTGGTGGTCGACTATCCGCCCGAGGAGTGCGAGTCGTTCGCCACGCTGATGCGCGACAACGGCATGGACCCGATCTTCCTGCTGGCGCCGACTTCGACCGATGCCCGCATCGAGGCCGTGGCGCGCGTGGCCAGCGGCTACCTGTACTACGTGTCGCTCAAGGGTGTGACCGGCTCGGCCGCGATCGACCTGGACAGCGTGGCGGCGCGCCTGCCGCTGATCAAGCAGCATGCCAACCTGCCGGTGGGCGTGGGCTTCGGCATCCGCGACGCGCAGACCGCGCGCGCCATCGGCAGCGTGGCCGATGCCGTGGTGATCGGCAGCCGCCTGGTGCAGCTGCTGGAGGACACCCCGCGCGAACAGGCGGTGGCGACGCTGCAGGCGTTTATTGCCGAGATCCGCCAGGCGCTGGACAGCTGAAGTGATGTAATGCCGGCCCGGCAAACCTTGTGGAGTGATGTGTTGTGCGCAAATCGCGCGTTGCGCTTCGAGGTCACCGGGCCGGCATGGTAAATTCGCGGGTTGATTCCCTGCCATCCGCCAACAGGCGTCCCGACACCGGGCTTGCCGGCGGACCGCAGTCATCCGAAAGGAGCTTTCATGAGCTGGTTGGATAAACTCCTGCCCCCCAAGATTCAACAGACCGACCCCAGCACCCGCAAGGGCATCCCTGAGGGGTTGTGGGTCAAGTGCCCGTCGTGCGAGTCCACCCTGTACCGGACCGACGTCGAGGCCAACCTGCACGTCTGCCCCAAGTGCGACCACCATATGCGCATCGGCGCACGGGCGCGCCTGGACGGGCTGCTGGACGCCGAAGGCCGCTATGAGATCGGCCAGGAGATCGTGCCGGTCGACGCCCTCAAGTTCAAGGATTCCAAGAAGTACCCGGACCGCATCAAGGCCGCCATGGACGACACCGGCGAGACCGATGCCATGGTGGTGATGGGCGGTGCCATCCACACCATCCCGGTGGTGGTGAGCTGCTTCGAGTTCGAGTTCATGGGCGGTTCGATGGGCTCGGTGGTGGGTGAGCGCTTCGTGCGCGGCGCGAAGGCCGCGCTGGAGCAGAAGGTGCCGTTCATCTGCTTTACCGCCACCGGCGGGGCGCGCATGCAGGAAAGCCTGCTGTCGCTGCTGCAGATGGCCAAGACCACCTCGATGCTGAACCAGCTGAGCGCGGCCAAGCTGCCGTTCATCAGCGTGCTGACCGACCCGACCATGGGCGGCGTATCGGCCAGCTTCGCCTTCCTGGGCGATGTGGTGATCGCCGAGCCCAAGGCGCTGATCGGCTTTGCCGGCCCGCGAGTGATCGAGCAGACCGTGCGCGAGAAGCTGCCGGAAGGCTTCCAGCGCTCGGAATTCCTGATCCAGAAGGGCGCCATCGACATGATCGTCGACCGCCGCAAGATGCGCGCGGAACTGGCGCAGCTGCTGGCGCTGCTGCAGAAGCAGCCGGCCGACGCGGTGGCATAACAACGTCTGCATGGCAGATCAAGGGCGCGGGTGGTTGACGCGCCTTTCGCTTTTCTTGGCCGCCCCGGCCGCTATCTCGGGGCCGGGCGCAAGCCTGGCCTTGACTTTGCCGCTGGCTGGCCAAATCTGGTAGCAACAGCTTTTCCTCGCACCCCACATGCCTGTCTTCCATACGCTCCCCGAATGGCTTGCCCATCTCGAAACCGCCCATCCCGTGGGCATCGACATGGGCCTGGCGCGCATCACGCGCGTGAAGGAGGCCCTCGGGCTGCGCATCGACGCTGTGGTGTTCACGGTGGGCGGCACCAACGGCAAGGGCTCTACCTGCGCGATGCTAGAGCGCATCCTGCTGGAGGCCGGCTACAAGGTGGGCTGCCATACCTCGCCGCACCTGATCTCGTTCAACGAGCGCGCCCGCATCAATGGCGAGATCGCCACCGATGCGCAGCTGCTGCCGCATTTCGAGGCGGTCGAGCGCGCACGCAACAGCTTTGCCGACCCGGTCAGCCTGACGTACTTCGAGTTCACCACGCTGGCGATCATCCATGCCTTCGCCGCGGCCGGGCTGGACGCGATCATCCTGGAAGTAGGCCTGGGCGGGCGGCTGGACGCGGTCAACGTAATCGATACCGACTGCGCCATCGTCACCAGCGTCGATATCGACCATACCCAGTACCTGGGCCATACGCGCGAGGAAATCGGCTTCGAGAAGGCCGGCATCTTCCGCCCGGGCGTGCCCGCGATCTGTGGCGACCCGATGCCTCCCAAGTCGCTGGTGGCGCACGCCGAAGCGGTCGGCGCCGAGTTGTGGCTGGTGGGGCGCGATTACCATTTCCACGCCGCCAAGGGCCAGGAGCGCCAGCAATGGGACTGGAGCGGCGGCGGGCGCAAGCTTAACGGCCTGGGCTACCCGGCGCTGCGCGGGGCCAACCAGCTGCTCAACGCGGCGGCGGCGCTGGCCGCGCTGCAGGCCATGCGCCCGCGCCTGCCGGTCAGCGCACAGGAAGTGCGCAACGGGCTGGCCTTTGTCGAGCTGCCGGGACGCTTCCAGGTGCTGCCGGGGCGCCCGGCGGTGATTCTGGACGTGGCGCACAATCCGCATGCGGCGGCCACGCTGGGGCAAAACCTGGAGAACATGGGGTTCTTCCGCTACACCTATGCGGTGTTCGGCGCGATGCAGGACAAGGACATCGCCGGGGTGCTGCAGCACGTGGCCGACAAGGTCGACCACTGGTGCCTGTGCGACCTGCCGACCGAGCGCGCCGCCAGTGCCGCGGACCTGCTGGCCAAGCTGGACGCGGGCGGATTCCGCCCCGGGCCGGACGCCACCGCGGCCTGCTTTTCCAGCCCCGAGGCGGCATTCCGCGATGCCATCGAGCGAGCCACCGAGAATGATAGAATTCTGGTCTTCGGATCGTTCTATACCGTCGCCGGCGTGATGGCCTATCGTGCCACGCAGGCTAACTGAAGCAGGCGCCCCGGCGCCCGCTGACCTGGCAACCCCGGCGGCCTTGGCCGATCAATGAGCGGCAAACGCAACGAGCGGCCCCACAAGGCCGTATCACCGAACCAATCTATGGGCCTGCTTTCGCTGTTTTCTTCCCGCAAGGGCAACGACCCGGCACCCGAGCGTGCGCGGCGCCAGCGCACCGACACGGGTGCAGGCATTGCCTCGTCGCGCCGTCTGGCCGATGACTATGCCGACGATACGCTCGACCCCGAATTTCCGCAGAAGCAGCGCGCGCGCCGCCGCCTGATCGGCGCCGTGGTGCTGATGGTGGCCGCCGTGATCGTGCTGCCGATCGTGTTCGAGACCAAGCCGCGGCCGGTGTCCGAGGACGTCTCGGTAAAGGTCGCAAACGGGGTCACGGGCGCGCAGGGGGCGCAGAAGCCCCGCGTCGAGCCGCGCAAGGCCGACCCGCTGCCGCCTACGCCGGCGGCGCGCAATGATGCCGAGGCGCTGGACGCCGGCGAGGAAATCGTCAGCGCGCCCAAGCCTGCGGCCACCGCCGCAGCCGCCGCGGACAAGCCCGCGCAACGGGCTGAAGCCAAGCCCGAAGCCAAGCTGCCGGGCAGCGGCAAGTACCTGATCCTGATCGGCGCCTTTTCTTCCGAAGAGCGCGCCAAGGGCTGGCTGGCCAAGCTCAAGGCGAGCAAGGTCCCGGCCTATGTCGAAAAGAAAATGCTGGCCGATGGCGAGCGCATCCTGCTGCGTGCCGGCCCCTTCAGCGACCGTGACGCCGCCGACGCCGCCGACAAGCGCGTGCGCGCGGTGGGGCTGACCTCGAAGGTCGTGGAACAGTAAGGGGCAAGCACGGCCGGCGCCTGTGCCCGGCCGCAAGCAACGATGCAGCCGACTTTCTTCGACTATGCCGTGGTCTTCATCCTGCTGGCCTCGGGCGTGCTCGGCGTGCTGCGCGGCCTGGTGCGCGAGGTGCTCTCGCTGATCGGCTGGGTGGTGGCGTTCTGGGTGGCGTTCCGCTATGGCGCGGTGGCCGCGGGCTGGATGCCTGAATCGATGCCTGGCGGCGAGCTGGCGCGCCATGCGCTGGGCTTCGTGGTGCTGCTGATCGGCACCGTGCTGGGCGCCTCGCTGGCCGGCATGGTGGTCGGGCAGCTGCTGGAGAGCACCGGGCTCAAGCCCGCCGACCGCGGGCTGGGACTGGTGTTCGGCCTGCTGCGCGGCGTGCTGCTGGTGATGGTGATGGTCACGCTGGCCAGCTTGACGAAATTGCCGGAAGAACCGTTCTGGCGCGACGCGGTGAGCCGCCCTTATGTGATGCAGGCCATGGAATCGGTGAAGCCATGGCTGCCGCCGGAGCTGGCGAAGTACGTCAAGACATGAAGCCGGGCATGGTGCCCGGTCGGTAGTACGCAGGCCTTTGGTCCGGGGGATTTCCGGACCAGGCTGCGCCCCCTGATTCAAAGCCTTTCCTGGGAGCTTGGCAATGTGCGGTATCGTCGGTGTGGTTTCAGCCACGCCTGTCAACCAATTGATTTACGACAGCCTGCTGTTGTTGCAACATCGCGGACAGGATGCTGCCGGCATCGCCACCGCCAACGGCAGTACTTTCCACATGCACAAGGCCAACGGCCTGGTGCGCGATGTCTTCCGCACGCGCAACATGCGCAGCCTGCCTGGCGCCGCCGGTATCGGCCAGGTGCGCTATCCGACCGCCGGCTCGGCATCCAGCGAGGAAGAAGCGCAGCCGTTCTACGTGAACGCGCCCTATGGCGTGATCCTGGCGCATAACGGCAACCTGACCAACTGGGAGCAGCTGCGCGAGGAGATGTTCCGCCGCGACCGCCGCCACATCAACACGCATTCGGACACCGAAGTGCTGCTGAACGTGCTGGCCGACGAGCTGCAGCGCGCCAGCAACGGCATGGCGCTGGACCCGGACACCATCTTCACGGCGGTCAGTGGCCTGCACCGCCGCGTGCGCGGTTCGTACGCCATCGCCGCGCAGATCGCCGGCTACGGCATGCTGGCCGTGCGCGACCCGTTCGGCATCCGCCCGCTGTGCCTGGGCAGCGTCGAGACCCCGACCGGCAAGGAATGGATGGTGGCATCCGAGTCCGTGGCGCTGGAAGGCATCGGCTACAAGCTCGAGCGCGACGTGGCGCCGGGCGAGGCCATCTTCATCGACCTGGACGGCAAGCTCTATACCAAGCTGTGCGCCGAGAACGCGGTGCTGACGCCGTGCATTTTCGAGTACGTCTACCTGGCCCGCCCGGATTCGTGCATCGACGGCGTGCCGGTCTATGACGCGCGCCTGCGCATGGGCGACTACCTAGCCGAGAAGATTCGCCAGGAAGTGTCGGCCGGCGACATCGACGTGGTCATGCCGATTCCCGATTCCAGCCGTCCGGCCGCGATGCAGGTGGCCAACCGCCTGGGCGTGAACTACCGCGAAGGCTTCTTCAAGAACCGCTACGTCGGCCGCACCTTCATCATGCCCGGCCAGGCGGTGCGCAAGAAGTCGGTGCGCCAGAAGCTCAACGCCATGGGTGTGGAGTTCAAGGGCAAGAACGTGCTGATCGTCGATGACTCGATCGTGCGCGGCACCACCTCGTTCGAGATCGTGCAGATGGCGCGCGACGCCGGCGCCAACAAGGTGATCTTCGCCTCGGCCGCGCCGCCGGTGAAGTACCCCAACGTGTACGGCATCGACATGCCGACCCGCAGCGAGCTGGTGGCCCATAACCGCACCCACGAAGAGATCGCGAAGATCATCGGCGCGGACAAGCTGGTGTACCAGGACGTGGAAGCGATGAAGCAGGCCGTGCGCGACATCAACCCGGCGCTGAAGGACTTCGATGCTTCATGCTTCGATGGCCGCTACATCACCGGCGATATCGACGAGGCCTACCTGAACCGCCTGGAAACGGCGCGCAGCCAGGCCGACCGCGACGGCACCAATGGCGACACCGAGCGCTCGCAACTGCACCTGCAGCGCTCCGGCGGCAACGAGTAAGCCGTGCCGCCGCTGTCCGCGCGTTGACGAATGCGGAGCCCGGCCGTAACATGGCCGGGCGTCGATTTGATAGTCAGCTTGCGGACGCGGGTCCAGCCCGAAACAGCTAAAGAGATGGCGGTCAGCAACGATTCCCGATGCGCAGTGCCCTCGCGGCGCAGCGATTTCCGGAAGCCGGCCGCCACAGCCTGAAGCCGAAGGCCATTCGCAGAACAGCAAGCCCGTCGATCCGACCACCCGATCGCACGGGCTTTTTTCATGGCCGCGCGCCTGTCCACCTGGCCGGCGCCGGCTCGTCGAAACCATCGCATTCGCGCGGGTACGACCGCGCCCCACCAGCATGAACGAACCGCTCAACCCCGAATCGCTCGGCATCGACACCCTCGGCGTGCGCGCCGGCACGCTGCGCAGCGAATTCATGGAGCACTCCGAGGCCATCTACCTGACCTCGAGCTTCTGCTTCAACAGCGCGGCCGAGGCCGCCGAACGCTTCGCCAACTCGGAAGAGGGCTTCACCTACTCGCGCTTCACCAACCCCACGGTGTCGATGTTCCAGTCGCGCCTGGCCGCGCTGGAAGGCGCGCAGGCCTGCATGGCGACCGCCTCGGGCATGAGCGCGATCCTGTCGGTGGTGCTGTCGTCGATGCAGGCGGGTGACCACCTGGTCAGCTCGCGCGCGATCTTCGGCTCGACCATGACGCTGTTCGGCAATATCTTCTCGAAGTTCGGCGTCGAGACCACCTTCGTCGACCCGAGCGACCTGAACGCGTGGCGTGCCGCGGTGCGCCCGAACACGAAACTGTTCTTCCTGGAAACGCCCTCGAACCCGCTGACCGAAGTGGCCGACATTGCCGCCGTGGCCGACATCGCGCACAACGCGAACGCCCTGCTGGTGGTCGACAACTGCTTCTGTTCGCCGGCGCTGCAGCAGCCGATGAAGTTCGGTGCCGACATCGTGGTGCATTCGGCCACCAAGCATATCGACGGCCAGGGCCGCGTGCTGGGCGGCGCGGTGCTGGGCACGCACGACTTCATCATGGGCAAGGTGTTCCCGTTCGTTCGCACCGCCGGCCCGACGCTGTCGGCCTTCAACGCCTGGGTGCTGCTCAAGGGCATGGAGACGCTGGCGATCCGCATGGAACGCCATTCGGCCAGCGCGCTGGCGCTGGCGCAGTTCCTGGAATCGCACCCGGCGGTGGCGCGTGTGTTCCACCCCGCGCTGAAGTCGCACCCGCAGCACGAGATCGCCATGCGCCAGCAAAGCGGCGGCGGCGCGATCGTGTCGTTCGAGCTGAAGGGCGCCACGCCCGAGCAGCAGCGCGCCAATGCCTGGCGCGTGATCGACAACACCCGGCTGTGCTCGATCACCGGAAACCTGGGCGACACCCGCACCACCATCACGCACCCGTACACCACCACGCACGCGCGCGTGAGCCCCGAGGCCAAGGCGGCCGCGGGCGTGGGCGAAGGGCTGATCCGCCTGGCGGTGGGGCTGGAGTCGGTCGGGGACCTGAAGGCCGACCTGCTGCGCGGCCTGGGCGACTGAGGGCTTACTGCGCCGGCTGTGCTGGTTGTGGCGGCGGGGGCGGCGCGGGTTCGTCGCTGCCGGCCACGGCCTTCACACCTGCGGCCGTGACGTCGTAGGTGGTGCTGACCGCGGTCGTCGCCACGCTGACAGCGGCTGATCCGACGGTAGCCACCGTCGACACCGCGGCACTGCCCACCGCCATCACCATGCAACCGGCCAGCGACGTCGTGGCGCATGCGGCCGCCAGCGCCAGGGTGGCGCGCTGCAAGGGGGCGGAATCTCCGCTATCGTTGCGCACGTTACGACGCAATCCGAGAAATCGAAATGGCATGGACACTGCTGGCCCTGGCAGGGCTGTTCGAGGTGGTATGGGCGATCGGGCTGAAGTACACCGAAGGTTTTACGCGGCACCGCGATCCTCGGCATCATACTCTTCCACCGCGGCGCGGCTGGCCTGCATCGGCCTGATCGTGTGCGGAATTGCCGGGCTCAAGCTGGCGGGCAGCGCCTGAAGCCCGGCATGCGGCAGTCTTAGCGCAGCAGCCGGCGCCGCAGCAGCACGAGGCATACCACCAGCGCCACCACTGCATAGGCGCCCAGCACCGCCAGGTGCAGGCCGACATCCTCCGACGGACGGCCCAGCATCAGCGGCCGGATCAGCGCCACTGCATGCGCTAGCGGCAGTACCTTGGTGGCTGCCTGCACGCCTTCGGGCAACTGTTCCAGCGGGAAGAACACGCCGGACAGCAGCAGCATCGGCGTCATCACCAGGGTCTGGTAGAACATGAAGAAGTCGTAGCTGGGCGCTAGCGCGGTGACGATCATCGCCAGCGCGGCAAAGGCAATGCCGGCCAGCACGATCACCGGCAGCGCCAGCAGCGCGCCGGGCATCTGCGCATAGCCGAGCGCGCCCGCCACCAGCATGATGGCCAGCCCGGACAGCACCGCCTTGCTGGCGGCCCAGGCGATCTCGCCCAGCACCACGTCGCCCAGCGTCAGCGGGGCATGCATGATCGCCTCCCAGGTGCGCTGCACGTGCATGCGCGAGAACGCGGAATACATCGACTCGAAGCTGGCCGACATCATCACGCTGGACGCGGTGGTGCCGGCGGCCAGGAAGGCGATATACGACACGCCGTTGACCTGGCCCACCATCAGCCCCAGCCCGAGGCCGAGGCCGAACAGGTAGATCATGGGGTCTGCGAGGTTGCCGATCATCGACGGGATGGCCAGCTTCTTCCACACCATGTAGTTGCGGTACCAGACCATCATCCAGTTGCGCAGGTTGCGCGGCAGCAGCGGCTGCGGATAGCGCTGGCGCGGTGCCGCGGCAGCGTGGCCGCCAGCGGCCGCGGGGGCAGTGGTGGTATCCGCGCGGGGATCCTGTTCGCTCATGTCAGTCCCTCGGTTCAGTCCCGCATCTCGCGGCCGGTCAGCTTGAGGAACACGTCCTCCAGGTTGGCCGGGCGGTGCAGGTAGCGCACGCCGCTCCTGCCGTGCAGCGCCGCCAGCAGCGGGGCGGGCTCGCGCACATAGCAGAACAGCGTCTCGCCGCTCATTTCAGTACGTTGCGCCAGCGGCGTCAGGCTGCCGCGCAGCGTGTCCAGTTCATCGCCATAGACCTCGACCACGTCGCAGCCGATCTGGCTGTCGATCAACTCGTGCGGCTTGCCTTCGGCAATCTTGCGCCCGCCGTCGATCACGCACAGGTAGTTGCACAGCCGTTCGGCCTCTTCCATGAAGTGCGTGGTCAGCAGGATGGTCTTGCCGCTGGCCATCAGCGACTTCAGGCGCTCCCAGATCAGGTGGCGCGCCTGCGGGTCCAGGCCGGTGGTGGGCTCGTCCATCACCAGCAGGTCAGGGTCGTTGATCAGTGCGCGTGCGACGGTCAGGCGCCGGCGCATGCCGCCGGAGAGGTCGCGCACCTGGGCATCGGCGCGGTTCTCCAGCCGGGCGAATTCCAGCAGCATCGGCACGCGCCGCTCGATCTCGGCCGACGACAGCCCGAAGTAGCGCCCGAAGATGCGCAGGTTCTCGATCACCGAAAAATCCGGGTCGAGGTTGTCGAACTGCGGCACCACGCCCACGCGCATGCGCGCCTGCGGCGCGCGCTCGGGGATGGGTTCGCCGCACAGCGTGAGCGTGCCGGCCATGGGCGTGGTCAGGCCCAGCAGCAGGCGCAGCGTGGTGGTCTTGCCGGCGCCGTTGGGGCCCAGCAGGCCGAAGCACTGGCCGCGAAATACCTGGAGATCGAGGTCGTCGACCACGACCGTGTCGCCGTATTGCTTGCGCACCTTGCGCAACTCTAGGATGGCAGTCAAGGCAGGGTCCGGTGTGGCGCCGCACGGGCGCAATATCCGCCATTATGCCGGTCATCGGCGCAACGCTCAGGTGGCGCAGTGCAGCAAAAAAGCCGCGGCCGCAAAGCGCAGCGGGGCCGGCCTGGCGCGCGGGCATAAAAAAACCGCCAGCGAACTGGCGGTTTTTCTTGCCCGGCGGTGCCGGGCGGCGAAGCGTACTGGATCAGTACATCTTCTTCGGCAGCATCTGCATGCGCAGGCGCTTGCGCAGACGTGCTTCGGCGGCCTTCTTCTTGCGCTTGCGCTCGGTCGTCGGCTTCTCGTAAGCGGTGCGGCTCTTGAGTTCAACGATCAGGCCAGTCTGCAGAATGGCGCGACGGAAACGCCGCATCGCAACTTCAACGGGCTCACCGGGTTTCAAGACGATCTTAGTCAATTCAGTCCTTTAGGGGATTGCCGCAAGGAGCGGCTGGTTCACACGGGGGGAAACTGCGGTCGCCGGAGCGACTGGTATTGCACGCCGGGCTAATGCCCAGGTGCGCCCCCGCGAACCTGAAAGATGTGGACGTTTCAGTCCGTGCAACCAGTGTCAGGGGTGATAGCGCCAGGTCCTATACAACTGGAGCCTGACAGTACCGGTTTCCATGAATGCTATACGCCCGTAACTATGGCATGTATACGACGGCACTGTCAAGAATGTAGTGCAATGCGCGCGCGGGGCGCAGCGTCGGAATTCGCCGTTAGTCTATTTTGGCGCACTTTATGCCGCCGCCTGCGTGGCACAATCTGGCTGCGCTCCCGCCGCTGCGAGGCAAGAGTGCCCACCATGCCTGAGCCGCGCCAACCCGACGACCTTCGCCCCGACCCCGACCACCTGCTGCAGCGCATGCAGGCCGTCGGCGAACGCGCCGCGCGCGGGCGCCTGCGCATCTATTTCGGCGCTTCGGCCGGCGTCGGCAAGACCTTCGCCATGCTGGCCGCGGCGCGCGCGCAGCGCGAGCAGGGCGGCGACTTGGTGGTGGGCGTGGTCGAAACCCATGGCCGCGCCGAGACCGAGGCGCTGGCTGAAGGCATCGAGCGCGTGCCGCTGCACCGCGTCGACTATCGCGGCCGCACGCTGCAGGAATTCGATCTCGACGCCGCCCTGGCACGCCGGCCTGCACTGATCCTGGTGGATGAGCTGGCGCACAGCAACGCGCCCGGCAGCCGCCACCCCAAGCGCTGGCAGGACATCGCCGAGCTGCTGTCGGCCGGCATCGACGTCTGGACCACGGTCAACGTCCAGCACCTGGACAGCCTGAACGAGGCGGTGGCCAGCATCACTGGCATCCGCGTGCGCGAGACCGTGCCCGACGCGGTCTTCGACGATGCCGGCGAGGTGGTGCTGGTCGACCTGCCCGCCGACGAACTGCTGCGCCGCCTGCGCGAAGGGCGCGTGTACGTGCCCGAGCAGGCCCGCCATGCGGTGCAGAATTTCTTCCGCAAGGGCAACCTGATAGCGCTGCGCGAGCTGGCGCTGCGCCGCACTGCCGACCGCGTCGACGACGACGTGCGCGCCTACCGGCAGGAAGCCTCGATCGAGCCGGTCTGGCGCACGCGTGAAGCGGTGCTGGCCTGCATCGGCCACGGCAGCGATGCCGCACAGGTGGTGCGCAGCGCGCACCGGCTGGCCGGGCAGCTCGATTGCGACTGCCATGTGGTGACGGTGTCAGTACCGCGCCTGGCACCCGTGCCCGACGCCCAGCGCGAGCAGCTCGACGAAGCCATGCGGCTGGCCGAGGCGCTGGGCGGGCGTACCGAAACGCTGGCCGGCAGCGACATGGTGGCGGCGGTGGCCGGCTATGTGCGGCGGCATAACCTGACCAAGGTTTTGATCGGCCGGACGCCGGCGCGCTGGACCGATGGCGGGACTTCGTTGCCCGGCCGCGTGCAGGCGCTGCTGGCGCGCGCGCTGGCGCCGTGGCTGGGCGCGCGCGCGTGGCTGTTCGGGCGCACCAGTTTTGCCGATGCGCTGGCTGCGGCGTGTCCCGAGATCGACGTGATCCGCGTGGCGGCCGACAGCGTCCGGCAGGACACCCCCGGTGATGCGCGCATGCTGCCCGGCACCGAGCTGCCGCGGGAACAAGCCCGGCCTGCGCAGTGGCCGGGCCTGCTGTGGGCGGTGGCCTGGTGCGCCGGCGCCACCGCGCTGTCGGCGCTGGCGCGGCCGTGGTTCGACCTGGTCAATATTGCCATGCTGTTCCTGCTGGCGGTGGCCGGCGTGGCGCTGCGCCACGGACGCGCCGCGGGCGCGTTCGCCTCGCTGGTGGCGGTGGGGGCGTTTGATTTCTTCTTCGTGCCGCCACAGCTGTCGTTTGCGGTCAGCGACGTGCAATACCTGGTGACCTTCCTGGTGATGCTGGCAGTCGGGCTGGTGATCGGCCAGCTGACGGCCGGCCTGCGCGAGCAGGCCCAGGTATCGGTGCAGCGCGAGACCGATGCGCGCACGCTGTACGAGCTGGCGCGCGAGCTGTCGGCGGCGCTGACCGACGCGCACATCGTCGGCATCGGCAGCCGCTTCCTGCGCGCGGCGTTCGATGCGCGTGCGGCGTTTTTCCTGGTCGGCGCGGACGGCCGGCTGCTGCCCGCGGCCACGGACGCCGAGGCCGGCGGCGCGGCACAGAGCGATGCCGTCGACCACGTGCTCGCGCAATGGGTCTTCAACCACGGCCAGCCGGCCGGCACCGGCACCGACACGCTGCCCTCCGGCACGGTGCTGTACCTGCCGCTGAAGGCGCCGATGCAGGTGCGCGGCGTGCTGGCGGTGGAGCCGCGCGCCTGGCGCGCGTTTGCGCAGCCCGCGCTGCGGCGCCAGGTCGATGTCTTTGCCACGCTGATCGCGATTGCGATCGAGCGGCTGCACTATGTCGAGGTGGCGCAGCAGGCGCTGCTGACGATGGAGTCCGAGCGCCTGCGCAGCTCGCTGCTGGCCGCGGTGTCGCACGACCTGCGCACGCCGCTGACCAGCCTGATCGGCATGGCCGAGACCCTGCAGCGCGGCACGCCGCCGCTGGCGCCGGAGGTGGCCGAGACCGTCGGCGCCATGCGCGACCAGGCGCGCCGCATGCACGCCATGGTGGCCAACCTGCTCGACATGGCGCGGCTGCAAAGCCGCAGTGTGGCGCTGCGCAAGGAATGGCAGTCGTTCGAAGAGCTGGCCGGCGCGGCGCTGGCGTCGCTGCGCGATGCGCTGGCGCGGCACCGCGTGGTGGTGGCCGACCTGTCGGCGCTGCCGCTGGTGGAATGCGATGGCGTGCTGATGGAGCGCGTGCTGTGCAACCTGCTGGAGAATGCGGCCAAGTACACCGCGCCGGGTACCGAGATCCGCGTGCGCGGCGAGGTCTCCGATGACGCCGTGCAGCTGGTCGTCGAGGACGACGGCCCCGGCGTGCCGGCGGCGATGGCGCGGCAGGTGTTCGAGAAATTCACCCGCGGCGAGCGCGAGTCCGCCACCACCGGGGTGGGCCTGGGGCTGGCCGTGTGCGAGGCCATCGTGCAGGCGCATGGCGGCAGCATCCGCGTCGAGCCGGTGCATGCGCGGGTGCAGGGCCAAGGCACCGGCGCGCGCTTCGTGGTCACGCTGCCGCGCGGCAACCCTCCGGTGCTGGAACCGGAAGCGGCCGGCTTGCCGGCCTGAACCCGACAATCTTTCAAGGATCCGACGCGTCATGCCATTCGAGTTCTCGCCCACGGTGCTGCTGGTGGAAGACGAGCCCCATATCCGCCGCTTCGTGCGCGCGGCGCTGCAGGACGAGGGCTGCACCGTGCACGAGGCCGAGTCGCTGCAGCGCGGGCTGATCGAGGCCGGCACGCGCCAGCCGGACCTGGTGATCCTGGACCTGGGGCTGCCCGATGGCGACGGCGTATCGATGATCGGCGACCTGCGCACCTGGACCGAAATGCCGGTGCTGGTGTTGTCGGCGCGCACCGGCGAGTCTGAGAAGATCCGCGCGCTCGACGCCGGCGCCGATGACTACCTGACCAAGCCCTTCGGCGTGGGCGAGCTGGTGGCGCGCCTGCGCGTGCTGCTGCGCCGCCATGTGCGTGCCGGCGCGCAGGGGCGGGCGCAGGTGGCCTTCGGCGAGATCGCCGTGGACCTGGCCAACCGCCAGGTCACGCGTGCGGGGGAGCCGGTGCACCTGACGCCGATCGAGTTCCGGCTGCTGGCGGTGCTGCTGGCGCATCGCGGCAAGGTCATGACCCACCGCGAACTGCTGCGCGAGGTGTGGGGGCCGTCGCATGCCGACAGCAGCCAGTACCTGCGCGTCTACATGGGGCACCTGCGGCACAAGCTGGAAGCCGACCCGGCCCAGCCTGCCTACCTGCTGACCGAGATCGGGGTGGGCTACCGCTTCGCCGGCTGACCACCGGGTCACTCCCAAAACGCATTTTTGCCGATCACGCGCCGCGTGAGGCTGGCGCTCGCCCGGCGCGCGTCCACTCCCGGTAAACCCGCAACGACATCGAAATCGTTTGACGAATAAATTCAACGGGATAAACTGTTATTCATAAATATGAATTAAGGCAGGAGCACCACATGCAGGACCAACCCGTCTATTTCATCTCGACCGACGACGTCGAGGGTTACCACCCCGCCAACCATGTCGGCACCCTCAACCGCCGGCTGATCGGGCCCGAGACCGTGGGCTCGCGGCACCTGGAAGTGATCCACGGCACCATCGAGAAGGGCAAGGGCGCGCTGCCGCATGCGCATCCCGGCATCGAGCAGGTCTGCTACGTGCTGGAAGGCCGCGCCGTGGCCGAGGTCGGCGGCCAGCGCAAGGAACTGGGCCCGGGCGACTGCTGCTTCTTCCCGCCGGACCAGATGCATGTGTTCACCGTGGTCAGCGACGAGCCGGCCAAAATTCTGGTCATCTATTCCCCGCCATACGAGGAATCCCCCGAGCGCGTGATACGGCCCGCATAAGACGCGGCTGGTCACGGCAAGGGATTTAACAACGACAGGAGACAACCACCGTGAAGTCCTTCAGGAACGCCTTTGCCAGCCTGGTGCTTGGGTGCACCGCGGCGCTGGCTGCCACCCCGGCGCTGTCGGCCGATGAATTCCCGTCCAGGCCGCTGCGCCTGGTGGTGCCGTTCGCTGCCGGCAGCGGCACCGATGCCGTGGCCCGCCTGACCGCCAAGTACCTGGGCGAGGCGCTGCAGCAGCCGGTGGTGGTGGACAACAAGCCCGGCGCCAACGGCACCATTGCCGCCGAGTTCGTGGCCAAGGCCCCGGCCGATGGCTACACGCTGTTCATGACCACCAACACCACGCATTCGGCCAACCCGTCGCTGATGAAGCAGCTGCGCTATGACCCGGTCAAGGATTTCACGCCGGTCTCGCGCATGGGCAACCTGCCGTTCATGCTGGTGGTCAACCCGGCGCTGCCGGTGAAGACGCTGCGTGAGTTCATCGACTATGCCAAGGCGCATCCGGGCCTGAGCTATGCCAGCGGCAACAGCACCGGCATCGTCTCGGGCGCCACGCTGTCGAAGATGGCCGGGCTGAACATGCTGCACGTGCCATACAAGAGCACGCCGCCGGCGATGACTGATGTCATGGGCGGCCAGGTGCAGGCGATGTTCGTCGACTTTGCCGCGGGCATCGCCAACGTGCGCGCCGGCAAGCTGCGTGCGCTGGCGGTGACCACCGCGCAGCGCAGCGCGCTGCTGCCCGACCTGCCGCCGCTGGCGAGCGTGCCGGAGCTGAAGGGTTTCGACGTGACCTCATGGAACGGCGTGTTCGCGCCGGCCGGGGTGCCGGCGCCGGTGGTGCAGCGGCTCAACCGTGAGCTGGTTGCCATTGCCACCAGCAAGCAGCATGCGCCGCAGTTCCACGCGCTGGGCTTCGAGCCGTTCGGCAGCACGCCGGCCGAGCTCAGCCAGTTTGTCGTGGCCGAGCTGCAGAAGTGGTCGCGGCTGGTGAAGGACGCAGGCATCCAGCCGGAATAGGCGTTCTTCAGGCAACCATCAGGCAACGAACAAGACAACGACATCAGGCAGGTAACGCTATGAATTTCGACCTCTCCGAAGAACAGGCATCCATCGTCGAGGCCGTGCAGCAGGTCTGCACGCAGTTCGACATGGAGTACTGGGACCGCCTGGACAAGTCCGGCACCTATCCGCACGAGTTCTACAAGACGCTGTGCGAAGGCGGCTGGCTGGGCGTGGCGATGCCCGAGGCGTTCGGCGGCGCGGGCCTGGGCATCCTGGAAGCGGCGCTGGTGATGCAGACCATCTCGCAGTCGGGCGCGGGCATGACCGGCGCCTCGGCGGTGCATATGAACGTGTTCGGCCTGAACCCGGTGGTGGTGTTCGGTACTGACGAACAGAAGAGCCGCTTCCTGCCGCCGCTGATCGCCGGCCAGGAGAAGGCCTGCTTCGGCGTGACCGAGCCCGACGCGGGGCTGGACACCACCAAGCTCAAGACGTTTGCGCGCAAGGTGCCGGGTGGCTATTCGGTGAGCGGGCGCAAGATCTGGATCTCGACCGCGCAGGTGGCCGACCGCATGCTGCTGCTGGCGCGCACCACGCCGCTGGAGTCGGTGAAGAAGTCGACCGAAGGGCTGTCGCTGTTCTACACCAAAGTCGACCGCAGCAAGATCGAGATCCGCGAGATCGACAAGATGGGCCGCGCCGCCGTCGATACCAACATGCTGTTTATCGACGACCTGTTCATCCCGGAGGAAGACCGCATTGGCGAAGAGGGCAGGGGCTTCGAATACATCCTGCACGGCCTGAACCCGGAGCGCATCCTGATCGCCGCCGAGGCCATCGGCCTGGGCCGCGCGGCGCTGGCCATCGCCACGCAGTACGCCAAGGAGCGCGTGGTGTTCGGCCGCCCCATCGGCATGAACCAGGGTGTGCAGCATCCGCTGGCGCAGGCCTGGATGCAGCTGGAATCGGCCAACCTGATGATGCTCAAGGCCGCCGCGCGCTATGACGCAGGCCAGTCCTGCGGCGCCGAGGCCAACACGGCGAAGTACCTCGCCGCCGAGGCCGGCCATAACGCGTGCCAGACTGCGATCCTGACGCTGGGCGGCATGGGCTACTCGCGCGAGTACCGCGTCGAGCGGCTGCTGCGCGAGTCCTATATCCCGCGCATCGCGCCGGTCAGCCCGCAGCTGATCATGTGCTTTATCGCCGAGCGCGTGCTGGGTTTGCCCAAGTCGTACTGAGCGGGAGCGACGATGCAAGCAGAGCAAGCGCAGGCGAGCGCGGCCACCGGGCCGCTGGCCGGCATCCGCGTGATTGACATGACCTCGGTCGCGATGGGGCCGTATGCCACGCAGATCCTCGGCGACATGGGCGCCGAAGTCATCAAGGTCGAGCCGCCCGCCGGCGATGTGTTCCGCCATGCCGAGCCGGCGCGGCACGCAGCCATGGGCGCCAGCTTCCTGAACCTGAACCGCAACAAGCAGTTCGTGGTGCTGGACGTGAAGCAGCCCGACGACCTCGCCGCGCTGAAAGCCCTGATCGCCACGGCCGATGTCTTTGTCTCCAACGTGCGGCCGCAGTCGCTGCGCAAGCTTGGGCTGGACTATGCGTCGCTGCGCGCGGACCATCCGCGGCTGATCTACTGCGGCGCCTACGGCTATTCGGAGGAGGGTCCCTACGCGGGCGCGCCGGCATTCGACGACATCATCCAGGCGCGCAGCGGCATGGCGCAATTCCAGGGTGCCAATTCAAACGACGGTCCGCAGTACGTCAATACTATCCTGGCCGACAAGGTGGCCGGGCTGACCGTCGCTTACGCGATCCCGATGGCGCTGTACGAGCGCGAGCGCTCCGGCCAGGGCCAGGCCATCGAGGTGCCGATGTTCGAGACGCTGGTGTCCTTCCTCGCCACCGAGCAATTGGCCGGGCAGACCTTCATCCCGCCGCTCGGGCCGGCCGGCTATCCGCGCGTAATGTCGGCGCACCGCAAGCCCTATCGCACGCGCGACGGCCATGTTGCGCTGCTGCCCTATACCAGCGCCCAATGGCTGCGTTTTTTCGATGTGTCAGGCCATGCGGAACTGGCGCACGATCGGCGCTATGCCACCCCGGCGGCGCGCAGCGCCAATATCGACGCGCTCTACGCCACGCTGGCCGAAATCGTCGCGCAGCGCACCACGGTCGAATGGCTGGACCTGCTGCGCGACGCCGATATCCCGCACAGCGAAGTGCCGCATTTCGACAGCCTGGCCGACGATCCGCACCTGCGCGCCACCGGCATGATGTTCGAATACGACCATCCCAGCGAAGGGCGCCTGCGCGGGGTCGGCATCCCGACGCGCTTCTCGCGCACGCCCGGCAATATCCGCAGCTGGCCGCAGGCGTTGCCCGGGCCAGGCGGCGCGGAGGGCGGCTGACGCGCCATGCCGGTCGACTCCGCCGCGTACAATCCCGGCCAACAGATACTGAAGTCGAGGAAGCCTACGATGGCAGAAAACGAAGCAGCGGAGAAGTCCGGCTACGCCAGCGTCAAGACGGCGCTGCGCGTGATCGAGATCATGGAGATCTATGCGCGCGAAGGGCGCTCGCTGACGCTGACCGAGCTGGCCAGGCTGCTGGGCGCGCCGATGTCGAGCTGCCTGGGGCTGATCCGCACGCTGGCCTCGCTGGGCTACCTGTACGAGACCGGACGCCGCCAGGGCTACTACCCGACGCGCCGGCTGCTCGATATCGCCCAGCGCATCGCGCGCAACGACCCGCTGCTGGAGCGCGTGCAGCCGGTGCTGGAATCGCTGCGCGACACCACCGGCGAGACCGTGATCTTTGGCAAGCTGCAGGACGACGGGCGCGTGCTGTACCTGGAGGCGCGCGAATCCGCCAATCCGGTGCGCTATATCGCCGCGCCGGGCGAGCTGCGCGACGCGCATGTCAATTCGATCGGCCGCGCCATCCTGGGCGCAATGACGGCCAGCGCGCGCGGCGAGCTGCTCTCAGGCCTGTCGTTCGCCGCGCGCACGCCGCGCACCATCGGTTCGGCGCAGGAACTGGAAGCGATGATGCAGGCCTGGCAGAAGCAGGGTTGGTATCCGAATTTCGGTGAGTCGTTCCCGGACCTGGGGGCCATCGCCATGCCGGTAACGATGGGTGGCGTGACCTATGGCCTGTCGGTGGCGGGACCGCTGCATCGGGTCGAGGTTAATGCGGAGGCCATCGTCGCGGCACTGAAGGTTGCCAGCGCTTCGCTGCAGGGATGAGGTAGAACAGAGGAGGGCGTTGCGGCAACCGGTCTGCCGTGACGCTTTGCGCCGAAGCCCAAAACGAAAAAGCCCGGTGCGTTTGCACCGGGCTTCCGTATCGGTTGGCTCCCCGACCTGGGCTCGAACCAGGGACCTGCGGATTAACAGTCCGTCGCTCTACCGACTGAGCTATCGGGGAACAGCTGAGAAAGAAATTATAGCCAGTTTCTCTTTTCTTCGTCAACACCTTTTCGACATTTTGTTCTTGTCAGAAGGTGTCTGGAAGCTTCCGGCTTGCTGCCTGCCGTACGGTGCGAAGGGCATCTCTGCTGGCTTCGTGCCGTCGTGTCGAACAGCGAGGCCGCATTATAGCTACGGTTTTTGCTTTGTGCCAGAAAAAAACCGCCTTGCGGCGGTTTTTTTTCTACGGCACTCGCTCGGCTCAGTCGAATACCGGCGAATCCACGCCGAGGATCTTGTGCAGCTTCGGCGAGGTGGTGGTGTACTGCATGTGGATTTTCTTCTCGGGGAAGATATACGGCGCGGCACCGAACGCGGCCAGCGCGGCCTCGTGGAAGCCCGACAGGATCAGCTTCTTCTTGCCGGGGTAGGTGTTGATGTCGCCCACTGCGAAGATGCCCGGGATATTGGTCTCGAATTTCTCGGTGTCCACCTTGATCTGCTTGCGCTCCAGGTCCAGGCCCCACTCGGCGATCGGGCCCAGCTTGGGCGACAGGCCGAAGAACACCAGCAGGTCATCCACCGGCATGCGGCGGGTCACGCCGTCGGCGCCGGTCACCTTGATCTCGGTGAGCACGCCGTCCTTCTCTTCATAGCCGCCGATCTGGCCGACCACGAACTGCATTTCCAGCTGCTCGCACAGTTCCTTCATCTTGGCGACCGAGGCGGGCGCGGCGCGGAAGCCGTCGCGGCGGTGGATCATCACCACCGACTCGGCCTTGCCGACCAGGTCCAGCGTCCAGTCCAGCGCCGAATCACCGCCGCCGACGATCACCAGGTTGCGGCCATGGAAGCGGCTCGGGTCCTTGACGCGGTAGAACAGCTGCTTGCCGTCGAACTTGTCGAGGCCCTCGACCTTCAGTGTGCGCGGCTGGAACGAACCCACGCCGGCAGCGATGAAGATGGTCTTGGTGATGAAGCGGGTTCCGAGCGAGGTCTCGACGAAGAAGCGGCCGTCTTCGCGGCGCTCAACGACGGCGACTTCCTGGCCCAGGTGGAAGGTGGGCTCGAACGGCTCGATCTGCTTGAGCAGGTTGTCGGTCAGTTCCTGGCCGGTGCAGATGGGCACGGCCGGGATGTCGTAGATGGGCTTGTCCGGATAGAGTTCCACGCACTGGCCGCCGACCACCTTCAGGGAATCGATGACATGTGCCTTGATTTCGAGCAGGCCCAGTTCAAAGACCTGGAATAGGCCCACCGGGCCGGCACCGACGATCAGCGCATCGATTTCCTGTGGCTGGCCGCCTGCCGGGCTGCCGCCGTCGACCTGCTTGGTCGTGTCGGCGACGGGATTTGGAATGCTCAAGTCCATATTCGTCCTGATACGTTTGCGTGGGCCGCTTGTGCCCGGTATTGCGGAAAGCGCGTGGGGACGGCTTTCTTGTTCTGTCAGCGCTGCAGGTATTGCAGCTTGTCAGTGGCGTCCTTCCATTCCTCGGCCTCGGCCAGCGGGGCCTTGGTCTTGGTGATGGAGGGCCAGTTGCGGGCCAGTTCTGCGTTCAGGTCGATGAACTGCTGCTGGTCGCCCGGCACGTCTTCCTCGGCGTAAATGGCGTTCACCGGGCATTCGGCCACGCACACGGCGCAGTCGATGCACTCATCCGGGTCGATAGCCAGGAAGTTGGGGCCTTCGCGGAAACAATCGACCGGACACACGTCAACGCAGTCTGTGTAGCGGCAACGGATGCAGGATTCGGTGACAACGTGAGTCATTTCGGTTCCAAGAAAACAGGTCGGCTTTTAATGGGAAACTGTGGGGCCGCTTCTTGCCGGCGGACGCGCCGCTTCTACCGCATGGTGCCGCATGGCAGCATGGGCTGGACGAGCGCCGGCCGAGGCCTTTCGGAAAGCGATATTGTAGCCGAGGCTTCTGGCAAGAATAGCGGGTCTATATAGTCGGATCAGATAGTTTTCTTATTTCTTTATGTGGTTTTGATTTAACGCATGGCGGCCTGCTGGCATGTCGGCCCGCCAGCGGGCATGATGAAGGCCGCCAGCAGTCACTTGCATCCGTGCCGGGAGACCCGTATGCCACGCCAGCTTTGCCTTGCCAGCCATGCCAGCCTGCGGCGCAGTGCCGCGATGTGCCGGACCTTCGCGCCCATTGCTGTGCTGCTGACGGCATTTCTGGCGCCGATCGGGTCCGTTGCCGCCCAGACCCTGGTCCAGTCGCCGGGCATGGCCGACAGCGTGGTATCGCGCCTGGTGGCGTGGCGCGCGCGCACTGACGCGCCGGTCGCGCTGCCGGCGCTGACCGGGTTCGACTGGGACCACTTCAGCGTGACCGATTCGCCCGCGGGCGACGCCATCGCCCATTGCGGCCGGGCCGGCCTGATGCCGTGCGGGCCGCAGCTGCAGCCGCAGCCGGGCGACCGGGTGCAGGTGCTGCGCTTCGAGCGCGCCGGGGCGCAGGTCTACACCGAGCGCATCATGGCCGGCGACGGCGCCTTTGCCGAGCCGCTGCCGCAGCGGGTGCCGCGCGCCGCCGCCACGCTGGTGTCGTGCCCCGGCACAGACGGACGCCAGCTGTGGTGCCTGCAGGGCAAGGTAAAGGGCAGGGAGGCGCCGCGGCAGCCACAGCCCTTTCTCGATGGTGGTTGAGCGGCAAGAGTGGCCGGGCGCGGCCAGACTTCGGTTAGCATGATGTACTGACCCGGCATCGCCGTCTGGCCCGCTATGATCATCCCGTCCCTGCTCGACACCGACCTGTACAAATTCACGATGATGCAGGTGGTGCTGCATCAGTTCCCGCAGGCGCAAGTGGAATACCGCTTCAAGTGCCGCAACGCGGGCGTCGACCTGACGCCCTATATCGATGAGATCCGCACCGAGCTGGCACACCTGTGCCAACTGCGCTTCACCGACGACGAGCTCGCCTACCTGCGCGGCTTGCGCTTTATCAAGAGCGATTTCGTCGACTTCCTCGGCCTGTTCCACCTGAACGAGAAATATGTCTCGGTGCGGCCGTCCCCGCAGGGCAACGGCGAGATCGAGATCTCGATCATCGGCCCGTGGCTGCATACCATCCTGTTCGAAGTGCCGGTCCTGGCCATCGTCAACGAGGTCTATTTCCGCCGCACCCAGCCCAGGCCCGACCTGGCCGAAGGCCGCCGCCGGCTGGACCACAAGCTGGCCTTGCTGAAGACGCCCGAGTTGGCCGATTGCGTGATCGCCGACTACGGCACGCGCCGGCGCTTTTCGCGCGAATGGCAGGAAGAAGTGCTGCTGACCATGCGGCGCCTGCTGGGACGGCAGCTGGCCGGCACCAGCAACGTCCACTTTGCCCGCCTGCACAATATGGTGCCGCTGGGCACGATGGCGCATGAATACCTGCAGGCCTGCCAGGCCCTGGGCCCACGGCTGCGCGATTCGCAGGTGTACGCGCTGGAGCGCTGGGCGCGCGAGTACCGCGGCGACCTGGGCATCGCGCTGTCGGATACCTACGGCTTCGATGCCTTCCTGCGCGACTTCGACCTGTATTTCTGCAAGCTCTTCGACGGCGTGCGCCATGATTCCGGCGACCCGATGCTGTGGGGCGAGCGCATGGTCGCCCACTATGCCGCCAACCGCGTCGACCCGCGCACCAAGACGCTGATCTTCAGCGACAGTCTCGACATCCCGCGCGTGATCGAACTGTACGAGCGCTTCCATGGCCGCTGCCGGCTGGCCTTTGGCGTCGGCACCAACCTGACCAACGACCTCGGCTATACCCCGCTGCAGATCGTGATCAAGATGGTGCGCTGCAACGGGCAGCCGGTGGCCAAGCTGTCGGACACGCCGGAAAAGACCATGTGCGACGATCCCGGCTACCTGTCCTACCTGCGCCAGGTGTACTCGGTTCAGCCCGCGGCGTAGCAAAATTCAACACCTTGCGCCCGCCATCGCATGCTTTGCACGCGGCGGGCGCCACTATAATCGGCGCATCGCGCGTTCGCCGCGCTTTGCGACCCCCAGCCAGTCCTTATGGAAACCAACGACGCCCGCGACCGCATCTTTGCCCGCATCCGTGCTGCCCAGGGCAGGCCGACCCGGCCGAGCGCGGGTGAGCGCGAGGCCGTGGCCGACTACCTGTCGCGCCACCCGCAGGGCCCGCGCCCGGCGGTGGCGGCCGACCTGGCCGAGGCCTTCCTGGCCCAGGCGCAGCGCATGGCCTCGACCGTGGACCGCGTGGCGACGATGGACGAGGTGCCCGCCGCCACCGCGCGCTTCCTCGACAGCCTGAACCTGGTCCACCGTGCCGTGGCGTGGGACGCGCTGGGCCCGCTGCCGTGGCAGGCCGCGGGGCTGGCGGTGGAATGCCGCCCGCCGGTGCGCGAGGTCGAGGCCGACCACGATCATGGCGACCTGGTCGGCATTACCGGCTGCTTCTGCGCGATTGCCGAGACCGGCTCGCTGATGCTGCTGTCGGGCCCGGCCACCTTTGCCTCGGCCGCGCTGCTGCCCGAGACCCACGTGGCGGTGGTGCCGCGCTCGCGCATTGTCGCCGGCCTGGAAGACGCCTTTGCGCTGGTGCGCAGCGAGCGCGGCGAACTGCCGCGCGCCACCAATATCATCAGCGGGCCTTCCCGCACGGGCGATATCGAGCAGACCATCGTGCTCGGCGCCCATGGCCCATACCGCGTGCATGTGATCCTGGTCGACGAGGCCTGAAGCCGCGGCTTGCGCCGCACGGAATGCGATGCGCCGCTGATGCAGCAAGGCCTGCGCAAGAGATGCATGAATTACACTTGCACGCTTGCCTGCGTGCCGCGGCTTCGTGCGGGCGGTGCGCCAATGAATGCTGCATTCCCGAGGAGATTCTGCCTGATGCGACGTGCCTCCGTGCTGTTGCCGCTGCTGGCCGCGCTGGCCGCCTTTCCCGCCGTCGGCCATGCCGCGGACCTTGACGGGGCGTCGCTGTCCTCGCTGTGGGGGCTGCCGTTCGCCGGCATCCTGCTGTCGATCGCGGTGTGGCCGCTGGTTGCGCCCAAGTTCTGGCACCACCACTATGGCAAGATCGCCGCGGGCTGGGGGTTGCTGTTCCTGCTGCCGTTCGCGGCAGCGTTCGGCACCCATGCGGCTGTGGCCAGCGCGGTGCACGCGCTGCTGGCGGAGTACATCCCGTTCATCGTTCTGATCGCCTCGCTGTATATCGTGGCCGGTGGCATCTGCGTGCGCGGCAACCTGCACGGCACGCCCGGGCTCAATACCGGCATCCTGGCGCTGGGCACGCTGCTGGCCAGCTTCATGGGCACCACCGGCGCGGCCATGCTGCTGATCCGGCCGCTGCTGCGTGCCAATGACAACCGCCGCCACGTGGCGCACGTGGTGGTGTTCTTTATCTTCCTGGTGGCCAATGCCGGCGGCTCGCTGACGCCGCTGGGCGATCCGCCGCTGTTCCTGGGCTTCCTGAAGGGCGTGGACTTCTTCTGGACCATGCGCAACATCTTCCCGGAGACGGTCTTTATTTGCGTGGTGCTGCTGGCGCTGTTCTACCTGCTCGACCGTCACTACTACCACAACAAGGAAGAGGAACTGCCGCCGCGCAGCGACCCCACGCCGGACTCGGGCGGCATCGCCATCGAAGGGAAGTTCAACTTCGTGCTGCTGCTGGCCGTGATCGGCCTGGTGCTGATGAGCGGGCTGTGGAAGCCGGGCATCTCGTTCGACATCCTGGGCACCGAGGTGCCGCTGCAGGCCGCGGTGCGCGATGCGCTCCTGGTGGTGGTGGCGGTAGTGTCGCTGCTGGTGACGCCGCAGACGGCGCGCGCCGGCAATGAATTCAACTGGGAGCCGATCCTGGAAGTCGGCAAGCTCTTTGCCGGCATCTTCCTGACCATCATTCCAGTCATCGCCATGCTCAAGGCCGGCACCGACGGCGCCTTCTCCGGCGTGATCCGCGCGGTCAGCGACAGCAACGGCCAGCCGGTCGACAGCATGTACTTCTGGGCCACCGGCCTGCTGTCCTCGTTCCTGGACAACGCGCCGACCTACCTGGTGTTCTTCAACACCGCCGGTGGCGACGCGGCCACGCTGATGACGCGCGATGCCTCGACGCTGGCCGCGATCTCGGCCGGGGCCGTGTTCATGGGCGCCAATACCTATATCGGCAATGCTCCCAACCTGATGGTCAAAGCCATTGCCGAGAACCGCGGCGTGCGCATGCCGAGCTTCTTCGGCTACATGCTGTACTCGGGCATCTTCCTGATGCCGCTGTTCGTCATCATGACCTTCCTTTTCTTCCGAGTTTGATGCCATGAAGCCGTCTGTCCTGGTCACCCGCGCCATCTATCCCGAAGTCATTGCGCACCTGGCGCAGTATTTCGATGTCGACGACAACCAGCAGGACGCGGTGCTGGACGCCGCCGCGCTGAAGGCGCGCCTGGCGGGCAAGGCCGGCGTGCTGGCCAACGCTGCCGACCGCATCGACGGCGACGTGGTCGCCGGGCTGCCGGCGCTGCGTGCGGTGTGCAATATGGCGGTCGGCTACAACAACCTGGACGTGCCGGCGCTGACAGCCGCCGGCATCGTCGCCACCAATACGCCGGACGTGCTGACCGAAACAACCGCCGACTTCGGCTGGGCCCTGCTGATGGCCACCGCGCGCCGCGTGACCGAGGCCGAGCACTACCTGCGCGCCGGCAAGTGGCAGCGCTGGAGCTACGACATGCTGGTCGGCATGGACCTGTACGGCAGCACGCTGGGCATCCTCGGCATGGGCCGCATCGGCCAGGCGCTGGCGCGCCGCGCGAGCGGGTTTGGCATGAGCGTGCTGTACCACAACCGCAGCCAGCTGCCGGCGGACACCGAGCGCGCGCTCAACGCGCGCTATGTCAGCAAGGAAGACCTTTTGCGCCAGTCCGACCACCTGCTGCTGGTGCTGCCCTATGGCCCGCAGAGCCACCATGCCATCGGCGCGGCCGAGTTGGCGCTGATGAAGCCGACCGCGACGCTGGTGAACCTGGCGCGCGGCGGCATCGTCGACGACGCCGCGCTGGCGCAGGCGCTACGTGACAAGCGCATCTTCGGCGCCGGCCTGGATGTGTTCGAGGGCGAGCCCGGTGTTCATCCGGACCTGCTGACGGTGCCCAACGTCGTGCTCACGCCGCATATCGCCAGCGCGTCCGAGAAGACCCGCCGTGCGATGGCGATGCTGGCCGCCGACAACCTGATCGCCGTGCTCGACCAGGGCCCGCAGGCCGGCCATCCGTCCACCGTGATCAACCCCGACGTCATGTCGCGGCGCCGCTAAGCCTGCCATCCACCTGTTTCCTGCATGACCCTGATTCCGTTCCTGACGCTGGCCGTGGCGCTGCTCGCGGTCGCCCTGCTGGTTATCGTACTGCTGCGCCAGCAGGCTGCCTCGCCGGGGGCCGAGCTTGGCCGGCAACTGACCGACATGCGCGCGGAAAGCGCGCGCGGCATGGAGCGGCTGGAGCGCGAGGTGCGCACCGAAGTGGCCGGGGCCGCGCGCGGCAACCGCGACGAGTCGGCGCAGCAGATGCTGCGCTTCCAGCAGGCGCTGTCGTCGCAGCTGACCGGCATCGCCACGCTGCAGAACAACCAGATCGACACCTTCGCGCAGCAACTGGCCAAGCTGACCGAGACCAATACCCAGCAGCTCGAGCAGGTGCGCCAGCACATGATGCTGCAGGGCCAGCAGGCGCGCGACGAGCAGGCCGGCACGCTGCGCCGCTTCGGCGACGGGCTGCAGCAGCAGCTGGCGCAGATGTCCGAAGCCAACGAGCGGCGCCTGGCCGAAGTGCGCGCCACGCTGGAGAAGAAGCTGCAGGACATCGAGGCCAACAACGCCGCCAAGCTGGAGGAAATGCGCCGCACCGTCGACGAGAAGCTGCACGCCACGCTGGAGCAGCGCCTGGGCGAATCCTTCCGGCTGGTGTCGGACCGGCTCGAGCAGGTGCACCGCGGCCTGGGCGAGATGCAGGTGCTGGCGCAGGGCGTGGGCGACCTGAAGAAGGTGCTGACCAATGTGAAGTCGCGTGGCACCTGGGGCGAAGTCCAGCTGGAAATGCTGCTGGAGCAGATGCTGACGCCGGAGCAGTACGGCAAGAATGTCGAGACCGTGCGCAACTCGGGCGCGCGGGTGGAGTTCGCCATCCGGCTGCCGGGCAAGGCGGCGGGTGGCGACAATGCGCCGGTCTGGCTGCCGGTCGACGCCAAGTTTCCCAAGGAACAGTACGAGCGCCTGGTGGACGCGCAGGAGCGGGGCGACCCGGACGGCGTGCTCGCTTTCGGCCGCGAACTGGAAGTGGCCCTGCGGCGCGAGGCCCAGACCATCGCCGAGAAATACCTGTCGCCGCCCCAGACCACGGATTTCGCCATCCTGTTCCTGCCGACCGAGGGTTTGTATGCTGAAGTGCTGCGGCGCCCGGGCCTGACCGACCTGCTGCAGCGCGACTACCGCGTGACCGTGGCCGGGCCGACCACGCTGACCGCGCTGCTGAACAGCCTGCAGATGGGCTTCCGCACGCTGGCGCTGGAAAAGCGTTCAAGCGAGGTGTGGGAGGTGCTGGGCGCGGTCAAGACCGAGTTCGGCAAGTTTGGCGACGTGCTGGCCAAGACGCGCGATACGCTGGAACGCGCCGCGCGCAATATCGAGCAGGCTGAAGTGCGCACGCGCCAGATGGCGCGCAAGCTGCGCACGGTGGAAGCGCTGCCGGGCGAGGCCGCGCAGCAGGTGCTTGGCCTCAATGCCGCAGAAGCGGCGGACGCGCCGGAGGCCGCCGAAGACAACGGCGGCTGAACGCGCGGCAGGGAAGGCTCAGGGCAAGCCCCCGAAGGGGGCTGCCGGATTTGCTGCCGGCCTGGGCGCCGGCGCGCGGCTCAGCGCTCGTCTTCGGGCGCCAGTTCGCGCACGTGGACTTCAATGCCGCCGAAACGGGCGGCCACCCAGTTGTAGGCCTTGCAGGCCAGCCACAGCAGGCCGAAACCGATCAGCGCATTCAGGATGATTGCGCTGAAGACCGTGATGGCGGGCAGGTCACCGTAGCGGACGAAGGTGACAAACAGGCCCAGCGACACGATCGGCAGCGAGAAGCACAGGTAGACCAGCACCAGCGCGCGGGCGGTCTTGACGGGGTGGAGGTAGGCGATCTCCTGATTCATGACGGGGGATACTCGAATGGTTCTGAATCGTGCGCCAAGTGTAGCGATTGGTCGATGCCAAGCATAGCCCGCCGTCGGCGGGGGCAGGCGAAAGCCCCGTGCCGGCAGTGCTACGGCCGCAAATGTGCGGCACAAAAACGACACATTGCTACCGGCGTGTGGCAAGCGCTTGCGTGCAGCTCCTGCCGGTCCGGCTAGACCAGTCCGTCGAACAGCATCACCTCGACCGCATCGCCGGCCTTGACCGAGTCTTGTTCGTGGCCGAGCACGATAAAGCAGTTGGCCTCGCTCATCGAGCGCAGCACGCCCGAGCCCTGCTGGCCGGTAATGCGCACTTCCCACTGGCCGTCGCCGGCGCGCGCCAGGATGCCGCGCTGGTACTCGGTGCGGCCGGGCTTCTTGCGGATGGCTTGCGCGCTGCGCACGCGCAGCAGTGGTAGCGGTGCCACGCTGGCGCCCATCAGCCGCTGCAGCGCGGCGCGCACGAAGTGGTAGAAGGTCACCATCACCGCCACCGGGTTGCCCGGCAGCCCGAACAGCAGCGCGTCGCGGCCGTTGGAATTGATGCGGCCGAAGGCCATCGGCCGGCCCGGGCGCATCGCGATCTTCCAGAACGTGACATCACCCAGGCGCGCCATGATCTGCTTGGTGTAGTCGGCCTCGCCGACCGAGACGCCACCGGAGGTGATGACCGCGTCGGCGGTCTCGCAGGCGGTGCGGAAGGCGGCTTCGAGCGCGTCGGGGTCGTCGCGCACCACGCCCATGTCGAGCAGGTCGACGTTCATCCGGCGCAGCATGCCGTGCAGCGTGTAGCGGTTGGAGTCGTAGACGCAGCCGGGATCGAGCGGCTCGCCGATCGAGCGCAGCTCGTCGCCGGTGGAGAAGAACGCCACGCGCAGGCGCCGGCGCACGCGCACCTCGGCCACGCCCAGCGAGGCCAGCAGGCCCAGGTCGGCGGGTTGGAGGATGCGCCCGGCCTGCAGCGCGGCCTGGCCGCGCGCCAGGTCTTCGCCGCGCAGGCGCCGGTTGTCGCCGGTGCGCACGCAGTCGGCGGCAAAGCGGATGCGCGCGCCGTCGTCCACGGCTTCCACGAATTCCTGCGGCACCACGGTGTCGCAGCCGGCCGGCATCACCGCGCCGGTCATGATGCGCACCGCCTGCGCCGCCGTGGGCGCCAGCGCGCCGGCACCTCCGGCGAAGGCGCTGCCGATGACTTCCAGCTCGACTGTGGCGGTCTGCGCGGCAGCCAGCGCGGCGCCCTGGAAGGCATAGCCGTCCATCGCCGAGTTGTCATGCGCCGGCACGTCGATGGCCGATACGATGTCCTCGGCCAGCACGCGGTCCAGGGCGCTGCGGATCGGCAACTGCTCGACGCCGCGCACCGGCTCGACCACCTCGCCGATGATGCGGTTGGCCTGGTCCACCGGCAGGGCGGCGGGGTCGTAGTCGGAAAGGCAGGAGATGACGGATTGCAGGGTGGGCATGGTGGCTCAGCGCGTTTCGTGCGTGCGCAGTTCGTCCAGGGTGTTGATATTGGCAAAGGCCGCGGCGTCGTCGAACAGCACTTCGGCCAGCCGGTGCGAGGCGGCCCAGGTCTCGATCTTGCGGCCGCCGCCGGAAAGATAAGCCACCAGGCTGTCGAGCGCACTGACCGGCATCAGGCAGAACACAGGTTGGGTCTGGCGCCGGCCGTCCTGGTCCAGCGTGACGGGGATCGCCAGGTCCGCGCCTTCGGTCTCGATTGCCTGCGCCAGGCGTGCCACCAGGTCGGTCGGCAAGAACGGCGAATCGCAGGGCGCGGTCACCATCCACGGCGTGGCGCATTGCTCCAGGCCGGCCAGCATCCCCGCGAGCGGGCCGGCGAAGTCGGGCACGGAATCGGTGTAGACCGGCACGCCGAAGGACTCATAGGCGGCGAGGTTGCGGTTGGCATTGATCATCAGCCCGCCCACCTGGGGGGTAAGGCGCATCATCGTGTGCATGGCCATCGGCGTGCCGTGCAGCGGCTGCAGGCCCTTGTCGGTGCCGCCCATGCGGCTGCCCCTGCCGCCTGCGAGGATCAGGCCGGTGATGTCGTCGCGTGCAATCATGGATTGTGTGTGCGGCGGGGTCAGCCGCCGATATAGGACATCTCGATCTTGCGCTCGGCACGCTTGGCGCGCACCGTCGGGTCGCTGCGCTGCTCGGAATAATTGTCGGTGCGGCCCTGCCACACCTGCGCAATCGCATTGGAGATTTCCAGGTCGCTGTAGCCGCCGCGCAGCAGCGCGCGCAGGTCGAAGCCCTCGGTCGCGAACAGGCACAGGTAGAGCCGGCCTTCGGTGGACAGCCGGATGCGGCTGCAGTCGCCGCAGAAGGCGTGGGTGACGCTGGAGATCACGCCGATCTCGCCGCTGCCGTCGCGGTAGCGCCAGCGTTCGGCGGTTTCGCCGGAGTAGTTGGCCTGCACCGGTTCGAGCGGAAATTCCGCATCGATGCGCTTCACCACCTCGGAGGACGGCAGCACTTCATCCATCTGCCAGTGGTTGCTGGCGCCCACGTCCATGAACTCGATAAAGCGCAGGATGATGCCGCTGTGGCGGAAGTGGCGCGCCATCGGCACGATTTCCTGGTCGTTGGTGCCGTGCTTGACCACCATGTTGACCTTGATCGGCGCCAGTCCCACGGCCTGCGCGGTCTCGATGCCGTGCAGCACGTCGGCGACGGCGAAGTCCACGTCGTTCATGCGGCGGAAGGTGGCGTCGTCGATCGCGTCCAGGCTGACGCTGACGCGCGTCAGTCCGGCGTCGCGCAGCGCGCGCGCCTTGCGCGCCAGTAGCGAGGCGTTGGTGGTGAGCGTCAGGTCCAGCGGCTTGCCCGAGACGGTCTCGATCTTCGCCAGCATCTCCACCAGGTGCTCGATGTTCTTGCGCAGCAGCGGCTCGCCGCCGGTCAGGCGGATCTTCTCGACGCCGTGGGCGACGAACAGGCGCGCGGTGCGCTCGATCTCCTCGAAGCTCAGCAACTCGGAATGCGGCAGGAAGGTGTAGTCCTTGTCGAAGACTTCCTTCGGCATGCAGTAGACGCAGCGGAAGTTGCAGCGGTCCGTCACCGAGATGCGCAGGTCATGCAGCGGCCGGCCGCGGGTGTCTGCCACCAGGCCGGTGGGGGCAGCCAGCTTGCCGGGAATGCTGGGCGTCATCGAGCGGTAGCGATGGTCGCGCAGGTCGAAAATCGGAATGACGGATTCGGTCATGGCCTGTGGGTGGGCACGGCGTCCGGGGAGCGGCATGGCGGCGTGGCCAAATCAGGGGCGCTCGAGGGCCGGATGCCTTCTGCTGCCATTCTAGCCGAGGCGGGGGCGGGGCACCCGCATCCCCCGGTGATGGCGGGGATTCATCCGGCCGGCTGCCCATGAAAAAAGGGGACGGCGTGGCCGTCCCCTTCTTGCTTTGGCTGCGGTGCAGCGGCAATGCTTACTGCTGCGATGCCATCTCCACTTCGCGGCCACCGGTTTCCACCAGGATCATCGGGCCGTGGGGCAGCGGCGGCAGCGCCTTGCGCTCGCGCTGCACGCGCGGGGCGGGCGCCATGCGGGCGGCGGCTTCCTGGGCCGAACGCAGCTTGTCGCTGTCGGTATGGACCCATTGCAGGCCGGCGGTGGCCAGCATCGGTTCCAGGTTCTCCAGTGCTGCCGGGGTGGCCGACGCCGCCGGTGCGGCCGGCGCTGCAGCAACCACCGGGGCTGCAGGGGCGGACACCTCGGCCGGTGCGGCTTCGGCCACAGGGGCGGCGACCGGTGCAGCGGCAGGTGCCGGCACGACCGGAGCCGCTTCGACGGCCACGCTTGCGGTGGTTTCGACGATCGCTTCGGCGGCAACGGCTTCTGTGACGGCAACGGCTACCGGGGCAGCTTGCTGGGGCACGGGCTCGGCAGCCGGCGCGGTCAGCGGGGCGGCCTCGGCGACCGGCGCGGGCGCCACGTCTTCCGGCACGGCGATGCGGATCGCTTCGACGGCCTCGGCTGCGGCGGCCACGGCCACGGCAGCTTGCGGTGCGGGCTCGGCCGGCACGGCGGCTTCAGCGCGCACCGGGGCAACGCCTTCGGCAGCGGCGGCTTCTTCGTCGCCTTCGCCTTCACCTTCACCCTGCGCACCTTGCGCCGACTCGTCGCGCTCACGGCGATAGCGGTTGCGGCCACGGCGGTTGCGGCGACGGCGCTCTTCGCCCTCAGCGGTCTCGGCGGCGCTCTCGGCACCTTCCGGCAGCTCGGCGCGGACGGCTTGCGTCTCTTCGGTCACGGCCTGGGGCAGCACGCCCAGGGCCTGGGCGGCGGCGATGGCTTCCGGCTGCGGTGCTTCACCGGCTTCGGCTTCTCGCAGTTCACTGCGTTCGCGCTGGCGTTCACGCTGGCGCTCGCGGCGTTCCTGGTTGCGGTCGCGGCGGCCTTCCTGACGGCCCTCCACGCGTTCGCCCTGGGCACGCTCGGCTTGCACGGCCTCGCCCTGGCGGGCCAGGGCCGGGGTGGCCTGGCCTTCACCTTGCTGGCGCGGCTGGCGGCCCTGGCGTTCGCCACGGCCCTCGCGTTGCTCGCCGCGCTCGGCACCCTGGCGCTCACCACGTTCCGCGCGCTCGGCACGGTCGCCGCGCTGGCCACGGCCCTGGCGCTCGCCACGCTCACCACGTTCCGTGCGCTCACCACGTTCGGCGCGGTCGCCACGCTCACCACGCTGGCCGCGGCCTTCGCCGCGCTGGCCGCGCTCGCGCCGGCCTTCGGCGCTACGGGTCTCGGTTGCAGCTGCCGGCTTGGCCGGCTCCACCACCGGCGGGGTCGCCGGACGGGCACCGAACAGGCCCTTCAGCCAGGCGATAAAGCCGCCGCTGACCACCGGCTGGGTGGCCGGCACGGGCGGGGCGACCGGGGCTTCCGGCTTGGGCGCGCGCTCGGGGCGCGGCACCGATACCGGCGCCGGCTGTTCCGGGGTGATGCCCTTGACCGCGGCTTCCTGGCGCGGCTTGGCTTCTTCCTTGCGGCGGCTGCTGTAGCTGGTGTCGGCTTCCAGTTCCTTGGCGGCAGCCTCGGCCATGCGGTAGCTGGCGGTGCTCTCTTCCAGGCGCGGGTCGTCGTGGCGCAGGCGCTCCAGCTTGTAGTGCGGCGTTTCCAGGTGCTTGTTGGGGATCAGCAGCACATTGACCTTGAAGCGCAGCTCGATCAGGTTGATTTCCTGGCGCTTCTCGTTCAGCAGGAAGGCGGCTACCTCCACCGGCACCTGGCAGTGGATGGCGGCGGTGTTTTCCTTCATCGCCTCTTCCTGAATGATGCGCAGCACCTGCAGGGCGGACGATTCGGTATCGCGGATATGGCCGGTGCCGTTGCAGCGCGGGCAAGTGATGTGCGAGCCCTCCGACAGCGACGGACGCAGGCGCTGGCGCGACAGCTCCATCAGGCCGAAGCGGCTGATCTTGCCCATCTGCACGCGCGCGCGGTCGTGGCGCAGCGCGTCCTTCAGGCGCGTTTCCACGTCCTTCTGGGCCTTGCCCGACTCCATGTCGATGAAGTCGATCACGATCAGGCCGCCCAGGTCGCGCAGGCGCAGCTGGCGGGCGATCTCGTCGGCGGCCTCGAGGTTGGTGCGCAGCGCGGTTTCCTCGATGTCGGCGCCCTTGGTGGCGCGGGCCGAGTTCACGTCCACGGAGACCAGCGCCTCGGTGTGGTCGATCACGATGGCGCCGCCAGAGGGCAGCATCACCATGCGCGAGTAGGCCGACTCGATCTGGTGTTCGATCTGGAAGCGCGAGAAGAGCGGCACGTCGTCCCGGTACTTCTTCACGCGGTTCATGTTGTCAGGCATCACCACGCTCATGAAGGCGCGGGCCTGTTCGTAGATCTCGTCGGTATCGATCAGGATCTCGCCGATATCCGGCTGGAAGTAATCGCGGATGGCGCGGATGACCAGGCTCGATTCCAGGTAGATCAGCAGCGGAGCCTTGTTGTCGCCGGCGGCGCCGTCGATGGCCTTCCACAGTTGCAGCAGGTAGTTCAGGTCCCACTGCAGTTCCTCGGCCGAGCGGCCGATGCCGGCGGTCCGGGCGATGATGCTCATGCCTTCCGGCACGGTCAGCTGCGCCATGGTTTCACGCAGTTCCTGCCGGTCCTCGCCCTCGATGCGGCGCGACACTCCGCCGCCGCGCGGGTTGTTGGGCATCAGCACCAGGTAGCGGCCGGCCAGCGAGATAAAGGTGGTCAGGGCCGCGCCCTTGTTGCCGCGCTCTTCCTTCTCGACCTGGACGATCAGTTCCTGGCCTTCATGCAGGGCATCCTGGATGCGCGCGTTGCGCACGTCGATGCCTTCCTTGAAGAAGGCGCGGGCTACTTCCTTGAACGGCAGGAAGCCGTGGCGCTCTTCGCCGTAGTTGACGAAGCAGGCTTCCAGCGAGGGTTCGATGCGGGTGATGACACCCTTGTAGATGTTGCCCTTGCGCTGTTCGCGCCCGGCAGTCTCGATGTCGATATCGATCAGTTTCTGACCGTCGACAATGGCGACGCGCAATTCTTCCTGTTGCGTCGCGTTGAACAGCATGCGTTTCATCGCAATACCTCACTCCAGTGTCGCGGGTGGCACCGTCTGGGCGGTGTCCGCGGCGATCTATGGAGCACGCGAGGGAGCGAGCGAGGCGCGAGAATTGCCGGAAAGCGCCGCTGCGCGGGATAGGCGAGCGGCTGGGCGCGGGTGAAAGAGAGCGATGACGTCGGGGTAACGTCCGCGGGGCAGGAGAGAACACCGGAGGCTGCTCTTGCGCAGACATCCGGCGCGTTCCCGTGCCGGAGGCGATGCTGAACGCCGGCGCAACCGGCGCCGGCGGCATCGCGGCCGGCCGCGGAAGGCCTAGACGCGTCAAAGAGCAAATTTTTCGGACACGGCATGGTTGCCGTTGCTGCCTGACTGCTCCTGGCGGGCGCACCTACTACTTCTTGGAATTCTGCGACCGGGCGCCGGTATTTCCAGTCAGGCGGCAGGCTAACCTGCCGGCCGGCACCGTTTCCCGGTGCGGGCAGGACTTCTCTCACCGAAGCGGATGCCGGCAGTGGCATCCGCCTTTAAATTCTGTTTTACCTGAACACTCAGTTCCCACGTCACCGCCTGCCTCGCCGAAGCCTCCTTTGGGCGACTTCCTGCATGCCGGCGGCACCGTGCGTGCTGCTTCTTACTGCCATTTGCCCGTCTGGCGCTTGGCGGAACGCAAAGTTGCGGGAGACGGGCGGGGTTGGCGGCAACCCCAAGTGTAGAATGCGAAAAATCCAAGAAAACTCGAAGATCAATCGCTTACACAGGTCTTGCGCTGCCGGCCACAAGCCGGGACAGCGAGGAAATTATATTGAAAATGAATGAGTTACGCCATCAAATTGAAAAGGCTGCCGAAGCTGCGCCGGCCAGCCCACAGGTGGCGTATGTCACGATTGACGAAGGCTCGGAAGGTCAGCGCATTGACAACTTCCTGCTGAAGGTGGCCAAGGGCGTGCCCAAGAGCCATATCTACCGGGTGCTGCGTTCGGGTGAAGTTCGCGTCAATAAGGGCCGGATCGATGCCACTTATCGCCTGCAGTCGGGTGATGTCGTGCGCATTCCGCCAATGCGGGTGGCGAATTCGGCGCAATCGGACAATGCCCAGCATGTGCCAGCGGGCGAATTCCCGGTGCTGTTTGAGGACGCCCAGCTGCTGGTGATCAACAAGCCGGCCGGCGTGGCCGTGCACGGCGGCTCGGGCGTGGCCTTCGGTGTGATCGAGCAATTGCGCCGGTCCCGGCCCCAGGCCAAGTTCCTGGAACTGGTGCACCGGCTCGATCGCGAGACCTCCGGCATCCTGGTGCTGGCCAAGAAGCGCTCGGCGTTGGTCCACCTGCACGAGCAGATTCGCGGCAGCGCGATGGACAAGCGCTATTTCGCCTGCGTGGCCGGCGAATTCCCGAACGCGCGCCAGCATGTGAAGCTGCCTCTATATAAGTACAGCACGCCGGACGGCGAGCGCCGGGTGCGGGTGCAGGCCGACGGGCTGGCCTCGCACACCGTGTTCAACCGGGTCGAGGCCTTCCAGGGCTTCACCCTGCTGGAGGCCGAGCTGAAGACTGGCCGTACCCACCAGATCCGCGTTCACCTGGCCCACTCGGGCTTCCCGATTGTCGGGGACGAAAAATATGGCGACTTCTCGCTGAACAAGGCGCTGGCGCGTTCCGGTGCCAAGCCGGGCCTCAAACGCATGTTCCTGCACGCCCACCGGCTGGTGTTTATCCACCCGGCCACGGGCGAGCCGCTGGCGGTGGAAGCGCCGCTGCCCGACGAGTGCGTCGGATTCCTGCAACAATTGCGTGAACTGCATGCCCCGGAGTAGGGTAGTGCATCAAACGCCACAAGGACTTCCATGGCCAGGCAACAATTTGACCTGATCGTTTTCGACTGGGACGGGACGCTGATGGACTCGACCCCGACCATCGCCAAGTGCATCCAGCTTGCCAGCCGCGACCTGGGCCTGCCGGTGCCGGATGACAGGGCCGCCAGCCACGTGATCGGGCTGGGCCTGAAGGATGCGCTGTCTTACGCGGTGCCGACGCTGGACCCCGCCGACTACCCGCGCCTGGCCGAACGCTACCGCTACCACTTCCTCGCTCGCGACGCCGACCTGGTGCTGTTCGACGGCGTGCGCGAAATGCTGGAGACCCTGCGCGGCGAACACTATTTTCTTGGCGTGGCCACCGGCAAGACCCGCGTCGGCTTGCAGCGCGCGCTGGCCGCGAGCGGCCTGACCCGCCTGTTCGACGCCACGCGCTGTGCCGACGAAACCTTCTCCAAGCCACACCCGGCCATGCTGCACGAGCTGACCCGCGAGCTGGGCCAGGACGTGGAGCGCACGGTGATGGTCGGCGACACCACCCATGACCTGCAGATGGCGGCCAATGCCGGCGCCAAGGGGATTGGCGTGTGCTATGGTGCACATCCCGCAGATTCGCTGCGCGCGATGGCGCCGCTGCATTGCGCGACCTCCATCCCCGACCTGACCGACTGGCTGCTTGCCCATGCCTGAGGCAGCGGCCGGCCAGGCACCGGTGCGGCTGTGCGCTGCCGCGGACCTGGAGGAAGGCGGCCTGGGCGTGCGCTTCTCGGTGGCGCTGGACCAGCGCGAGATCGGCGCCTTCGTGGTGCGTTTCGACGGCGCCGCGCACGGTTACCTGAACCAGTGCGCCCATGTGCCGATGGAGCTGGACTGGCAGGAAGGCCGGTTCTTCGATACCTCAGGCCTATACTTGATGTGCGCCACACATGGCGCGGTTTATGCGCCGGACAGCGGCGAGTGCGTCGGCGGTCCCTGCCGCGGTGCATCGCTGGCCAAGCTGCGCATCGAGGAGCGCGACGGCCACGTCTACTGGTTGCCGGAAGCGCCATACCGGATCGCTGCGCGCATGGACGGTGCCTGAATGACGGGTAGGGCCGGCGGTCGGGCCGGCCGTTGTATTTCCAGGCCTGGGTTGCCAGGCGTTTCCACGAGCGATTTGCATGACAGAACAACAGAAGCCGCCATCGGGTGAATCGGGTCAGCCGGACGAGCACAAGCCAGCCGGCGAGGGTGAGCCGCGCGAAGGGGCGCCCCAGGCGGAGTCCGAGCGCCTGGTCACCGCACCGCGCGCCGACTACCCACTGGAAGACGAATTGCGCGCCGGCGACGACGCGGCAAGGCGTGAAGCGCGCGAGCGCGAGGCGCGCATGGCCGGTGCCACCGCGGGGCCCCCGGTTGGCAGCGGCACCGGCTGGGAGCGCGATCTGCTGGAAAAAGTGCTGACCGCATCGCTGCGCGAGCAGCGCGCGGCACGGCGCTGGCGCATCTTCTTCCGATTTGTCGGGCTGGCGTTGCTGGGGCTGCTCCTGGTCGCGGTGTTCGACTTCAAGGGCGATGGCACCATCGGCACCGGGGGCCGCCATACGGCCATGGTCACGCTGGAGGGCGAGATCGCCGCGGGCACCCCGGCCAGCGCGGAGTCGATCAATGCCTCGCTGCAGGCGGCGTTTGCTGACAGCAATGCCGCCGGCGTGATCCTGAAGATCAACTCGCCGGGCGGATCGCCGGTGCAGGCGGGCATCATCAACGATGAGATCCAGCGGCTGCGCAAGCTTCATCCGTCCAAGCCGTTCTATGTGGTGGTGGAAGAGATCTGCGCCTCGGGCGGCTATTACGTGGCCGCGGCGGCCGACAAGATCTATGTCGACAAGGCCAGCATCGTGGGCTCGATCGGCGTCCTGATGGATGGTTTTGGCTTTACCGGGCTGATGGACAAGCTGGGCGTGGAGCGCCGGCTGTACACCTCGGGCGCCAACAAGGGCATGCTGGACCCGTTCTCGCCGCAGGTGCCCAAGCAGAAGGCCTTTGCTGAAGCCATGCTCAAGCAGATCCACCAGCAGTTCATCGACGTGGTCAAGGAAGGGCGCGGCGACCGGCTCAAGGATGATCCGGAGCTGTTCTCCGGCCTGTTCTGGTCGGGTGAGCGCGCCATAGAGCTGGGCCTGGCCGACGGGCTGGGTAGTGCCGACTATGTCGCGCGCGATGTGCTCAAGGCCGCGGACATCGTCGACTACACCGTCAAGGAAAACATCGCCGAGCGCGTGGCCAAGCGCTTTGGCGCGGCAGTGGGCTCAGCGGCGATGAAGACCATGCTGTGGAGCAACCGCATGCAGGGCATGCACTGAGCCTGGATGGTGCTGCGGCAATGACAAAGGGGGCGTTCGCGCCCCCTTTGTCATTGCTTACATGGCCAGTAGCGAGAAGATCGCCGGGCGCTTGTGCAGGTCGATCCGCTCGGGACGCCAGTCTGACAGCGGCAGCGTGACGATGGTCTCGCCCGGCAGGGTCAGGTCCACGGCCACGGACAGCAGCGTGGTGCCGGCGCAGTGCTGGCGCATGGCTTCCAGCAGCGCCGCATTGCGGTAGGGCGTTTCGATGAACACCTGGGTCTGGCTGGACTTGCGCGAGCGCTGCTCCAGCTCACGCAGGCGCTGCGCGCGCTCGCCGGCATCGACCGGCAGGTAGCCGTTGAAGGCAAAGCTCTGGCCGTTCAGGCCCGAGCCCATCACCGCCAGCAGGATCGAGCTGGGCCCGACCAGCGGCCGCACGCGGATGTGGCGCGCATGGGCCAGCCGTACCAGGTCGGCGCCGGGGTCGGCCACCGCCGGCACGCCGGCCTCGGACAGTAGGCCGCCGTCTCGGCCGGCTTCGAGCGGGACAAGTAGCGCGGCCAGGGCGTCGGCGCGCGTGTTGACGTTCAGCTCGCGGATCTCGATCTGCTGGATCGGGCGCGCCAGCGGCGTGGTCTCGCCCAGCTTCTTCAGGAAGGCGCGCGCGGTCTTGGCGTTCTCGGCGACGAGGTAATCGAGGTTGGCCGCGACCTGCTGCACGCCGGCCGGGATCACGTCGGCCAGTGGGTCGGCTTCGTCGCGCTTGCCGAGGGTATTGGGGATCAGGTAAAGAGTGCCGCTCATCGTGGGCTCGTGCGGGTCATGCGGAAAGAAGAGGGTAGCCGGCCTGGCGCAGCATGCCGGTCAGCGCGATCAGCGGCAGGCCGACCAGTGCGGTCGGGTCGTCCGACTCGACGCGTTCCAGCAGCGTGATGCCCAGGCCTTCGGACTTGGCGCTGCCGGCCACGTCGTAGGGGCGCTCCAGCTGCAGGTAGGTTTCGATTTCAGCGTCGGTCAGGTCGCGCATGGTCACGCGGGTCTGCACGTCGGCCAACTGCACGGTGCCGGTGCGTGCGTCCAGCAGGCACAGGGCCGAGTGGAAGGTGGCGGTGCGCCCGCGCATGCGGCGCAGTTGCGCCACGGCTTTCTCGTGCGTGCCGGGCTTGCCCATCTGTTCGCCGTCCAGGGTCAGCACCTGGTCCGAGCCGATCACCAGCACGCCCGGATGGCGTGCGGCAATGGCTTCGGCCTTGCGCTGTGACAGGCGCAGCGCGGTGGCTTCGGGCGCTTCGCCGGCAAGCGGTGTTTCGTCGATGTCGGGCACGGCCACCTCGAACGGAATGCGCAGGCGCGCCAGCAATTCGCGGCGGTAGGGCGAGCCGGAGCCAAGGATCAGGCTTGGGCGGGGGTCTGGGGACATAAGTAATGGAATCGGAACAGGAAGCGAAACAGTAAAAGGTGCGGCCCGCGTTGCAAGACCTTTGACCTCGGCACGGTTTACGTCGTACAATCGCGCGTTTAGCCGCATCCGCACCCGGGCGCAGTGCCGCCAATGTGCGCGGCCCGTAGTCCGACAGGCGTGGAATGTGGTGAACCAGTCATTGTATAGCGACCGGAGCCACGCACATGACCCAGCCGATTGACCTGCGCGCGCTTGATCTCTTCGCCTTGTGCCGGAAGGGTGAAAGCCTGGCCGGCGACGTGGCGGTGCGGGATTTGCCGCGCATCTTAGCCGAGACCGCCGCGCAAGCGCCAGCCTCGGCACCCGATGAGACGTTTGCCTATACGGCCACTGGCTTCATGCGTGAAGAGGCGGCCGAGCCGGGCGCCCCGGTGGCGCGGCGGCTGTTTCTCGACGTGACCGTGCAGGGCCGGATATGGCTGGATTGCCAGCGCTGCCTGGCCCCCTATGCCGAGCCGATCGATACGGCAACGCGTTTCGAGGTGGTGGAGAGCGAGGAAGCGGCCGACGCCGCGCCGATGGACGACGACGAAGTCGACGTGATCGCCGGCTCGAAGCATTTCTCGCTGCTGGACCTGATTGAAGATGAAGTGCTGCTGGCGTTGCCGGTGGCCCCCAAGCATGACGTCTGCCCGACGGTGCACGAAAGCCTCGTGACCGGTTCGGACGGCGAGGCGCAGCCAGAGGCTGAGCCTGAGGAAGAAAAGCGACCTTCGCCCTTTGCGGCGCTGGCCGGCCTGAAGACCAAGCATTGATGCCGCCGACAGGCGGTGCGCAAGGTCTTGCAGGTGAATCTGAAGCATCCGGCCGGGCCCCGGCTACGCCTTGGGCGGGATGCGTGTGTTAATATTGAAAAATTCTCGAAGGAGTCATCATGGCTGTTCAACAGAACAAGAAGTCGCCGTCCAAGCGCGGCATGCACCGTTCGCACGATCACCTGTCGGCCGCGCCGCTGGCAGTTGAGCCGACCACCGGCGAAACCCACCTGCGTCACCACGTCAGCCCGAACGGCTACTACCGTGGCCGCAAGGTCATCAAGACCAAGAACGACTGATAGCTTCGTTCGGCGTGACGTTGCGTCTCGCTCGCGCATGCCTGTAGGTCGGACACTAAAAGGTCAGAGACAAAAAAGCGGCAAGATCGTTGCCGCTTTTTTGTTGGGCGCTCGGATTTCCCGCCGGGCGTGGCGTGCGCCGCCGCGCTATCCGTACCAGGAACAATGACGATCAAAATCGCTATCGACTGCATGGGCGGCGATCACGGAGTCTCCGTGACGGTGCCTGCGGCGATCAGTTTTCTATCCCGCCACGACGACGCCGAGATGGTGCTGGTCGGCTTGCCCGACCCCATCCGGACGCAGCTGAAGAAGCTTCACGCGCTGGACCATCCGCGCGTGACTATCGTCGAGGCCACCGAGGTCATCACCATGGATGACCCGGTCGAGGTGGCGCTGCGCAAGAAGAGGGATTCCTCGATGCGCGTCGCCGTCACGCAGGTCAAGGAAGGCCTGGCCGGTGCCTGCATTTCCGCCGGCAATACCGGCGCGCTGATGGCGGTGTCGCGCTATGTGCTTAAGACGCTCGAAGGCATCGAGCGGCCGGCCATCGCCACCACCATCCCGAACGAGCAAGGCTGGGGCACCACTGTGCTGGACCTGGGCGCCAATGCCGACTGCGAGCCCGAGCACCTGCTGCAGTTCGCGCGCATGGCCGAAGCCATGGTGGCCGTGGTCGACCACAAGGACCACCCCACGGTGGGCCTGCTGAACATCGGCGAGGAAGTCATCAAGGGCAATGAGGTGGTCAAGCGTGCGGGTGAACTGCTGCGCGCCTCGGAGCTGAACTTCTACGGCAACGTGGAAGGCAACGACATCTTCAAGGGCACTACCGACATCGTGGTCTGCGACGGCTTTGTCGGCAACGTGGCACTCAAGAGCACCGAGGGCCTGGCCAAGATGATCGGCAGTATGATCAAGGAAGAATTCACCCGCTCGTGGTTCACCAAGCTGCTGGCCGCAGTCGCCATGCCGGTGCTGTCGCGCCTGGCCAGGCGGCTTGACCCGGCGCGCTACAACGGCGCCTCGCTGCTTGGGCTGCGCGGGCTGGTGATCAAGAGCCACGGCTCGGCCGATGCCCATTCTTTTGAGTGGGCCATCAAACGCGGGTATGATGCCGCCAAGAATGGCGTGATCGCCCGCATTACCCGGGCTTTTGCCGATAAATCCAGCGCCGCAGGCGCTGCACAGCCCGCCCCGGAGACAGAGGTGCCTGGCGCGCATCCCAGCCCCCACGTCGCCTGAGCGCCACGCGCGCCGGTCGAGGGTGCCTGCGGGCCATACGATCCGACAAAACATGACCAAGTACGCAAAAATCATCGGTACCGGGAGCTACCTGCCTCCGCGGCGCGTGACCAACCATGACCTGGCCGCGCAGCTTGCCGAAAAGGGCATCGAGACCAGCGACGACTGGATCGTCTCGCGCAGCGGCATTTCGGCACGCCACTGGGCCGAGCCGGATGTGACCAGCAGCGATCTCGCGGTCAAGGCTGCCGAGCAGGCCATCGAGGCTGCCGGCATCGACCGCCAGAGCATCGACCTGATCATCGTCGCCACCTCGACGCCGGACTTTGTGTTCCCCAGCACGGCCTGCATCGTGCAGGAAAAGCTGGGTATCACCAACCACTGCCCGGCCTTCGACCTGCAGGCGGTGTGCTCGGGCTTCGTGTACGCGCTGGCCACGGCCGACAAGTTCATCCGCAGCGGCTCGCACCGCAACGTGCTGGTGATCGGCACCGAGGTGTTCTCGCGCATCCTGGACTTCAACGACCGCACCACCTGCGTGCTGTTCGGCGACGGTGCCGGCGCCGTGCTGCTGTCGGCCTCCGAGGAGCCGGGGATCCTGTCCACCGCGATGCACTCGGACGGCAGGCATGTCGATATCCTGTGCGTGCCGGGCAACGTCGCCGGCGGCAACATCACCGGCAACCCGTTCCTGCACATGGACGGCCAGGCTGTGTTCAAGCTGGCTGTGAATGTGCTGGACAAGGTCGCGCGCGAAGCCATGGAGGCTGCCAGCCTGACGCCGGACCAGGTTGACTGGCTGATTCCGCACCAGGCCAATATCCGCATCATGCAGGGCACGGCGAAGAAGCTGGGCCTGCCGGCGGAGCGCATGGTCGCCACCGTGCATGAGCACGGCAACACCTCGGCCGCGTCGATCCCGCTGGCGCTGGACGTCGCGGTGCGCGACGGCCGCATCCGCCCGGGCCAGACCGTGCTGATGGAAGGCGTGGGCGGCGGCTTCACCTGGGGCGCGGTGCTGCTGCGCATGTGATTCGCGGCCGGTGCCATGGCATGCCGCGCATGCAGGACATGCCGCGGCGCCGGCCACCCGTTTCTTGTTAGGGTTCCATTCCGATGAAATTCGCTTTCGTATTTCCCGGCCAGGGTTCGCAGTCGGTCGGCATGCTCAATGCCTTCGCCGATAACGCCGTGGTGCGCGCTACCGTGGAAGAAGCCTCGGCCGCGCTCGGCCAGGACCTCGGTCGCCTGATCGCCGAAGGCCCCGCCGAAGAGCTGAACCTGACCACCAACACGCAGCCGGTGATGCTGACCGCCGCCGTGGCGGTCTACCGTGCCTGGCTGGACGCCGGTGGCCCGGCGCCGGCGCTGGTTGCCGGCCACAGCCTGGGCGAGTACTCGGCGCTGGTGGCTGCGGGCGTGATCCCGTTTGCCGATGCGGTGCCGCTGGTGCGCTTCCGCGCGCAAGCCATGCAGGAAGCCGTGCCGGTGGGCGAGGGCGCCATGGCCGCGATCCTGGGCCTGTCCGATGACGACGTGCGCGCCGCTTGCGCCGAGGCATCGGCCGCGGGCGTGGTCGAGGCCGTGAACTTCAACGCGCCGTCGCAGGTGGTGATCGCCGGCCACAAGGCCGCGGTCGAGAAGGCCTGCGAAATCGCCAAGGGCAAGGGCGCCAAGCGCGCGCTGCCGCTGCCGGTGTCGGCGCCGTTCCACTCGTCGCTGCTCAAGCCCGCTTCTGACCGCCTGCGCGAGCGCATGGCCGGCCTGGCTTTCTCGGCGCCGTCGATCCCGCTGGTGAACAACGTCGACGTCGCCATCGTCAATGATCCGGACGCGATCAAGGACGCCCTGGTGCGCCAGGCCGCAGCGCCGGTGCGCTGGGTCGAGTGCGTGCAGAAGATGGCCGCCGAAGGCATCACGCACGTGATCGAATGCGGCCCCGGCAAGGTGCTGGCCGGCATGACCAAGCGCATCGACGGCAACCTGACCGGCGGCGCGATCTTCGATCCGGCCTCGCTGCAAGACACGCTGGCGCTGCTGAAGTAAGCAAGAGGACATCCGCATGACCAAACTTCTCGACAACCAGGTTGCGCTGGTCACTGGCGCCTCGCGCGGCATCGGCCGCGCCATCGCGCTGGAACTGGCCCGCCAGGGCGCCACCGTGATCGGCACCGCCACCAGCGAAGCCGGCGCGGCCGGCATCACCGATTACCTCGGCGTCGATGGCCTGAAGGGCAAGGGCGCCGTGCTCAACGTCAATGACGCGGCCGCTTGCGACGCGCTCATCGACGAGATCGTCAAGACCCACGGCGGCATCGGCGTGCTGGTCAACAATGCCGGCATCACGCAGGACCAGCTGGCGATGCGCATGAAGGACGAGGACTGGCTGGCCGTGATTCAGACCAACCTGACCTCGGTGTTCCGCCTGTCGCGCGCGGTGCTGCGCCCGATGATGAAGGCCCGCCAGGGCCGCATCATCAATATCACTTCGGTGGTGGGCTCGGTCGGCAACCCCGGCCAGATGAACTACTCTGCTGCCAAGGCGGGCGTGGCGGGCATGACCCGCTCGCTGGCCGCGGAAATCGGCAGCCGCAACGTGACCGTGAACTGTGTCGCGCCGGGCTTTATCGACACCGACATGACCAAGGCGCTGTCCGAAGAGCAGCATGCTTCTCTCAAGACACAGATCCCGCTGGGTCGCCTTGGCCAGCCGGAGGATATCGCCAACGCGGTGGCCTTCCTGGCTGGTCCGCAAGCCGCTTACATTACCGGCACTACGCTGCATGTGAACGGCGGGATGTACATGAACTAATGGGTTTTTGGTTGGCTGGTTTCGGGGAAGAAGCCCGAAGAAGCCGCCTGAAGTAGTAGTTTTCCGAACCAAACGGGCGCGATTCTTGCAAAGCTTGGCAGGCGGCATTTCTGTCGCCTCAAACCTGCTAAAATGCGCCCACTTTTTGTCGAACTTCCCTGGAGGGTTACATGGACAATATCGAACAACGCGTCAAGAAAATCGTGGCAGAACAGCTTGGCGTGGCCGAGGCAGACATCAAGAACGAATCGTCGTTCGTGAACGATCTCGGTGCGGACTCGCTGGACACGGTTGAACTCGTGATGGCGTTGGAAGATGAATTCGGCATGGAAATTCCTGATGAGGAAGCCGAAAAGATCACGACCGTGCAACAGGCTATCGACTACGCCACCGCGCACGTCAAGGCCTAAGCCCGTCGTCTCTGCATTCCGAGCCACAGAAGGCAGGTGGGCGGGCCGTTGCGGCCGCGCCTTGCTGTTTTCTGTGGCTTTCGTCTGTTTGAAGAAGCAGAATGGAATGTGCTTCGCCGTGCGGCCCGCAAGGCCGGCGGCGGGTTGATCTCCGTTCCGTTCCCGTTTCACGCACCCGTAGGAAAACATAGTGAGCCGTCGTCGCGTCGTCGTCACTGGGCTTGGCCTTGTGTCTCCGGTCGGAAACACGGTTGCCGAAGGCTGGGCCAACCTGGTTGCCGGCAAGTCCGGCATCGCCACCATCACCAAATTCGATCACTCCGCGCTTTCCGTGCACTTTGCCGGTGAAGTGAAGGGTTTCAATGCCGAGGACTACATCCCCGCCAAGGAAGCCCGCGCGATGGATACCTTTATCCATTTCGGCATTGCAGCCGGCACGCAGGCGCTGAAGGACAGCGGCCTGGAAGTGACCGACGCCAATGCCGAGCGCATCGGCGTGCTGGTCGGTTCGGGCATCGGCGGGCTGCCGTTGATCGAAGAAACCCACGCCGTGCTGACCGAGCGTGGTCCGCGCCGGATTTCGCCGTTCTTCGTGCCGGGATCGATCATCAACATGATCGCGGGCCACCTGTCGATCATCCACGGCATCAAGGGCCCGAACCTGGCTGCCGTGACCGCTTGCACGACCGGCCTGCACAGCATTGGCCTGGCCGCCCGCCTGATCCAGGCCGGCGATGCCGACGCCATGCTGGCGGGCGGTGCCGAGTCGACCGTGTCGCCGCTGGGCATCGGCGGTTTCGCCGCTGCGCGTGCGCTGTCGACGCGCAATGACGATCCGGCGGCCGCTTCGCGTCCGTGGGACAAGGACCGCGACGGCTTCGTGCTGGGCGAAGGCGCGGGGGTGATGATGCTGGAGGAGTACGAGTCGGCCAAGGCGCGCGGCGCGCGCATCTATGCCGAGCTGATCGGCTTTGGCATGAGCGGCGACGCCTATCACATGACCGCGCCGAACATGGACGGCCCGCGCCGTTGCATGGTCAATGCGCTCAAGGACGCCGGCATCAATACCGACCAGGTGCACTACCTGAACGCCCACGGCACGTCCACGCCGCTGGGCGACAAGAACGAATCCGATGCGATCAAGGCCGCATTCGGCGAGCAGGCCTACAAGATGGTGGTGAACTCGACCAAGTCGATGACCGGCCATCTGCTGGGCGGTGCCGGCGGCCTGGAATCGGTCTTCACCGTGCTGGCGCTGCACAACCAGGTGTCGCCGCCGACGATCAACCTCGACAACCAGGATCCCGAGTGCGACCTGGACTACGTGGCCAACACGGCGCGCGAGATGAAGATCGACGTCGCGGTGAAGAACAACTTCGGTTTCGGTGGCACCAACGGCACGCTTGTTTTCCGCCGCGCCTGATCCGTGGTTGAGGCGGGCCCTTCGCGGGCTGCGCCAGGGCAGGGTCCACCCGTTGTGGGCCCTGTTCATGTTTTGTGCCGGCGAAACGCTGGCGCTCGCGCTGCTGGCGCGGACGCTGGCCGATGTGGTGGCCGGCAGTCAGTCTGGTTTCCATTGGGGGCATGCCGCCATGGCGCTGGGACTCACGCTTGCCGCCACGGCGACGGTGCGTGCCTGGCTGGCGTGGTGGCGCGGCCTGCGCTGGCACTGCACCGCGGTGCTGCACGCCCCCGACGGCAAGGAGCCATTGCGGATCCGCCTGCAAGGGCCGGGCGGTGCCCGGCACGAGGCTGTGGTCAGGCAATGCTGGCAGGCCGGGGGCGCCGTTGTCGTGCGCCTGGTCCCCGGAGCGCCCGGGATGCCGGGCGCCATATTTCTTCCCTGGCAGGCGGGTTCGCCCGAGTTGGTGCGGCGGTTGCAACGCGCCGCCAGAGTTGCACTGCGGGTGCAACCTGATATGCCGGCAGGGGAACGATTTTGTTAGCTTACGGTCACAGGATGCGCGTTGCTTCACCGGGCGGGCTTAGAATCGTAGGTAAAATACAACGTTTGTCGTGACGACCAAACCAAGAGATACACTGCAGGTGAGCCATACGTGAGCGAACGCGAAGCCGATCAGCTCCTAGTTGAACGCGTCCAGCAGGGCGACAAGCGGGCCTTTGAACTTCTGGTGACCAAATACCATCGGAAGATCATTCGCCTGATTTCGCGCCTGGTCAGGGACCCCGCTGAGGTTGAGGATGTGGCGCAGGATGCCTTTATCAAGGCATACCGCGCCTTGCCCCAGTTCCGCGGGGAGTCGGCCTTCTATACGTGGCTGTACCGGATCGCCGTCAACACGGCCAAGAACTACCTGGCCACCCAGGGCCGCCGCCCGGAAGCGTCCAGCGATATCGATGCAGAAGAGGCTGAAACTTTTGCGGACGGTGAGCAACTAAGGGATATCAATACGCCGGAATCGATGCTTCACACGCGCCAGGTCGCCGAGACGGTGAACCGCGCCATGGAGGCCCTTCCGGAGGAATTGCGAACCGCCATCACGCTGCGCGAGATCGAGGGCCTCAGCTATGAGGAGATCGCCGAAGCGATGGGATGTCCGATCGGGACGGTGCGTTCGCGGATCTTCCGGGCGCGCGAGGCGATTGCCGAGAAATTGCGTCCGCTGCTGGGAACGGCAGAGGGCAAGCGGTGGTAGTAGTCGGGTAGTCGAGAAGAATGTCGTGCGGCCAGCGTTGCAGCGTATTCCTGCATCGATAAGCGACAGAAGTGACGGGATTATCGGTGTTCAATGGAATGTCTTGGGGTGGGAAATGGGTCAGGCTCATAAGCAGTCGGTTCATGTAGTGGAAGCAGCGGAGCAGATCTCCGTACTGATGGATGGCGAACTGGCGCTGCACGAAGTCGATGCCGTGCTGGGTCTCGCGAAAAGCGATGCCGGCATGTCCGACTGGGCCACTTACCAGTTGATCGGCGACACGCTGCGTTCGGAAGACCTGACGCACGCGGGTTCCACCACTGCTTTCCTCTCTCGTTTCTCCGCGCGCCTGGAAGCCGAGCCGCACGTACTGGTGCCGGCAGTGGCGCAGGCCAGCGCCCGCCACCGCCTGCTGGTCAGGCCGTCGTGGGTGCGCCGCGTGATGCCGGGCACCGCGATCGCCGCCGCCGTGGCAGCGGTCAGCTGGGTGGTCGTGCCGCAGATGCGCGGCCCCGCCACGCTGGCCACCCCCGATGCCGTGGTGGCGCGCGCCGACCAGCCCGCAGCCAGCCCGGCCTCTGGTATCGTCACCGTGGCGGCGGAAAGTCCCCAGATGATCCGTGACCCGCGCCTGGACGAATACCTGCGTGCCCATCGCACGTCGGTGGCAACGGATGCGTTCGTGCCCACCATGCGCACGGTTGCCAACGGTGCAAACTTTACTCAGGAAAATACGCAGGAATAATGCCGGACATGCTTAAAGGAGGGTCGCCCGCCTATGTAGCGGGCGCGCAGAAAATCAGGGCCCTGCGTAGGTCCTTTTTTCTGGCCTTGTGTCTGAGCGCTGCCGCGGCCACCGCACAGCCTTCAGACAGTACGCTGAACCGACGCGACGCCACCGCCTGGCTCAACAAGATCCACAAAGCCGCACAGCGCGAAAACTATGTCGGCACGCTGATCTACCAGCGCGGCAGCGTCATGCACGCCTCGCGTATCCAGCATTACAGCGATCTCGTCCACAACGAGTACGAACGCCTGGAAACGCTCGATGGCAAGCCGCGCGAGGTGCTGCGGCAGAATGACGTGGTGCACAGCCTGATCCCCGAAGCCAAGCTGGTGGTGGTGGAGAAGCAGGAAGCCAAGGACCGCTTCCCGGCGCTGCTCGCCACCAACAAGAACGACGTGCTGGACCTGTACGACATGCGCAAGATGCCCGCCGAGCGGGTGGCAGGCATGGAGTGCGAGGTCTTTGCGCTGGAGCCGCACGATGCCGCACGCTATGCGGTGCACCTGTGGGCGGAGAAAAACTCCGGCCTGCTGATGCGCGCGCAGACCATTGGCGACGGCGGCAAGGTGCTGGAGCAGGTCGCGTTCTCGCAGGTGCAGATCGGGGTGCCGTCCGAAAAGCAGCGTATCCTCGGGGCGATCAAGAATTCCAGCAGCTGGAATCGCTATGAGGTGACCTACCAGCCGACCAATATCGCCGACGAGGGCTGGTCGATTGCGGTGCCGCTCAAGGGCTTCCAGAAGATCCGTGAAGTCCGCCGTCCGCTCGGCGAACTGCGCGCGCCCGCGCCGGGCAACGCGCACGGCCAGGTCTTCGAAGTGCTGCAGGTCGTCTACAGCGATGGGCTGACCGGCCTGTCGGTCTTCATTGAACCGGTTTCCGAGCAACGCGTGCGCCGCGAGGGCGTGGCCGCGCTCGGCGCGACCCAGGTCGTGGTGCGCCGGATTGCCGATTTCTGGATTACCGTGGTGGGCGAGGTGCCGGCGAGCACCGTCCGGCAGTTTGCGACCGCCGTGGAATACCGCCCGCCCAAGGCGGTACACTGAGCTTGACGCAGGTGCAGCCGACGCCGCCGGACTCTGTCCCGGCGCCGGCTCCATGAAACTTGCGCAGGGGTCCCCGCCACGGGATCACATCCAGACGGTTTTTCTTCTATTTGCTGAATCCCGGGAGTTGTCGATGATGTTCAGATCTCCAGCCCTGGCGCGGGCCGTGGTCATGGCTGCCATGATGCTGCTCGGCCCGACTGTTGCCGAAGTCAGCCATGCCCAGGCTGCCGCCTCCAACTACAACCTGCCCGATTTCACCGACCTGGTGGAAAAGGCGAGCCCGGCCGTGGTCAATATCCGCACTACGGAACTCGTGCGCCAGCGCGGTGCGCCCGGCGGCGATGACGAGATGGCGGAATTCTTTCGGCGCTTCTTCGGCGTGCCGATGCCCGGTGCCCCGGCGCCCGGCGCCCCCCGCCGCGGCCAACCGCCGCAGCAGGAAGAGCAGAGCCGCGGCGTGGGTTCGGGCTTCATCATCAGCCAGGACGGCTACGTGATGACCAACGCGCACGTGGTCGCCGATGCCGAAACCATCTATGTGACGCTGCCCGACAAGCGCGAATTCAAGGCCAAGCTGATCGGCTCGGACAAGCGCACCGACGTGGCGCTACTCAAGGTCGAGGCCAGCGGGCTGCCGCGCCTGCCGCTGGGCGATTCCAACAAGGTTCGCGCCGGCGAATGGGTGCTGGCTATCGGCTCGCCGTTCGGACTGGACAACAGCGTGACCGCCGGCATCGTCTCGGCCAAGGGCCGCGACACGGGCGACTACCTGCCGTTCATCCAGACCGACGTGGCGGTCAACCCCGGCAATTCCGGCGGCCCGCTGATCAACCTGCGCGGCGAGGTGATCGGCATCAACTCGCAGATATACAGCCGCAGCGGCGGCTACATGGGCATCTCGTTCGCGATCCCGATCGACGAGGCGATGCGCGTGTCCGAGCAGCTCAAGGCCTCCGGGCGCGTGACGCGCGGGCGCATCGCCGTGGCCATCGGCGACGTCACCAAGGAGGTGGCCGATTCGCTGGGCCTGGGCCGTGCGCGCGGCGCGCTGGTCGGCAGCGTCGAGCCGGGTGGTCCTGCCGAGAAGGCGGGCATCGAGGCCGGCGACATCATCCTCAAGTTCAACGGCCGCGATATCGAGCGGGCCTCGGACCTGCCGCGCATGGTGGGCGAGACCAAGCCGGGCACGCGCGTGCCGCTGCAGCTGTGGCGCAAGGGCGCGACCCGCGACGTCACGATCACCGTCACCGAGCTGGAGCCGGACGGCAAGGCCAAGGCCCGCAGCGGCGCAACGCCCAAGGACGACAGCGCGGCGCAGGCCGGCAAGCCCAACGCGCTGGGCCTGGTGGTCAATGACCTGCCCGAGGCGCGCCTGAAGGAGCTCAAGCTCAAGTCGGGTGTCGAGGTGGAAGTGGCCGACGGCCCGGCGCTGCGTGCCGGCATCCGTCCGGGCGACGTCATCCTGCGCCTGGGCGATACGGACGTGACCAACGCCCGCCAGTTCAACGAGCTGGTGCGTAGCCTGGACAAGAACCGGATTGCCGCGGTGTTCGTGCGGCGCGGCGACGCCACCCAGGTGCTGACGCTGCGTCCTGGCGCCACGTCCAGCCGCTGATCCGCCATGGCCGGTATGCCCGCGCTGACGCTGTACGGCCGGGCATACTGCCACCTTTGCGAAGACATGAAGGTCGCGCTGGAGCCGCTCCGGCGCGATTTTTCTTTCACCCTGCATGAGGTGGATGTCGATGCCGATGCGGGGCTGGAAGACCGCTTTGGCGAGCTGGTGCCGGTACTGATGCCAGGCACGCCGGCAGACTTGCAAGGCAGCGCCGTGGCGCTTTGCCACTATTTCCTCGACGAAGCGGCCGTAAGGGTGTGGCTTGCCGCACATGGTGGCGCGCACACCACCTGCTGATCCCCGCCGGTAACCGCCGCCCGCCGCGCCACGCCGCCATTTGACGACCCGGAAGTCATTGAAAATCCGGTAAAATTGCAGATTGGCGCAAAAATTGCACCCCCCGAACCTGCGGTACGCCCGCGCACGCCTTGCGGCGCGCGGCGCCGGGCCGCTCAACCGCTTGTTGCCGCGCGGGCTCTCACGCCGGCGCCCCCTGAACACTAGATGGACCATATCCGTAATTTCTCGATCATTGCCCATATCGACCATGGGAAGTCCACCCTGGCCGACCGGATCATTCAGCTTTGTGGAGGGCTGTCGGATCGGGAGATGGAAGCGCAGGTCCTCGATTCGATGGATATCGAAAAGGAGCGCGGCATCACCATCAAGGCGCAGACCGCTGCGCTCAGCTACAAGGCGCGCGACGGCCAGGTCTACAACCTGAACCTGATCGACACCCCGGGACACGTCGACTTCAGTTATGAAGTGAGCCGCTCGCTGTCCGCCTGCGAAGGCGCGCTGCTGGTGGTCGACGCCTCGCAGGGCGTTGAGGCGCAGACCGTGGCCAACTGCTACACCGCAATCGAGCTGGGCGTGGAAGTGGTGCCGGTGCTCAACAAGATCGACCTGCCGCAGGCCGATCCCGATAACGCGATCCAGGAGATCGAGGACGTGATCGGCATCGATGCGCAGGACGCCACGCCGTGCTCGGCCAAGACCGGGCAGGGCGTGCAGGACGTGATCGAGGCGCTGATCGCCAAGGTGCCGCCGCCCAAGGGCGACGCCGACGCGCCGCTGCAGGCGCTGATCATCGACTCGTGGTTCGACAACTACGTTGGCGTGGTGATGCTGGTGCGCGTGGTCAACGGCACCCTGCGTCCCAAAGACAAGGTACTGCTGATGGCCAACGGCTCACAGCACCTGGTCGAACAGGTGGGCGTGTTTACGCCGAAGTCGATCCCCCGCGATGCGCTGACGGCGGGCGAGGTCGGCTTCGTCATCGCCGGCATCAAGGAGCTGAAGGCGGCCAAGGTGGGCGACACCATCACCACCATGCAGCGCAAGGCCGAGGCGCCGCTGCCGGGATTCAAGGAAGTCAAGCCGCAGGTGTTCGCCGGCCTGTACCCGGTCGAGGCCAACCAGTACGAGGCGCTGCGCGAGTCGCTGGAAAAGCTGCGGCTCAACGATGCCTCGCTGATGTTCGAGCCGGAAGTGTCGCAGGCGCTGGGCTTCGGCTTCCGCTGCGGCTTCCTCGGCCTGCTGCACATGGAGATCGTGCAGGAGCGCCTGGAGCGTGAGTTCGACATGGACCTGATCACCACCGCGCCGACGGTGGTGTACCAGGTCGAGATGCGCGACGGCACCGTGATCACCGTGGAAAATCCGGCGAAGATGCCGGACCCGAGCAAGATCGAGGCGATCCTGGAGCCGATCGTCACCGTCAATCTGTATATGCCGCAGGAATATGTCGGCTCGGTGATTACGCTGTGCACGCAGAAGCGCGGTTCGCAAATCAACATGAGCTACCACGGCAAGCAGGTGCAGCTGACCTACGAGATCCCGATGGCGGAAATCGTGATGGACTTCTTCGATCGCCTGAAGTCGGTGTCGCGCGGCTATGCGTCGATGGATTACGAGTTCAAGGAATATCGCCCGTCGGACGTCGTCAAGGTCGACATCCTGATCAACAGCGACAAGGTCGATGCGCTGTCGGTGATCGTGCACCGTTCGAACTCGCAATACCGTGGCCGCGAGGTCGCGGCCAAGATGCGCGAGATCATTCCGCGCCAGATGTACGACGTGGCGATTCAGGCCGCCATCGGCGCGAATATCATTGCGCGCGAAAACGTCAAGGCGCTGCGCAAGAACGTGCTGGCCAAGTGCTACGGCGGGGACATCACGCGCAAGAAGAAGCTGCTGGAAAAGCAGAAGGCCGGCAAGAAGCGGATGAAGCAGGTCGGTACGGTCGAGATCCCGCAGGAGGCTTTCCTGGCCATCCTGCAGGTGGACGACAAGTAAGAAGGCGCAGCGAGCAGGGCAGTGCCACGCGCGGCGGCTTGCCGCCGTGGTGAAAGAACAGACTGTACCAGGATTTCAAAAAACCAGAAGCCGTCATGAATTTTGCACTGATCCTTTTTGTGCTGGTGGTGATTACGGGCGTCGCGTGGGTTGCGGACAAGCTCGTGTTCGAGCGGCAGCGCCGCTCTTCGGCGCGGCTGGCGCTGGCCGAGTTCGATTCGCGCCAGGCCGACCTGCAGGGCCGCTTCGGCGCGGCGGAAGCTGACGCCACGCGCAAGCGCCTGGCCGAGGAAAAGCTGCGCCAGCCGTGGTGGCTGGAGTATTCGGCCAGTTTCTTCCCGGTGATCCTGGCGGTGTTCGTGCTGCGCTCGTTCGTGGTCGAGCCGTTCAAGATCCCGTCCGGCTCGATGATCCCGACGCTGCTGATCGGCGACTTCATCCTGGTCAACAAGTACGAGTACGGCATCCGCCTGCCGGTGGTGAACAAGAAGGTCGTGGACATGGGCGAGCCGCAGCGCGGCGACGTGATGGTGTTCCGCTACCCGAAGGACCCGTCGCTCGACTACATCAAGCGCGTGATCGGCGTGCCGGGCGACGTGGTGCAGTATGCCAACAAGCGCCTGACCATCAACGGCAAGCCGGCCGAGTACACTGCGCTGCCGGATTTCCTGGACGAGGAGCGCCTGGCGTATTCCAAGCATTTCCGCGAAAAGCTGCCAGGCAGCGTCGATCATGGCATCCTGAACGACGCCGACCGCCCGTCGTTTATCGCGGGGGCGGACCCGGATTTCCCGTACCGGGAAAACTGCACTTACAATCAGCAGGGCGTGACCTGCAAGGTACCTGCGGGTCACTATTTCGTCATGGGTGACAACCGGGACAACAGCCTGGATTCCCGTTACTGGGGGTTCGTGCCGGACGAGAATATCGTCGGCAAGGCCTTTGTGATCTGGATGAACCTGGGCAATTTCGGACGCGTGGGAACGTTCAAATAAGAATCCCCGCGGCGCAAGAACACTCAACGCAAAACGAGGACAAGCGCATCATGGGTCAATTTGGGAAGGTGGGGGGCAGGAATCCGGTACGACGCCGGGCAGGCATGGGCGGGTTTTCCGTCTGGACGCTGCTGGTGATCGTGGTGTTCGTGATCGGGGTGGCCTTGCCGGCCCTGCGCGCGATCCCGAGTCTGGTGGAGTATTTTTCGGTCAAGCGCGCGGCCAGCTATGCCAAGCAGCGCGCCACCAACAAGCGCGAAGTGGTCGATTTTTTTGAGAAACAGGCAGTCATCGACCGGATTACCGCAGTCAAGGCCGAGGACCTCCTGATCCGGGAAGACGAGAACGGCACCATCCAGTCGGTCGATTTCTCGTACCGGACCGAGGTGCCCGTCTATGGACCCCTGAGCCTACTGATTACCTATTCAGGAACGCAGCACTGATATGAACCTTGACGCCTTGCAGCAACGACTCGGCTACCGATTCAGCAAGCCCGAATTGCTGCAACAGGCGCTGACGCACCGCAGCCACAGCGCCCAGCACAACGAACGCCTTGAATTCCTGGGCGATTCGGTGCTCAACTGCGCCGTGGCGGACATGCTCTATGGCATGTTCGGCAAGCTCGACGAGGGTGACCTGTCGCGCGTGCGGGCCAACCTGGTCAAGCAGCAGGCGCTGTACGAGATCGCCCAGATGCTGCAGTTGTCCGATACCCTGCGCCTGGGCGAGGGCGAACTCAAGAGCGGGGGCTTTCGCCGCCCGTCGATCCTGGCCGATGCGCTGGAAGCCATCGTCGGCGCGGTGTTCCTGGACGCCGGCTTCGATGCCGCCCGGGCGCTGATCCGCAAGCTCTATATCCCGATCCTGGAGCAGGTCGATCCGCGCACGCTCGGCAAGGACGCCAAGACCCTGCTGCAGGAATACCTGCAGGGCCATAAGATCGCCCTGCCGCAATATAACGTAATCGCCACACACGGGGCCGCGCACAGCCAGCAGTTTGAAGTCGAGTGCACGGTGCCTAAACTGGAAGTCCGGGTGTTCGGCACCGGCGCCTCGCGGCGCGCCGCCGAGCAGGCCGCCGCCAAGCTGGCGCTGGACGAAGTCCAGAAGCTGGTGCCGCAGTTGCTCAAGCGCAGCCGCGCCGAGCGCACCGGCAAGACCCGCAAGCAACCCGTGCCGCAAGACCCACAGCTGTCTCTCAGGTTGAAGGAATGACCGAATCTACCCATCCGCAGCAAGACGCGGCGGATACCCCGGCCGCGGCGTTCCGCTGCGGCACCGTGGCCATCGTCGGCCGCCCCAACGTGGGCAAGTCCACGCTGATGAACGCGCTGGTCGGCCAGAAGATCAGCATCACCTCGCGCAAGGCGCAGACCACGCGGCACCGCATCGTCGGCATCCAGACCACGGATGACGCGCAGTATGTGTTCGTCGACACGCCGGGCTTCCAGACCCGCCACGCCAGCGCGCTGAACCGTTCGCTGAACCGCGCGGTTACGTCCACGCTGTCGTCGGTGGACCTGGTCCTGTTCGTGGTCGAGGCCGGCTACTACGGCGCCGACGACGAAAAGGTGCTGTCGCTGTTGCCGAAGAGCACGCCGGTGCTGCTGATCGCCAACAAGCTGGACCGCGTCAACGGCGAGAACCGCTCGGAAGTGATGATGCCCTTCCTGGAAAAGATGGGGCAGCAGTTCCCGTTCCGCGAAGTGGTGCCGATGACGGCCAAGACCCACGACCATATCGCGCGCCTGTTCGCGATCATCCGGCCCTACCTGCCGGAAGGCGAGCCGATGTATGACGCCGACGCCATGACGGACCGCAGCGAGCGCTTCCTGGCCTCGGAGATCATCCGCGAGAAGGTGTTCCGCTGGACCGGCGACGAGCTGCCGTACACCAGCACGGTGATCATCGACAAGTTCGAGACCGAGGGCCGCCTGCGCCGCGTCTTTGCCACCATCCTGGTCGAGCGCGACGCGCACAAGGCCATGATCATCGGCAACAAGGGCGCCAAGCTCAAGCAGATCTCCACCGAGGCGCGCCTGGACATGGAAAAGCTGTTCGACGGCAAGGTCTACCTGGAAATGTGGATCAAGGTGAAGAGCGGCTGGGCCGACAACGAAGCTGGGCTGCGCGCGTACGGCTACGAGTGAGCATAACGGCGAGCGACCAGTGAGCAAGACGGCTGACATCGCGCGCGCGCCGGCGCCGGCGCCACGGTCCCGCCGCGCCGACCCCGTGGTCGACGAGGCCGCCGAACTGCTCGACAGCAAGGCGCTGCCGGGCATGGCCGACGCGGCCGCGCGCGCGATGATGGACCGCGCCATGCGCATCGTGCCGGCGCGGCCCGAGTCGCGCGTGGCCGAGCAGCCCGGCTTTGTGCTGCACGCCTGGCCGTATCGCGAGACCAGCCTGATCCTGGACCTGTTCACGCGCGACTACGGCCGCATCTCGATGGTGGCCAAGGGCGCAAAGCGCCCGCACTCCGCGCTACGCGCGGTGCTGCAGCATTTCCACCCGGTCTCGGTGTCATGGAGCGGCCGCGGCGAGGTCAAGACCCTGACCAAGGCCGAGTGGGTCGGCGGCATGCCGCCGCTGGACGGCGACGCGCTGCTGTCGGCGTTCTACCTGAACGAGCTGCTGATGCGCTTCTGCCCGCGCGAGGACGCGCATCCGGCCTTGTTCCGCCACTACCTGACGACGCTGACGCGGCTGGCGCACGGCGAGCAAGCCGGGCTGGTGCTGCGCAGCTTTGAACGCGTGCTGCTGCAGGAAACCGGCTTCGCGGTGGCCTTCGACCAGTGCCTGAGCACCGGCGAGCGGGTCCAGCCAGGCCTGGACTATGTCTACCAGCCAGAGCGCGGCGTGCGCCGCGCGCAGCCGAGCGACCCGTCGTCGTGGCCGGTGGTCACTGGCCAGACGCTGCTGGACATGGCGCAGGACGATTACAGCCGCGCGCAGACCGCCGCGCAAAGCCGCGCGCTGATGCGGTTCCTGCTGCATTATTATCTGCAAGGCGCGCCACTGAAGACGCGCCAGATACTGATCGACCTGCAGTATCTCTGACCGACTCAAGAACCCTCCGACTTACTCCTGCACCTGCTCGCATGATCTTCCACGCAAATCCGGGCGTCATCGACCTTGGCGTCAATATTGACCACGTCGCCACGCTGCGCAACGCGCGCGGCACCGTGTACCCCGATCCCATCCGCGCCGCGCTGCTGGCGGAACAGGCCGGCGCCGACCTGATCACGCTGCACCTGCGCGAAGACCGCCGCCATATCCGCGATGCCGACGTGCGCGCGCTGCGCCCGCAACTGGCCACGCGCATGAACCTGGAATGCGCGATCACGCAGGAGATGCTCGACATCGCCTGTGAAATCCGTCCGCAGGACGTGTGCCTGGTGCCGGAGCGCCGCGAGGAAGTGACCACCGAGGGCGGGCTGGATGTGGCCGGGCGTTTCGAGCAGGTCAAGGCGGCGTGCGCGCAGCTGGCCGGCGCCGGCATCCGCGTGTCGCTGTTCATCGATGCCGATGCCGACCAGATCGCCGCCGCGGCCGCGTGCGGCGCGCCGGTGATCGAGCTGCATACCGGCCGCTATGCCGATGCGCATACGCCCGATGAGCAGGCGCTCGAGTTCCGCCGCATCGCCGATGGCGTCGATGCCGGCCAGAAGCACGGCCTGGTGGTCAACGCCGGCCATGGCCTGCACTACACCAATGTGCAGCCGATTGCCGCGCTGCCCGGCATCAAGGAACTGAACATCGGCCACGCGATCGTGGCGCATGCGGTGTTCGCGGGCTGGGAGAACGCGGTGCGCGAGATGAAGGCCATCATGGTCGCCGCGCGCCTGGGCACGCGCTACCCTGCCGCGGGCGCCCCGGCGTGATCTACGGCGTCGGCACCGACATCATCCAGATCGCCCGCGTGCAGGGCGTGATGGAACGCACCAACGGCCGTTTCGCGGAGAAGGTGCTGGGCCCCGATGAGCTGGCCAAGTACCACGCCCGCAAGGCGCGTTCCGAAAAGCGCGGGCTGGCTTTCCTGTCCACGCGCTTCGCTGCCAAGGAGGCGTTCTCCAAGGCCATCGGCCTGGGCATGCGCTGGCCGATGACGTGGCGCGCGATGGAGCTGATGAACCTGCCGTCCGGCGAGCCCACGGCGGTGTGCCATGGCGAGCTGGCCGCATGGCTGGCGGAACGCGGGCTCACCGTGCGGGTCAGTGTCAGTGACGAGCACGACTTTGCCGTCGCCTTCGCCATTGCCGAGCGTGCGGGCGGGGCGGCTTCCTAACCTACAGCCTTGTGAATCCAACAACTTCCATGTCCAAGAAGAACTCCGGCAAGCGGCCGGGCCCGGTGGTCCTCGACGTCGTCGGCAAGCAGCTCGACGCGGAGGATGCGCGCCGCATCGCGCATCCGCTGACCGGCGGCGTGATCCTGTTCGCGCGCAATTTCGAGTCGCGCGCGCAACTGCTGGCGCTGACGCGCGCGATCCGAGCAGTGCGCGACGACGTGCTGATCTGCATCGACCATGAAGGCGGGCGCGTGCAGCGCTGCAAGACCGACGGCTTCACCCACCTGCCGGCGATGCACCGCCTGGGCGGGCTGTGGGAGCGCGACGTGCTGGCCGCGACCAAGGCCGCCGTGGCCTGCGGCTACGTGCTGGCCGCCGAGCTGCGCGCCTGTGACATCGACCTGAGCTTCACCCCGGTGCTGGACCTGGACTACGGCCGCAGCGCCGTGATCGGCGACCGCGCCTTCCACGCCGATCCGCGCGTGGTGTCGATGCTGGCCGGCCACCTGAACCACGGCCTGCTGCTGGCCGGCATGAGCAACTGCGGCAAGCACTTCCCCGGCCACGGCTATGTCGAGGCCGATTCGCACGTGGCGATCCCGGTCGACGAGCGCTCGCTGGACGAGATCCTGGAGCAGGATGCGCGCCCGTATGAATGGCTGGGCCTGTCGCTGTCTTCGGTGATGCCCGCGCACGTGATCTACCCCAAGGTCGACCCGAACCCGGCCGGCTTCTCGCGCTACTGGCTGCAGGATGTGCTGCGCGCCCAGCTGGGCTTCGAGGGCGTGATCTTCAGCGACGACCTCAGCATGGAAGGCGCCAGCGTCGCCGGCAATGTCACCGAGGCCGCGCGCGCCGCGCTGACCGCGGGCTGCGACATGGTGCTGATCTGCAACCATCCGGAGCGCGCCGACCAGTTGCTTAGCGAGCTGGACGTGGGCATCGACAAGACCTCGCAGCGCCGCATCCGCAAGCTGTTCGCGCGCAGGAAGCCACTGGACTGGAACAAGCTGCACCAGGAAGGCGAGTACCGCGCCGCGCTGCGCACGCTGAAAGAGCACGACCTGATCGCCTGAACGGGGCTGCGTGCAGAAACAAAAATGGCAGCCGAGGCTGCCATTTTTGTTGACCGGCCCCGCGCTGAAGCGGGGCGAAGCGAGCGCCTTAGTTGGCGCGGCTACGGTATTCGCCGGTGCGGGTGTCGATTTCGATCTTGTCGCCGATGTTGCAGAACAGCGGCACTTGCAGCTCGAAGCCGGTGTTGATCTTGGCGCCCTTGAGCACCTTGCCCGACGAGGTGTCGCCCTTGACGGCCGGCTCGGTGTAGACGATTTCGCGGACCAGCGTGGTCGGCATTTCAACCGAGATGGCCTTGTCGTTGTAGAACACCACTTCAACATTCATGCCGTCTTCGAGGTAGTTCAGCGAGTCGCCCATGCTGTCCTTCTCGACTTCGTACTGGTTGTAGTCGGCGTCCATGAACACGTACATCGGGTCAGCGAAGTACGAGTAGGTGCATTCGCGGCGCTCGAGCACCACGACTTCGAACTTGTCGTCGGCCTTGAACACCGACTCGCCCGGTGCGTCCGTCAGCAGGTTCTTGTACTTCATCTTGACCACAGCGGCGTTGCGGCCCGACTTGTTGTATTCGGCCTTCTGCACGACCATCGGATCGCCGCCGATCATGAACACGTTACCGACGCGGAGTTCCTGTGCGATTTTCATCTGAACTGTTTTCCTGAAATAGAAAGTAGGAATTTGGAATGGCGAAGGCGCGCTGCCGGCATCACCTGCGGTGAGCCTGTGAGCCCCAACGAGAGGCGTTCACGCGCTCGCGACCCCGTGCTCAGCTTGCATTCAGGTCTTCGCCCAGTGTCAGTCTGACGCCTGGGAAAGGCCCTGGTTCTCCGGCCCGGTCGCCATTTGAATCAACCGATCATTTTACCTGATTTTCGCAAAAGGCCACCAGGTTGGCGGCAAGATCGCCGGGATGCTGCATGCGCCGCTCCCAGCGCGGTGCGATTGCAGCAAGTGCCGGCAGGTGCGCACGCAGGCGCGGCCAGTCGAGGGGAACGCCAAAACCGTTCCAGGCGTGCCAGAACTCCGTCAGCGCGCTGGCCGCTTCCGGCGCCACGCCGCTCTGGCGAAACAGGTCGAGCCAGGCATCGAGCTTCGTCCGGTGCGCGGCATCGTCCTGCGGGTAGATATGCCACACCAGCGGCTGTGTCGCCCACTGCGCGCGCACGAAGGAATCCTCGCCGCGCACGAAGTTCAGGTCGCAGGCCCACAGCAGTTCGTCAAAGTGCTCCTGGCGTACGAAAGGGATCAGCTGCACGCACAGGCTGCCGCGTTGCACCGGATCGCCAATCCGCAGCGGGGTGCCCAGCCATTCGGCGACCTGGTCCGCGGCCAGGCCTGCGGGCACGAGGCAATGGACCGCCTCGGCGGCATCGCGCCATTGCTCCAGCAGCACGGGCAGGGCCGGGTTGCGGTAGGCAAACAGGCTCACGCGCAGCGCATCGGGCCGGGGTGTCACGCTCAGCCGGTGCCACAAGGCCGCCTGGGCGGCCGTGCCGCTGAGGAAGGCTGCGCGCTGCGCGCCCAGCATCGATTCCCGCAGCAGGCCGCCGGTGCCCGGCTCGAAGCCGGGGAAGAAGAAATGCTTCACCAGCGGCAGCCGCGGATGGGGCGAGGGCATCGCATGGTGCTCCCGTACCCACGGCTCGGCGCTCAGGTATTCCAGGTTGATCCAGGCGGGTTTGGGGTCACGCGCGGCCATGCGGGCCAGGAAGGCTTGCGGCACATCGCAGGCGAAGGCTTCGATGACGGCATCGTGTGGCTCGACCCCGGCGGTGTCATCCACGTCGCTATCGCCACCCGGCCGCCACGGACGAATCTCCACGCCCGCCAGGCGCTGCACGGTGGCGCCGGTATCGAGTTCCGGCGCCAGCCGCGCGAAGCTGGCCAGGTCATCGACCCACAGCCGCACCGCGTGCCCATGCTCTGCCAGCTGGCGGGCCAGCCGCCAGCAGACGCCGATGTCGCCGAAGTTGTCGATTACGGTGCAGAAGATGTCCCAGGAGCGGATAGGCATGACAGGTGAGGGGCGCGCGGGCGGGGCGCGCGCTGAATTGCTCTAAACTTGCGATTTTAGAGGCCATGCCGTTTTGATGCGCGCAGGCCGTGTAGCGGTCACCGTCCCCAATGTCCGACCAGCAACCCGATTCCCCGAAACCCGCCGACGAAGTTCCGGCCGAAATGCCGCCCGAAACGCCGGCCGCCCAGCCAGCCGAGGTGACTGCCGAGGCGTCTGTTGAAGCGCCGCCGGAGCCGTTCGATCCGCGCCCGGTCATTTCCCGCCTGCCCGGCCTGCCGGGCGTGTACCGCTATTTCGATGCTGCCGGCAATGTTCTGTACGTGGGCAAGGCGCGCGACCTGAAGAAGCGGGTATCGAGCTATTTCAACAAGACCCAGTTGTCGCCGCGCATTGCGATGATGGTGGCGCGCATTGCCCGCATCGATACCACGGTGGTGCGCACCGAGGCCGAGGCGCTGCTGCTCGAGAACAACCTGATCAAGGCGCTGGCGCCGCGCTACAACATCCTGTTCCGCGACGACAAGTCGTACCCGTTCCTGAAGCTGACCGGGCACCGCTTCCCACGCATGGCGTACTACCGCGGCGCCACCGACCGCAAGCACCAGTACTTCGGGCCGTTCCCGAGCGCCTATGCGGTGCGCGAGAGCATGCAGATCCTGCAGAAGGTGTTCCAGTTGCGCACCTGCGAGGACACCGTCTTCAACAACCGCACGCGGCCGTGCCTGCTGCACCAGATCCACCGCTGCACCGGGCCGTGCGTCAACGCCATCAGCGAAGAAGACTATGCGCGCGACGTCGCCAACGCGGCGCGCTTCCTGCAAGGCCGCCAGACCGAGGTGCTGGAGGGCCTGCAGGGCAAGATGGAACAGCACGCCGAGCGGCTGGAATTCGAGCAGGCCGCGGCCGTGCGCGACCAGATCGCGGCGCTGTCGACCGTGCTCAAGCGCCAGGCGGTGGAAGAAGTGGGCGGGCAGGCGCGCGATATCGACGTGCTGGCCGTGGCGGTGGAGGGCGGGCGTGCCTGCGTCAACCTGGCCATGGTGCGCGGCAGCCGCCATCTGGGCGACAAGGCCTACTTCCCGGCCCATGCCGACGAAGCGGCGATGATCGTCGAGGATGCCGATGAACGCGCCGAGGAGCGCGAGGATGGGGCGGACAGCGCCGCAGCCGCGCTGCCGCTGACCGTCGACCGCATCGCCACGCGGGTGCTGTCGGCCTTCATGGTGCAGCACTACCTGGAGCAGCCGGCGCCGCCCATCATCGTCGTCAGCCATGCGCCGGACGATGCCACGGTGCTCGAGGCGCTGACGCTGCACGCCGGGCGCAAGGTCACGCTGGTGCGCCAGCCGCAGGGCCAGCGCAAGGTCTGGCTGGAGATGGCGCAGCAGGGCGCGGCGCTGGCGCTGTCGCGCCGGCTGGCCGAGCAGGGCAGCCAGGAGGCGCGCACGCGCGCGCTGGCCGAAACCATCGGGCTGGATCTGGAAGACCTGGCGCTGCTGCGCGCGGAGTGCTTCGACATCAGCCATACCGCCGGCGAGGCCACCCAGGCGTCGTGCGTGGTGTACCACCACCACGACATGCAGAACAGCGAATACCGCCGCTACAACATTCAGGACATCATCCCGGGCGATGACTACGCGGCCATGCGCCAGGTGCTGACGCGGCGCTACCAGAAGCTGGTCGAGCAGATCCAGGAAGACGGCGGCATGGAGGCCGGCAGCGAAGCCGCGGCGCAGGTGCCGCAGATCGTGCTGATCGACGGCGGCAAGGGCCAGGTCGAGGTGGCGCGGCAGGTGTTCGAAGAGCTTGGGCTGGATATCGGGCTGCTGGTCGGCGTGGCCAAGGGCGAGGGCCGCAAGGTCGGCCTGGAGACGCTGGTGTTCGCCGATGGCCGTCCCTCGCTGGAGCTGGGGCAGGGCAGCGCCGCGCTGATGCTGGTGGCGCAGATCCGCGACGAGGCGCACCGCTTTGCCATCACCGGCATGCGCGCGCGCCGCGCCAAGACGCGCACCACCTCGCGCCTGGAAGAGATCGAGGGCATCGGCGCGCGCCGGCGCCAGAAGCTGCTGACCCGCTTTGGCGGGCTGCGCGGCGTGATGGCCGCCAGCATCGATGAGCTGGCCAGCGTCGAGGGCATTTCACGCGGCCTGGCCGAAGAGATCTACCGGCAGTTGCACTGAGCGCGCGGGGCCGCGGGGCGGTGCGGGGTGGGAAATTGGCCAATGATGGTCGATTGGTCCGGAAATCGGCGACAATCGCAAGATTGGTTACCGTCCCCCGCCGCCCGAGTTCCATGCCCTTCAATTTCCCGATCCTGCTGACCTGGCTTCGTGTCGCCATGATTCCACTGGTGGTAGGCGTGTTCTACCTGCCCGACGCGTGGCTGCCGATGCATGCCAAGAACCTGACGGCGGCGTCGTTTTTCATCATTGCCGCGGTCACGGACTGGCTGGACGGGTTCCTTGCGCGGCGCTGGAACCAGACCTCGTCGTTCGGCGCCTTCCTGGACCCGGTCGCCGACAAGCTGATGGTGACGGCGGCGCTGCTTTCGCTGCTGGCGCTGGGCCGGGTCACGGACCTGATCGCGCTGGTGATCATCGGGCGCGAGATCACCATTTCGGCGCTGCGTGAATGGATGGCGCAGATCGGCGCTTCCAAGAGCGTCGCGGTGAACTTCCTCGGCAAGCTCAAGACCACGGTGCAGATGGTGGCGATCCCGCTGCTGCTGTACAGCGACCGCCTGCTCGGCTTCGATGCTCACCTGCTCGGCACGTGGATGATCTACGTGGCGGCAGTGCTGACGCTGTGGTCGATGTTCTATTACATGAAGCTTGCCTGGCCGCAGATCCGCGAGCGCAGCGGGATGGTGGCGCGCGCCGGCGCGCAAAAGTGAAAAGAATTTTTGAAAAGGTGTTGACGACGAGAGCAGTTCTTTGCATAATCTCATTCTCGTTGCTGACGACGCAAACGAAAGCAGCGAGATAGGGTTGGTTTAACGCAAGATGTTGTGAGATAACAGCGTGTTGCAGCATAAAACACCTTAGTTGGATTTTGGTAGTGCCCCTGCGGGAGTAGCTCAGTTGGTAGAGCGCAACCTTGCCAAGGTTGAGGTCGCGAGTTCGAGACTCGTCTCCCGCTCCAGGTTAAAGAAGGTCCGGCAGCGTGCCTCGCACGATGCGGGGCTGGCAGTAAAAAGTTGTATGCGGGAGTAGCTCAGTTGGTAGAGCGCAACCTTGCCAAGGTTGAGGTCGCGAGTTCGAGACTCGTCTCCCGCTCCAATCCCCAAAGGGAAGCACCGCTTCCCTTTTTGTTTGGGTTGAATCGCCGCAAGACATTGCCGGAAGCTGGGCTCCGGCAGCATCGGCTGAATGCGGATACAATCCAGCAGCACGTCACCTGGCGGGGTGGCAGAGTGGTTATGCAGCGGCCTGCAAAGCCGTGTACGCCGGTTCGATTCCGACCTCCGCCTCCAGTTGCATGCAGAACGGCGCCTCGCGGCGCCGTTTTTGTTTTCCGGGCCAGTTCTCACCTCGCGTTCAGGCAAGCAGGCACCGGATCGTCCGCCATCTCCGCGCCTCGGGCACGTGGCGGGCATGTTACATTACTCCTGTCGTACGCTTTTCGGGGGGCTCCGCGTGATGGATAGCGGGGCCGCATGTCAATCGCCATCCCCGATCCGTGACGCGCCGCTGGCGTGTCCGGGGCCGCTGCGGCACTTCCCGTTCTTCCCCGTTCCGATGCTGCTGCCGATTGTTGCGGCGACTTTCCCGCGCTGACCGCTGGTGCGCGCCGGATGCGCTGTCGCGGTTGCCAGGGCAGGGAGCGGGTTAGCCGTTCAGCCCCTGACACGAGGAATCCCGCACGCATGCATCACGCCACCCCGCTTATCAGTACCATCGTCGGCGGTATCGTCCTGGCCTTTATCCTTGGCGCCATCGCCAGCCGGCTGCGCCTGCCGCCGCTGATCGGCTACCTGTGCGCGGGCATCGTGGTCGGACCGCATACGCCCGGCTATACCGCCGACCAGGCCCTGGCGCCGGAGTTGGCCGAGCTTGGCGTGATCCTGCTGATGTTCGGCGTGGGACTGCACTTTTCGATCAAGGACCTGATGGCGGTCAAGCGCATCGCCATTCCGGGGGCGGTGGTGCAGATTGGCATCGCCACGCTGATGGGCATGCTGGTGGCCTGGGGCTTCGGCTGGTCTTGGGGGCAGGGGCTGGTGTACGGGCTGGCGCTGTCGGTGGCCAGCACCGTGGTGCTGCTCAAGGCCCTGCAGGAGCGCGACCTGGTGGAGTCGCCGCAGGGCCGCATCGCGGTCGGCTGGCTGATCGTGGAAGACCTGGCGATGGTGCTGGCCCTGGTGCTGCTGCCGGCCATGGCAGGTCTGCTGGCGGGGGCCGGCGAAACATCGGGCGAGGCCGCGCCTGCTACCGGCGAGGTGGTGTTCGCGATCTTCGCGACGCTGGGCAAGGTGGCTGCCTTCGTCGCGGTGATGCTGGTGATCGGCCGGCGCTTTATCCCGTGGATGCTGGAGCGCATCGTCTGGACCGGCAACCGCGAGATGTTCCGCCTGGGCGTGCTGGCGACGGCGCTGGGCGTGGCCTACGGCGCCTATGCGCTCTTTGGCGTCTCGTTCGCGCTGGGCGCGTTCTTTGCCGGCATGGTGCTGGCGGAGTCCGAGTTCAGCCATCGTGCGGCCGAAGAGTCGCTGCCGCTGCGCGATGCCTTCGCCGTGCTTTTCTTCGTATCCGTGGGCATGCTGTTCGACCCGATGGTGCTGGTCAACGACCCGTGGGGCGTGCTGGCGACGGTGTTTATCATCGTGGTGGGCAAGTCGCTGGCGGCGCTGGCCATCGTGCGTGCCTTCGGGCATTCCGGGCAGACCGGCATGACCATTGCCGTGAGCCTGGCGCAGATCGGCGAGTTCTCGTTCATTCTCGCCAGCCTCGGCGTCTACCTGAAGATCCTGCCCGAGCGCGGCCAGGCGCTGATCCTGGCCGGGGCGCTGCTGTCGATCATGCTCAATCCGGTGCTGTTCCACCTGCTCGACCTGTACACGGCGCGGCGCAATCGCAGCGCGGATCCGCAGCCGGCCTGACCGGAGCCCGGGTGCGGCTCAGCCGCCGATCCTCGGCGCCATGGTGCGCAGGTATTCGGTAAAGGCCAGCAGCCCCTGGGTCGGGAACTTGTCCTGGTGCACCACCAGCTGCAGCGGCCGCACGATGCGTGGCAGGCCATCGCGGATCGCCACCAGCGTGCCGCGTTCCAGCTCATCGCGCACCACATGCAGCGACAGGCAGCTGACGCCGAAGCCGCTCATCACGGCGCGCTTGATGGCTTCGGCGTTGCCCAGTTCCAGCGCGAAGCGCAGTTCGCCCAGCAGCGGCATCAGCCGTTCCTCGATGACCTCGCGCGTGCCCGAGCCGGGCTCGCGTACGATCCACTCGGCATCGCGCAGCGCCACCAGGTCATGCGGCACGGCCGCAAGCGGATGCGAGGGGCCGACCACCACCACCATCTCGTCATCGCACCAGCGCACGCTGCGCAGGTCGCGCTCATGGCTGGCGCCTTCGACCAGGCCGATATCGGCGTCGAACTGCAGCAACGATTGCAGCACTTCGCGGGTATTGCCGATGCGCAGATCCAGCGTGCACGGTCCGCTGCGCGAATGGCGAAAGCCCGCCAGCAGCGGCGGCAGGATGTAGCTGCCAATGGTATTGCTGGCCGCGATGCGCAACTGCACGCCGGTCTGGGTGGCAAAGCGCTCCAATTCCTGGGCCTGGTCCAGCAGCGACAGCGCGCGCGGGAAAAACTGGCGGCCGGTCTCGTTGATGCTGAGCCGGCGGGCCACGCGGTCAAACAGCGGGCTGTCGAGCGCGCGCTCCAGCTCGGCCAGCGAGGCGCTGACAGCCGACTGCGACATCGCAAGTGCCTGCGCCGCCGCCATGGTGCTGCCATGCTGGGCCACGGCGACGAAGACGGACAGCTGGCGCAGCGTCAGGCGCAGGGGGCGGTGTTCAGGCCGGGGGTCGGGGCGGTGGTTCATATCGATATAATCAATAACACATAACGATATTACCCGTTTTACGGGTTAGCTGGGCGCCAGTACGCTTGAGTCACTAAAGAACACGACCCGAGCCTGCCATGTCCTCCGTCTCCGCCCCCCGCACCACCCCGGCCGCCGCGCCGGCCTTGCCGCCGCCGTGGTCGCAGCGCCTGCTGACGCTGGTCCCGCTGGGCGGCATTGCCTGGCTGGCGATTGCGCTGGCCGAGCATCCGGCCGTGGCGCGCTATGGTCTCAGCGCGCTGACGCTGGCCATGTGTGCCGGCATGGTTGCGGCCAATACGCTGCCGCGCCACTGGCTGGCACCGCTGGCGCCCGGAATGCAGGTCGCACGCCACTACCTGCTGCGCCTGGGTGTGGCGCTGTACGGACTGCGCCTGACCTTTGCCTCGATCGTCGCGCTCGGCCTGCCGGGCATCGTGGTGCCGCTGACCATGCTGGTGGCCACGCTACTGTTCGGCACCTGGGTGGGTACGAGGTTCTTCGGCCTGAGCCGCCGCGAAGCGATCCTGGTCAGCTCCGGCAGCGCCATCTGCGGTGCCGCCGCGGCCATCGCCGTATCGTCGGTGGTGCGCACCGACGACAAGCAGACCGCCGTGGCGGTGGCGACGGTGGTGCTGTTCGGCACCGTCGGCATGCTGCTTTATCCCTATCTGTACGAACTGGCGACCGGCCACTGGCACTGGGCCGTCAGCGAGCGCATGTTCGGTATTTTCACCGGCGCGACGCTGCACGAGGTGGCCCAGGTGATCGCCGCCGGCAAGATGATCAGCGAGCCGACCGCCGACGCTGCCGTGGTGGCCAAGATGGTGCGCGTGCTGGCGTTGGGTCCGCTGCTGCTGGTGATGGCGCTGTGGCCGCAGGGCGGTGCGCAAGCGGAGCAAGGCACTGCCGGCGGCAGCCGCCTGCGTGGCATCCTGAAGTCGGTGCCGTGGTTCGCGGTGGGGTTTGTCGCAGTGATGGCGGTCAACTCGGCCGGCACCGTGCCCACCGCCTGGAAGGCGCCGCTGATCGCGCTGGACAACTGGCTGCTGGCCTGCGCGATGCTGGCGATCGGCCTGCACACCCGCATCGGCGACCTGGTGCGCGCCGGACGCAAGCCGCTGGCGCTGGCCGGTGTGCTGTTCGTGTTCCTGATGGGAGTGGGTGCGCTGATGTGCTACGCGATGTCCTGACGCGCGCGCGGACCTGAAGGCATCAGAAGAGGGGGCGATGGCCCTAATGCCGTTCAGTTAAGTCTGAACGGCATTTTTCTTTGCAGGGGTTGTAAACAAGGTGTCGAGCTGTTAACTTGCC
>NZ_JBXAHL010000038.1:0-77844 GCF_058795055.1 Cupriavidus sp. GW823-FHT06D04 | reverse complement strand
CGTTACGGCTGCAATGAGATGCTCTATGCCAAGCCGCTTATTGAGCGGATCCCGGATGATTCGCTGACGATCTTTGATAAAGGCTTTCTGGCCGCAGAGATCCTGTGGGGATTGCGCATGGGCGGCAGCGAGCGCCACTTCCTGATCCCAGCGAAAAAGAATCTGCAGTGGGAGCTGCTCTCAGGCAGTGCGGATGATGGCATCGTTCAGATGAAGGTCTCCCCTCAGGCTCGCCGCAAGAATCCAGCCTTGCCAGAGACCTGGACAGCTCGCGCGATCCGGGACGAGGAGTCAGAGCGCGTCCTGTTGACCTCGTTGACGGACCGTCGGCGCTTCAAGGCCGCCGATATCCTTGCGTGCTACCGGCGCCGTTGGGAAATCGAAACCAGCTATCGGGAACTGAAGCAGACGATGCTCGGGGCCGAACTGACCTTGCGCAGCCGCCAGCCTGAGGGCGTGCATCAGGAAATCTGGGGGGCACTGATTGCGTACAACCTGGTGCGTCTGGAGATGGCCAAGGCTGCGCTCGAGGCCCGCGTCGAGCCTACCGACCTGAGCTTTGTGCTGGCCTTGCGCCTGATACAGGGCGAACTGACCTGGGCAGCCGGCATGGCCCCAGGCAAGCTGCCGGCCCATCTGCAGCGCATGCGGGCCAAACTTCAGTTGGCGATCGTCCAAAAACGACGGGGGCGTAAGTGCCCCCGCGTGGTCAAAGCCCTGCCTAAGCGCTACACCGTCCGGTTCCTCAGAAAGGACCTTAACTGAACGGCATTAGGGCGATGGCCCCCTTTTTTGTTTGGGGCCGGGAGCCGAAGGGGTGGGCGGCTGTACGCCCTGGTGCGGCCGACGGGACTCGAACCCGTAAGCCTGGAAAGGCGGCAGATTTTAAGTCTGCTGAGTCTACCAATTTCTCCACGGCCGCACGGCAAGCCCGGTATTGTGGTGGCTCCGCATCCCGGATGCAAGCGCGAAAAATGTGACGCCACTGTTACGGCTGGTAACAATGTCGACCTCGCCGTTGCACCTGGAAAATTCCGAAGCCCTACAATACGGAGTAAGAGAAATCTCACTTTGAGAGGCGGATATGAAACGTTGGTGGCTCGCAGCATTCGGTGTCGCAGCCGGGCTTGCGTCCGGGGCAGCAATGGCCCATGTGAGCGTCGGCGTGGCAATTGGGGTGCCGGGCGTGGTGGTTGGCGCGCCGGCCTACTATCCGCCGGCCCCGGCTTACTATGCACCGCCGCCTGTCGTGGTGGCGCCTGCGCCGGTCTACTACGGCCCGCCCCCGGTGGTGGTACGCCCGCGTCCGGTCTACTACGGTCCTGGCTACTACGGCCCGCCGCGTTATTACGGCGGCCACCGCGGCTACTATGGCCCGCCGGGATACTATCGTGGCCATGGTCATGGTCACGGCCGTTGGCGCGACGACTGATCGTCGTTCGATCTACGCAAGCTTTTTGAAAGAGAAGGGGCCCTCCGGGGGCCCCTTCCTTTTTCCTGCCGCACTGCGACATGAGGCGCTGGAGCCAGTTCCCGGAAATTCGCCCCCTTGCTCAGAGTAGTCAAATTATTTGAACAGACTGCTCAAAGCATCCCCTCTATCGATGTAAGGGTTTCCCCCTAAACTGTTATCGTGACATCGTGATGACGGCGCCCCAAAGTGCTGCACGGTGCCTCCGCCAACCAAAGAATAGCAAGGGGAATATCCATGAAGATCACACAAGCCGTTGCTGCCGTCGCAGCGCTGGCCGCGCTGGGCGCGCTTTCCACCTCCGCATTTGCCTCCGTCGGCAAGGTCGATCCATACCTGGACGGCTCCAGGGTCGGCAAGACGGACCCATACACCGATGGTGCCAAGATGGGCAAGGTGGATCCGTTCACCGACGGTGCCCGCCTCGGCAAGCCCGATCCGTTCACCGATGGCGCGCGCATCGGCAAGCCCGATCCGTTTACCGACGGCGCACGCATGGGCAAGCCGGATCCGTTCACAGACGGCGCCTGAATCGCTGTTGTCCGTGCATGATGAATGGCCCGCTGAACGCGGGCCATTCTTGTTTTTGCCCGTGCCCCGGCGCACCGCAACGGGGCGCCTGTCATGACGATGGCCGGGGCGCGGCGCTATACTTCGGCCTCAACCAAATGAATGACCAGGAGAGTGGCATGCAGCAAAAGACGGTTCTGACGGCAGACGACGTGAAGAAGATCATGGCCGCAGCGGAAACCGAGGCGAAGAATCATCAATGGGCCGTGTCGATCGTCGTGGTGGACGATGGCGGCCATATGCTGGCGATGCAGCGCCTGGATGGTGCCGCTCCGATCTCGGCCTACATTGCCGGCGAGAAGGCCCGTACCTCGTCGCTGGGCCGTCGTGAGTCGAAGGTCTACGAAGACATGATCAACAACGGCCGCTACTCGTTCATGACGGCGCCGGTGCTGCAAGGCATGCTGGAGGGCGGCGTGCCCATCGTCTGCAACGATCAGGTGGTCGGTGCCGTGGGCGTGTCGGGCGTGAAGTCGACCGAAGACGCGCAGATCGCGCGTGCCGGCATCGCTGCACTGGGCCTGTAAAGCCCTTGCGCCGGCCACTGTGCCGGCACATGAAAATGCCCCGCAGGCATGGCCTGCGGGGCGGCATAAAAGAGGGCATGGCTGGGTACGGTCGGTCCGGCGTGGGGTCTGAATCCCGCCCGCGACACCAGTACCTGGCTACTGCCCCAACACCTCGTTCCGAGGTGGTCCCCACAAGAGTTTTTACTGCCACGTACGTGGCACCCGCGCCCAACGCGGGTCTCGATCGCTTCCCTCTGGCTTCAACCTTGCGGTATCGCGCCCCAGGGCCGCGTCATTTCGTCAGGATCAGCTTGCCGTAGCGCGTGACGCGCAGCGTGTAGACCTCGCCGTTGTGCAGGATCGGCAGGGTGCTGGCGCCGTGCATGATGGCGTCCAGGGCCACCGGCTCGCCGGCAGGTGCCGGCGACAGGCTGTCGCGCACCAGTGCCTCCAGCCGGGCGGGCAGGGCCGCTACCGCGGACTTCACGGATGCGATGGTCGACGGTGCTGCCTTCGCGCTGGCCTCGCGGCGCGGTTGCGCGGCGACCTCGACGCGGCGCAGCGACAGCCGGCGGCGGGTGACTTCACGCGGTTGCGACAGCGGCAGGGAAAGTGTGCTCATCTTCTGGCTCCGTTCTGCAAAAAGGGCGCGCCGGTCATGGCGCAGTCGATGGAAAGATATTAAATAAGAATCGTTATCATTACAATAGCTTCCGACTAAGATTCGCGGAACGACCATGAGCGGCGGGGAAGGGGCCGCGGCGACGACGCAGCGCAGGCTGGTCGCACGAATCGGCGGCATCAACGGCAAAGGGCACCCTGAGGTGCCCTTTGCCGTTCCGGAGCGCCTGGTGGCGCCCGCCTACTGCTTGGGTTCGGTGATAAAGCCGATCTTGCCCAGGCCGCCGTGCTGCGCGGCGGCCATGACCTCGGCCACGCGCTCGTAGCGCACCTCGCGGTCCGCGCGCAGGTGCAGCTCAGGCTGCGGCTGCTGCTGCGCGGCCAGCGCGATATTGCTTTCCAGCGTGGCCTGGTCCACTTCCACCTGGTTCCAGAAGACCTTGCCACTGGCGTCGATCGAGACGTTGATGCTCTGCGGCTTCGGGTCGTTCGGGGTGTTGGTGGCGCGCGGCAGGTCGATCTTCACCGCGTGGTTGATCACGGGGATGGTGATGATGAAGATAATCAGCAGCACCAGCATGACGTCGACCAGTGGCGTCATGTTGATCTCGCTCATCACCTCGTCGTCGTCGCTGTCGAGAGTACCGAATGCCATGATGACTTCCTTGCTAGCGGTTTAGCGCTGTGCCGCGGCCAGGCGCACGGTGCCGTCTTCGGTGCGGGCGCCGGTGGGGCGCACGCGCGCGCCGGTGACGAAGTAGGCGTGCAGGTCGTGGGCAAAGCGGTTGAGCTTCGAGATCACCGACTTGTTGCCGCGGGTAAGGGCGTTATAGCCCAGCACGGCGGGAATCGCCACGGCCAGGCCAAAGGCGGTCATGATCAGCGCCTCGCCCACGGGGCCGGCAACCTTGTCGATGGTCGGCACGCCCGAGGCGCCGATGCCGATCAGCGCGTGGTAGATGCCCCACACGGTGCCGAACAGGCCGACGAACGGTGCGGTCGAGCCCACCGAGGCCAGCACTGCCAGACCCGACTGCATGTGCGCCACCGAATCATCGATGGAGCTCTTGAGCGAACGGGTCAGCCAGTCGGAGATGTCCATCACGTCGTGCAGCTGCGGCTGGCTGGCGCGATGGTGCTGGGCGGCTTCCTTGCCGGCGATGGCCAGCGTGCGGAACGGGTTGGCATCGCTGGCGCCCAGGGTTTCGAGCGCGTGGTCGAAATCGTCCGAGTGCCAGAAGCGCTTTTCCGCGCCGTGCGCCATCTTCTTCAGGCGCACCAGATCCCACGCCTTGGTAAGGATCACGATCCATGAGGCGAGCGACATGATCAGCAGAATGATCGCGGTCGCACGCATGACGAAGTCGCCTTGCGTCCAGAGGTGGGAGAGTCCGAGGTCCTGCATGTGTTGGTTCCTGGTGAGTTCGCTTGGTTTAAGTCAGATCAGAGATCGGAAATCTGGGGCGGTCAGTTCAGTTCGAAGCCGATCGGCTGCTGGGCCGTGACGGCGACGGCGCGGCCGTTGTCCAGGTAAGGCTTGCAGCGCATGGACTGCACGGCTTCCACGGCGGCCTGGTCCAGGCGCGACGAACCGCTCGAGGATACGACGGAAGTCTTCACGACCTTGCCGCTTTCGTCGGTGGTCAGGCGCACCACGGCCTTGCCGGTCTCGCCCATGCGGCGTGACTGGGAAGGATACTTCGGTTGCGGCGGCGTGCACTGGATTTCGCCGATGCCGACTGCGCGCGGCGCGGCGGATACCGGTGCCGGGGCGGGCTCAGCGGCCGGTGCTGGGGGTGCCGGCGGCGCGGGCGGGGCCTCGGGCGCGTTCGGCGTCGGCGGCAGGCTGGCTACCGGCTGCGGGGTTGGCTTGGGCTGCGGCGGGGTGGGCTTGGGCGTGGTCACCCTCACCTGTTTGGGCGGGGTTTCCTGCTTGGGCTTGGGTTTGGGCGGCTCCGGCGGGGCTTCCTGCTTGGGAGGCTCCAGCGGGATGATGCGCGCGACGATTTCCGGCGAGATCACCGCCTCGGTCAGCTTGCGGCCCAGGCCGCTTTGGATCAGGTAGAGCAGGCCGACGTGGAACAGCAGTACGGCGAGCGTAATCTTGAGGAAGCGTTGGTCGAACATGTGTCAACAACAAAAGTCTGCCAGCGGTGGCACCGCAGCGGCGCTGTGCGCCGTCACTTGCGATAAAACAGGATTAGCGAGATGCCGCAACCGACCAGCAGGCTAAGCAGCAATTCCATGATAAACGCTCCTTCAACTGGGTTGCCGTGGGAGCGCCACTCTGGGGCAGCGTGTCAGCTGGCCAGTATAAACGATAATGATTCTTATTTGTTGTGATTTGTGCGTCGCAACTGGAATTTTCTGCCCCGGCACGTTATACCGGCAAGTCCAGGCAGCATTTCGGGAGGTGATGCAGTGGTGCACGCGCGCTGGCGCGCTCTGGCACTTGGCTGCGCTTCGGTGCCCCAGGCCACAATCGCCGGCGCCCGTTGCGCACGGGGATGCGCGGTTGGCACCAAAGCGCGCTAGCATAGGAAGAAACTGCAGACGTGGCGGTGCGCCGGTCGCGGCCCCGCCATCGCGCACAGCGCGCTCGGGGACCCGTCCATGGACTTCACACGTTTTGCTGAAGATGACCGATCGACGATTCTGCGCTCCATGCCTGGCACATCGTCCAGCTCAGCATTGGACTGGATGTGCGCCCAGTTTGCCCTGCGCGTGGTCTGCGCACTGGGCCCGCGCTTCAACCTGCGCAGCAATATCAACGATGTCCTGACCGTCAGCGCGCAGGAGATGGTTTGGCCGTACGGCGTGGTGCTGCGCGTGCAGCGCTTCCTGGCCGCGCGCTGCGCCGACATGCCCGCCTGGAAGGGCACCGCCCGCCTGACCCCTGAGGAATTCCTGGACCGCCACGGCCAGTGGAACAGTGCGTTCGATGAAAGCGCGCTGTTCTATTACCTGGACGAGTACGTCAAGCACCACGCCAAGGACATGTTCGCCGTGTTCGACGCGTCGGCCGCGGCCATCGCCCAGCGGCTGGAAGGCGAGCGCGTGCTGCTGGTGCGCAATATCGACATGCTCAGCCGTGTGCTGGACCTGCCCGAGCACGAGCGCAAGCTGCTGCTGTACGCGGCGCTGGCCAAGTACAAGCGCGACCTGCGCGCGGTGATGGTCGACTGCAAGGTGGCGCACAGCCAGGAAGCGTTCCAGATCCTGGCCGGGCTGACCGGCGCCGGCGCGGCCGACGTGGCCGCCTCGCTGCGGCCCGGCTCGCGGCTGGAGACGCTGAACCTGATCGAGCAGCCGCTGCCGGAAAACAGCGTGACCGACCTGGGCGACCTGATGCGGCTGTCCGATCGGCTGCTGCACGTGCTGCTGGGCAATTACGCCAATGAGGCCGAGATGATGGCGGTCTTCACCCGCCCGGCCGCGCCGCCCACGCTGACCACTGCCGACTATCCCCATGTCGAGACCGACGCGCGCTACCTGTGCGCGCTGCTGAGCAATGCCACGCGCCAGCACGCCAGCGGCGTCAACGTGCTGATCTATGGCCCGCCCGGTACCGGCAAGACTGAGTTTGCGCGGCTGCTCGCGCGCGAGGCGGGCTGCGAGCTGTACGAAGTCGATTGCCTGGACCGCGACGGCAACAGCCTGTCGGGCAAGGACCGCTACCGCTCGCTGCAGGTGTCGCAGGCCTTCCTGCGCGGGCGTGCCCATACCGCGCTGCTGTTCGATGAGGTGGAAGACGTCTTCCCCGGCAGCGCGCGCGAGCTGATGAGCCTGTTCGGCCAGGAAGACACGCGCGCCTCGGTGAACGGCAAGGCCTGGGTCAACCAGACGCTCGAGCAGAACCCGGTGCCGGTGATCTGGATCTCCAATTCGATCCGCCAGATCGACCCCGCTTACCTGCGCCGCTTCCAGTTCCACCTGGAGTTGAAGATTCCGCCGCCACTGGTGCGCGAGAACATCATCCGCAAGCACCTGGGCGGGCTGGATGTCAGCGACGCCTTTATCACCGGGCTGGCCGGGCGCAAGACGCTGACGCCGGCACAGGTGCAGTCGGCCGCGCGCTTCGTCGAGCTGGCGCGGCCCGACGTGGAAGAGCCGGTGGAAGCGCTGATCCTGCGCCAGCTGGAACACGCCGACCGCGCCATGGGGCTGCGCCCCGAGGCCGAGGCGCGGCCGGTGGTCACGCACTACCGGCTGGAAAACCTGCACCTGGAAACCCGCTACGAGGTGGTCAAGATCGTCGACGCGCTGCGCGTGCGCCAGCGCGGCACGCTGTGCTTCTACGGCCCGCCCGGCACCGGCAAGACCGCGCTGGCCGAGCATATCGCGGCCGAGCTGGACCTGCCGCTGATGATCCGCCGCGCCTCCGACCTGATGAGCAAATATGTGGGCGAGACCGAGCAGCAGATCGCCGCCATGTTTGCGCGCGCCGAAGAGGATGGGGCGGTGCTGCTGCTGGACGAGGCCGACAGCTTCATGCAGAGCCGCCAGCAGGCGGTGCGCAACTATGAGATCTCCGAGGTCAACGAGATGCTGCAGGGCATGGAGCGCTTCAACGGCATCTTTATCTGCACCACCAACCTGTTCGATCGCATCGACGAGGCCGCGCTGCGCCGCTTCTCGTTCAAGATCCGCTTCCTGGCCCTCAAGCCCGCGCAGCGCGTGGCGATGTTTGTCGACGAGGCGCTTGACGGCGACGCCGCCGGCCTGACCGACAGCATGCGCCGTGAGCTGGATATGATGGATTGCCTGACGCCGGGCGACTTCGCCACGGTCAAGCGCCAGTGCGTGCTGTTGGGCGAGGCGCTGACGCCGGATGAGTTCCTGGCACAGCTGCGCCAGGAACACGCGATCAAGCCCGAGGTGCGGGAGCACCGGCCACTGGGCTTCCTGCAGTAAGAACCCATTTCATAATGAAGAAGGGGACGCATGCGCCCCTTCTTCATTATGAAATGGGTTCTAAGGGCGCCGGTCAGAGCGCCGGCGCCGGCTCGATCACCACCGTTTCCGCATCCGCTTCCACCTGCAGCAGCGTGGCTGCCATCGCACGCAGGTGCGCGGCGTCCTTGGTGGAGGCAAAGCGGTCGTGAGGGGTGCCATCTGGCGCGGCGGCGAGCTTGTGTTCGGCCAGCTTGCGCGCCAGCTGGCGCGCAATGGCGCTGCCGGTGTCGACCAGTGCCAGCTGGTCGCCAACCATCGCCCGGATCGTGCGGGAGAGAAAAGGGTAGTGGGTGCAGCCCAGCACCAGCGTGTCGGCGCCGGCCTCCAGCATGGGCGTCAGGTAGGCGTCCAGGCGCTGGCGCACGGCCGGGCCGTCGGTCTCGCCTTGCTCGATCAGCGACACCAGTCCCAGGCCCGCCTCGCACAGGAAGTGGCTTTCGCCTTCCAGCGATGCCAGCAGCCGTGCGAACTTGGCGCTCTTGAGCGTATTGGCGGTGGCCAGCACGCCTACGACCTTGCTGCGGCTGGCCGCGGCGGCGGGCTTCAGGCCCGGCTCGACGCCGATGATCGGCACCGTCAGCCGCTCGCGCAGCGCCTGCACCGCATGCATGGTGGCGGTATTGCAGGCGATCACCAGCGCCTTGCAACCCTGGCCGAGCAGCCATTCGCAGGCCTGCAGCGTGCGCGCCTCGACAAAGGCCTCGGGCTTCTCGCCATAGGGCGCGTATTTTGAATCCGCCAGGTACAGCAGCGATTCATGGGGCAGCAGCGCGCGGATCTCGCGCAGCACGGACAGGCCGCCGAGGCCGGAATCGAAGACGCCGATGGGTGCGGGGTTCACGGGAGGGGAGGGCAACAGAAAATTGGGCAGAAAAAAGCCGGGTCGGAACCCGGCTTTCTTCGAGCGCGACGGCAGATTCTACCGCGTTGCCTTGCTTACAGCGCAGCGACCGGGATCTTGCCGATCTTGGCTTGCCATTCGGCCGGGCCAGTCTTGTGCACCGAGGTGCCTTCGCTGTCCACCGCAACCGTCACCGGCATGTCCTTGACGTCGAACTCGTAGATCGCTTCCATGCCGAGGTCTTCGAAGCCGACCACCTTGGCCTCCTTGATCGCCTTGGCCACCAGGTAGGCGGCGCCGCCCACGGCCATCAGGTAGGCCGACTTGTGCTTCTTGATGGCCTCGATCGCCACCGGGCCGCGCTCGGCCTTGCCGATCATCGAGATCAGGCCGGTTTCGGCCAGCATCATCTCGGTGAACTTGTCCATGCGCGTGGCGGTGGTGGGGCCGGCCGGGCCAACGGCCTCGTCGCGCACCGGATCGACCGGGCCGACGTAGTAGATCACGCGGTTCTTGAAGTCCACCGGCAGCTTCTCGCCCTTGGCCAGCATGTCGGCGATGCGCTTGTGCGCGGCGTCGCGGCCGGTCAGCATCTTGCCGTTGAGCAGCAGGGTCTGGCCCGGCTTCCACGAGGCGACTTCTTCCGGCGTCAGCGTGTTCAGGTCGACGCGCTTGGAGGTCTCGGTGTTCGGTGCCCACTCGACCTTCGGCCATTGCGACAGGTCAGGCGCTTCCAGCTTGGCCGGGCCGCTGCCGTCCAGCGTGAAGTGCACGTGGCGGGTGGCGGCGCAGTTGGGGATCATCGCGACCGGTTTGGACGCGGCGTGCGTCGGGCAGGCCATGATCTTGACGTCCAGCACGGTGGCCAGGCCGCCCAGGCCCTGCGCGCCGATGCCGAGCGCGTTGACCTTCTCGTACAGCTCGACGCGCAGTTCCTCGACCCAGTCCTTCGGGCCGCGGGCGATGATGTCCTGGATGTCGATGGACTCCATCAGCGATTCCTTGGCCATCACCATGGCCTTCTCGGCGGTGCCGCCGATGCCGATGCCCAGCATGCCCGGCGGGCACCAGCCGGCGCCCATGGTCGGCACGGTCTTCAGCACCCAGTCGACGATCGAGTCCGACGGGTTCAGCATCACGAACTTGGACTTGTTCTCCGAGCCGCCGCCCTTGGCCGCGACCTGGATGTCGACGGTGTTGCCCGGCACCACTTCGTAGTGGATCACCGCCGGGGTGTTGTCCTTGGTGTTCTTGCGGCCGCCTTCGGGCGGGCTGACGATCGACGCGCGCAGCACGTTGTCGGGGTGCGTGTAGCCGCGGCGCACACCCTCGTTGATCATGTCGGTCAGGCCCATGGTGGCGCCGTCCCAGCGCACGTCCATCCCCACCTTGACGAAGATCGTGACGATGCCGGTGTCCTGGCAGATCGGGCGCTTGCCCTCGGCGCACATGCGGCTGTTGGTCAGGATCTGCGCGATCGCGTCCTTGGCCGCCGGGCTCTGCTCCAGCTCATAGGCGCGGCCCAGGCTGGTGATGTAGTCCATCGGGTGGTAGTAGCTGATGTACTGCAGGGAGTCGGCGACGCTCTGGATGAGGTCTTCTTGCTTGATGACAGTCATTTTGTGGGGGTGGGCAGCGGTGAAACACAGCCGCAAATCATACACTGAGCCGCGGCGGTCTGCCCGGCTGCATACATCCGTCCACAGCCGATAATGTGCGGCAAGCGCCGCTAGTTGCGTGGGGGCGGGCCCAAAAGCAAAAACCGCGGCACATGGCCGCGGTCTGGCTGGGACTAGGTGTCCGATGGCGCGTTAATGTGATTAATGCTTATCATGTGCGCCGACCGGATGTGTCACCATCCGATCCACCCAGGCCATGGCGACCGCCGACAGCAGGAAGGCAATATGGATGGCCACCTGCCACATGATGGTATGCGTCGTGCGCTGCTCGGCATCGATGAAGGTCTTGAGCAGGTGGATCGACGAAATCCCGATCAGCGCCATCGACAGCTTGACCTTGAGCACGCCGGCGTTGACGTGGTCCAGCCATTCCGGCTCGTCCGGGTGGTTGTCGATGCCCAGCCGCGAGACGAAGGTCTCATAGCCGCCCACGATCACCATGATCAGCAGGTTGGAAATCATCACCACGTCGATCAGGCCCAGCACCACCAGCATGATCTTGCTCTCGTCGAACTCGGTCACATGCGCCAGCAGGTGCCAGACTTCAACCAGGAAGTGGTAGACATAGACGCCCTGGGCAACGATCAGGCCCAGGTAAAGCGGCAACTGCAGCCAGCGCGACGCGAAGATGATGCTCGGGATCGGCCGCAGGGTCTGCGGCTTGGCGGTGATGGGATTGGAGGCCATTGGCGGGCGGTGTCGGCGAGTTGAAAATCGGCGTGGATTGTACCAAGCGCCGATGACTGGGCGGCGTTACCGACCGTAGCCGAATACCGTTACCGTTCGTCGCCGGCGTGGCTCAACCCGCGGCGCCAGGATCGGCGCCGGCCGCCTTGCCGCGCCACGCGCCGCGCGCGATCCGCCCCGGCCAGCTGGCCAGCACGATCCCGGCCAGCACGCACGCCAGCGCCACCCCATGGGGCCAGCCCGGCTGCTCGCCCAGGAAGACGATGCCGTAGGTGGCAGCCGCCACCGGCAGCACCGAGGTGAACACCCCCGCCAGCTGCGCCGGCACATGGCGGATGCCCTTCATCCACAGCCAGAACGAGAACACGCTGGCTGAGAGCGCATACCACAGCAGCATCAGCCAGGTCTGCGCCGGCACCGTGGCGGCATCGAAGCTCAGCAGCGGGACCAGCCCCAGCGGCAGCATCAGCAGCCCGCCGATCAGGTGCGTGTAGGCGCAGATCTCGATCGCGGCCAGGGTCTGCGTGAGCCGGCGCGACAGGATTACGTAGATCGACTCGCATACCACCGCGCCCAGGATCATCAGGTTGCCCAGCCATGCCTGGCTGCCGCTGCCGGCACCGTGCGCATCGCCCCGGGCGATGTTCAGCACCGCGATGCCGGTCATCGCCAGCAGCACCGACGCCACCGTGCGCCGCGACAGCCGCTCGCGCAGCAGCAGCCACGACAGGATCGCCACCGTGGCGGGAATGGTGCTGGTGATCACGCCGGCAGCCATGGCGCTGGTCAGCCGCACGCCATTGAGCATTAGCAGCGTAAACAGGAAGGTGCCGAAGAACGCCTGCAGGAACAGGTTCAGCCATTCCCTGCGCGAGACCAGGCGCATGCGCGCGGGCCGGTACCACGGCGCCAGGCAGACGATGGCGATGATAAAGCGCAGCAGCGCGAACAGCAGCACCGGCACATGCGCGATGATCGATTTGCCGAGTCCGACATTGCTGCCGACCAGCGCCATCGAGGCGATCAGGAAGAGGGCGTAGACCGGGGAGAATGCTGAAGGATTGGCGGGCACGGGTACGGCCTTGGTCGTCCGGCAGGGCGCCGCGGCGCTTTGGCGCGGCAGATGCTGAGCCGGCGGGAGCGGCAAGGGTAAGCGCCGCATTCAGGTATGGAACTCGCGGCATTATAGCTGTGCTAGCCTAATGGAGAAGGCTGCACTTTCGCAACGCGTGCGGGGACTTTTCCCGCTGCATTGCAACAAGTTGCAGGCACACCCCTGGGCCCACCGTCAGGTTTAAGTAAGCCGTCGGGCGTAACTTGGCAGCCAAAGCCATTCCAAAATCAGGAGACAAGCCTATGTCCGCCATCGAATCGGTGATGCAAGAGCATCGCGTGTTCAACCCGCCTGAAGGCTTCGCCAGCCAGGCCGCGATCCCCAGCATGGAGGCCTACCGCGCCCTGTGCGACGAAGCCGAGCGCGACTATGAAGGCTTCTGGGCGCGCCATGCGCGCGAGTTGCTGCACTGGAACAAGCCCTTCACCAAGGTGCTGGACGAAAGCAACGCACCGTTCTACAAGTGGTTCGAAGACGGCGAGCTCAACGCCTCTTACAACTGCCTGGACCGCAACCTGCAGAACGGCAATGCGGACAAGGTCGCGATCGTGTTCGAGGCCGACGACGGCACCGTGACCCGCGTCACCTACCGCGAGCTGCACGGCAAGGTGTGCCGCTTTGCCAACGGCCTGAAGGCGCTTGGCATCAAGAAGGGCGACCGCGTGGTGATCTACATGCCGATGTCGGTCGAAGGCGTGGTCGCGATGCAGGCCTGCGCGCGCCTGGGCGCCACGCACTCGGTCGTGTTCGGCGGCTTCTCGGCCAAGTCGCTGCAGGAGCGGCTGGTGGACGTGGGCGCGGTGGCGCTGATTACCGCCGACGAGCAGATGCGCGGCGGCAAGGCCCTGCCGCTGAAGGCGATTGCCGACGATGCGCTGGCGCTGGGCGGCTGCGAGGCCGTCAGGAACGTGATCGTCTACCGCCGCACCGGCGGCAAGGTTGCCTGGACCGAAGGCCGCGACCGCTGGATGGAAGACGTCAGCGCCGGCCAGCCGGATACCTGCGAGGCCGAGCCGGTCAGCGCTGAACACCCGCTGTTCGTGCTCTACACGTCCGGCTCCACCGGCAAGCCCAAGGGCGTGCAGCACAGCACCGGCGGTTACCTGCTGTGGGCGCTGATGACGATGAAGTGGAGCTTCGACATCAAGCCCGACGACCTGTTCTGGTGTACCGCCGACATCGGCTGGGTCACCGGCCACACCTATATCGCCTACGGCCCGCTCGCCGCCGGCGCCACCCAGGTGGTGTTCGAGGGCGTGCCGACCTACCCGAACGCCGGCCGCTTCTGGGACATGATCGCGCGCCACAAGGTCAGCATCTTCTACACCGCGCCCACCGCGATCCGCTCGCTGATCAAGGCCGCCGAGGCCGACGACAAGATCCACCCGAAGCAATATGACCTGTCCAGCCTGCGCCTGCTGGGCACCGTGGGCGAGCCGATCAATCCGGAAGCGTGGATGTGGTACTACAAGAACATCGGCAACGAGCGCTGCCCGATCGTCGACACCTTCTGGCAGACCGAGACCGGCGGCCACATGATCACGCCGCTGCCGGGCGCGACGCCGCTAGTGCCGGGCTCGTGCACGCTGCCGCTGCCGGGCATCATGGCCGCCATCGTCGACGAGACCGGCCATGACGTGCCCAACGGCAACGGCGGCATCCTGGTGGTCAAGCGCCCGTGGCCGGCCATGATCCGCACCATCTGGGGCGATCCGGAGCGCTTCAGGAAGAGCTACTTCCCCGAAGAGCTCGGCGGCAAGCTCTACCTGGCCGGCGATGGCTCGATCCGCGACAAGGACACCGGCTACTTCACCATCATGGGCCGCATCGACGACGTGCTGAACGTGTCGGGCCACCGCATGGGCACGATGGAGATCGAGTCGGCACTGGTGTCCAACCCGCTGGTGGCCGAAGCGGCCGTGGTGGGCCGCCCCGACGACATGACCGGCGAGGCCATCTGCGCCTTCGTCGTGCTCAAGCGTTCGCGTCCGACTGGCGAAGAGGCCGTCAAGATCGCCACCGAGCTGCGCAACTGGGTCGGCAAGGAGATCGGTCCGATCGCCAAGCCCAAGGACATCCGCTTCGGCGACAACCTGCCCAAGACGCGCTCGGGCAAGATCATGCGGCGCCTGCTGCGGTCGCTGGCCAAGGGAGAGGAGATCACGCAGGACACCTCGACGCTGGAGAATCCGGCCATCCTGGAGCAGCTCAAGCAGGCGCAGTGATCGTCTAGCTTCGGCCCGATCGAGCCCTTGAACCCGCCGCCGCGTTCCCGCGCCGGCGGGTTTGTTACGATAGCCCCCCACCGACCACGGACCGTCCCCTATGCCTGAAGCCCAGTCGCGCTTTCGCCGACGGTTGCTGCTGTACTACGGCCTGTTCACGCTGGGGTTGTTCGGCTTCGTCGGCATGATGGGGCTGCTGGAACGCTCCAATGCCGATGCGCTGTGGCTCGGCTACGTCTTCCTCTTCATCACCATCGCGATCTATGCCTGCATCGGGCTGATCTGCCGCACCTCTGACCTGAACGAGTATTACGTAGCCTCGCGGCGCGTGCCGGCGCTGTTCAACGGCATGGCGATTGCCGCCGACTGGATGAGCGCGGCGTCCTTCATCGGCCTGGCCGGCATCCTGTTTGCCTCGGGCTACGAAGGGCTGGCCTATGTGATGGGCTGGACCGGCGGCTACTGCCTGGTGGCCTTCCTGCTGGCGCCGTACCTGCGCAAGTACGGCGGCTACACCATTCCGGATTTCCTCGCAGCGCGCTACGGCAACGGCAAGCCGGGCGGCAACCTGCCAGTGCGCGCGATCGCGGTGCTGGCGGCTTCGCTCTGCTCCTTCGTCTACCTGGTGGCGCAGATCCAGGGCGTGGGGCTGGTGGTGACCCGCTTTATCGGCGTGGAGTTTGCCGTCGGCATCTTCTTCGGGCTGGCCGGCATCCTGGTGTGCTCGTTCCTTGGCGGCATGCGCGCGGTCACATGGACGCAGGTGGCGCAGTACATCATGATGATCGTGGCCTTCCTGGTCACGGTATCGATGATCGCCTGGAAGCATCACCACGAAGCGCTGCCGCAGCTCAGCTACGGCACGCTGCTGTCGCAACTCGACGCGCGCGAGCAGCAGCTGGAGCGCGAGCCGGCCGAGCAGGCCGTGCGCGAGTACTACCGGCAGCAGGCCATCCTGCTGCAGGAGCGCATCGCCCGACTGCCCGATTCCTTTGCCCAGGAGCGCGACGCGCTCGACGCGCGCCTGCAGGACCTGCGCACGCGCAATGCCCCGCTGCGCGAGATCAAGTCGCTGGAGCGCGAACGGCTGGAATTCCCGCGCGACCCCGCTGCGGCACAGCAACAATGGAACCAGCAGCGGGCCGACGCACTGGCCCGCAGCCGCCATTCGCTGTCATCGACCGAGCCCTATCCCGCGGCATCGGAGCAGGAACGCAAGACCAAGCGGCTGAATTTTGTCTTGCTGGTGTTCTGCCTGATGGTCGGCACCGCCAGCCTGCCGCACATCCTGACGCGGCTCTACACCACGCCGTCGGTCAAGGAAACGCGCAACTCCGTGGCCTGGGCCGTGTTCTTCATCGCCTTGCTGTACGTGTCCGCGCCCACGCTGGCTGCGCTGGTGAAATACGAGTTCTTCCAGCACCTGGTGGGCACCTCCTACGCCGAATTGCCGCAGTGGGTGGTGCAATGGCGCAAGGTCGATCCACCAGTGTTCGGCATCCGCGATGTCAACGGCGACGGCATCGTGCAATGGGCCGAGATCCTGCTCCAGCCCGACATGATCGTGCTGGCCGCCCCGGAAATCGCCGGCCTGCCATACGTGATCTCCGGCCTGATCGCCGCCGGCGCCCTGGCCGCGGCGCTGTCCACTGCCGACGGCCTGCTGCTGACCATCGCCAATGCGCTCTCGCACGACGTCTTCTATCACATGGTCGACCGCCAGGCGAGCCACCAGCGCCGCGTCACCACCGCCAAGATCGTGTTGCTGGGCGTGGCGCTTTTTGCCTCTTATGTCACATCGCTGCGCCCGGGCAATATCCTGTTCCTGGTCGGCGCCGCGTTCTCGCTGGCTGCCTCCAGTTTCTTCCCGGTACTGGTCCTCGGCATCTTCTGGCGCCGCACCACCGCCGCCGGCGCCGTCGCCGGCATGGCCGCCGGGCTGGGCATGGCGGTCTACTACATCATCGTCAACTACCCGTTCTTCACCCGCATGACCGGCATCTTCGGCAACCGCTGGTTCGGCGTCGACCCGATCGCCTCCGGCGCCTTCGGCGTGCCGGCCGGCTTCGCCGTGGCCATCATCGTCAGCCTGCTAACGCCACGCAATGCGCCGGTGATCGACCGGCTGGTGAGCTACCTGCGCAAGGGATAGGGCGGATGGGGTTGTCAAGTAAGGCGAGATACGGCGACGAAGCACTGGATTCGCCGGGCAACTCTGCTATAATCTCGGACTTCCCGGAGAGATGGATGAGTGGTTTAAGTCGCACGCCTGGAAAGCGTGTATAGGTTAATAGCCTATCGGGGGTTCGAATCCCCCTCTCTCCGCCAGAACACTGTGCAAAGCGAAGCCGCCCGTCTGGGCGGCTTTTTTGTTTCCAGTCTCCGGTGGCTTCGTAATGCCTGACGAGCTCAAAGAAAAGCCCTCGGCCAGGGTAGGCGAGGGCTGAAGTAGTAGTGGGCGAGTCGCGGGATCGCCCGTGAGGATGGTCGTATAGGACCTTGTATCGCGCATCCCTCTAAATAGAGGTGTTGCCGCAGGGCGACATGGCCATGCCCGTCACCGCCACGAAGGCATGGCTTCCATCCCGGCGCGCCGGATTGGCTGGGCGTGCCGATCCAGTTGTTCTGTCCGCCAAAGTTCTGTGTCCGTGAGAGGGCTTCCGCCATGTATCCGGTGCCCGGTATCCTCTCGGCCATGACCAAACTCACCTTCCAACTCGAAATCCGCCCCGTCTTGCCCGCAGACGCGCAAGCGGTGGAAGACATCCTGACCGACACCTACCTCGGCACCTGGAAGCCGCAACTGACAGCCGCTGCGGCAGCCGCCTTTGAACGGCAAGGCAAGACCCGAAGCTACGTCGAAGCGCGCCTGCAGGCATTCCGCGTAGCCTGCGTGGATGGCGTGCGCGCGGCCATGGTGGACTGGGAAAACAACTTTATCTGGGCCCTACATGTCGGGCGGACATGGCAACGCATGGGGCTGGGCGGGGCGTTGCTGGCCCACGCCGAAGGCGAGATTGCCCGCGCCGGGCATCGCGAGGCGAGGCTGGAGACGGACACGTTCAACGTGCAAAGCCGCGCGTTCTACCGGCGCCATGGTTATGCCGAGATCGATTTCTATCCTGACGAGAGCTGGGACAGCGGCTTTACGACTGTGCTGTTGTCGAAAGCGCTGCCGCCAGCCTGAGCCTGCGCGCCGGCGCCGACATGGCATGGGTAGCCAACCTCATGCGCAAATTGCATGAACCTGCCTGCCTGCTCGTGAAAGAATCAGGCATCTCTTTCGATCTCTGGCACTTGCCCCCATGTCCGACCCCATCGTCCACCTCAACGGCACCCTGATCCCCCTCTCCGAAGCCCGCATCCCCGTCCTCGACCGCGGCTTCATCTTTGGCGATGGCATCTACGAAGTCATCCCTTACTACAACGGCAAGCCATTCCGCGGGGACCAGCATCTGGCCCGCCTGCACCGCAGCCTGGAGGGCATCGGGATTCCCGATCCGTACAGCGCCGGGCAGTGGCTGAAGCTGGTCGGAGAGGTGGTCCAGGCCAACGGCCTGTCGGACCAGCTGGTCTACATCCAGGTGTCGCGCGGCGTCGCCAGGCGCACGCATGCGTTTCCGAAGGAGGTCGTGCCGACGGTGCTGATCATGACCAACCCGATGGCGTTGCCGTCGGCGCAGATGCTTGAGCAGGGCGTGGCGTGCGTGACGATGGAGGACCGGCGCTGGCTGAACTGCCAGATCAAGTCGACGTCGCTGCTGGGCAACGTGCTGGCGGCGCAGCATGCGGTGGAGCACGGCGTGATCGAGGCGATCCAGTTCCGGGATGGCTGGCTGACCGAGGCGTCGGCGTCCAATGTGTGGGTGGTGCGCGAAGGCCGCGTGATGGCGCCGCCCAAGGACAACCTGATCCTGGAAGGCATCCGCTACGGGTTCATGGAAGAGGTCTGTGCCGCGATGGGGATTGCGCTGGAGGCGCGCCGCATCGCGAGGGAAGAGGTGTTCGCCGCCGATGAGGTGCTGCTGTCGTCGGCCAGCAAGGAGCTGCTGCCGGTGGTGACCATCGATGGCCGCGCCATTGGCAAGGGCGTGCCAGGGCCGGTCTTTGCCCGGCTTTACGCTGCGTACCAGGCTGCCAAGGCTGCGCTTTGAGCGGATTTGCGTGCGTGCTAGGATGCCTCGGGAATCATCGAGGAGTCAGCCATGGCCAAGCGTGAGCGTGGCCGGCGTGCCCTGCAGGACGAGGTTAGCCGGCGCATCCAGCAAATCTATGAAATCGGCGAGGACGGCGCCAAGGTCCGGGTGCCGGCGCCTGTGCCGCACGCGCGCGATGCCCGCGGGCGCAACTGGAATATGACGGGCTTCGGCAATGCGTCCGGCTACGAGGCCAGCATCCGCGCGGTGGTCGACAAGGTTCGCGACGAGTTCGACCTGAGCGAAGCGCCGGAGAACCGCGCGCCCAATCCGTTCGGGGACTGAAGCGCCGGCCGCCGTCCTAGTCGACCGATACGACGATGGCGACGCGCCGGTTTTCGGCGCGTCCGGCGGCGGTGCGGTTGTCGGCCACCGGGCGGCTCTTGCCGCGTCCGCGAACTTCGATGCTTTCCGGCGCAAAGCCGGCGCCCGCCAGCAGCCTTGCCACGGCTTCGGCGCGCCGCACTGACAGCGACTGGTTGTATTCGGCCGAGCCCGCTTCGTCGGTGTGGCCATCCACGCGCAGGCGCTCGATGCCCGCGCCCTTCAGCGCCCGCCCGAGGCGCTGCACATTGGCGGCGCGCTCAGCGTCGATCAGGTCCTCATTGAATCCGAACAGCAGCTTGTCTGACAGGCCGAGTTCCCAGCCTTCATCGGTCAGCGCGAAACCTTCCTGCTTCAGCACCGCGACCTGGGCCGGAGACAACCCGGTGGCTGGCGGCGCGGTCTGGCAGCCGGCCAGCGACAGCCCCGTCAGCACGATGGCGGCGACCCAGAGTTTCCACAGGGACTTCCAGCAGGGCAGGGTCGGGCGTTCGGGCATGGGGGTTCTCACTGCGTGACGTCCAGGCGCGGCTCGGCGCTTTGCCAGGTGCCGCCGGAGCGCCGCTTGGCGCCGTACATGGCGGCGTCGGCCGCGTGCAGCAGCGCCTGGCTGCCTTGTGCGTGGACAGGGAAAACGGCCAGGCCGATGCTGAGCGACGCCTGCACCGTGCTGCCGTCGGGCAGGTCGATCGGGGCGGACATCGCCTGCAGGATATGCTCGGCGATATGGATGGCGTCGCGCGGCGCGCGCAGCGCTGCGGCCAGCACGGCGAATTCGTCGCCGCCGATGCGTGCCACGGTGTCGCTGGCGCGCAGGCTGGTGCGGATGCGCTGGGCCACGGCCACCAGCACGGCGTCGCCAGCAGCATGGCCGTGGCGGTCGTTGATGTTCTTGAAATCGTCACTGTCCAGGTACAGCACGGCCGCGTACTCGTCGTTGGCCGCGGCATGGCGCACGGCGTGCTCCAGCGCTTCGACGAAGGCGGCGCGGTTGAGCAGGCCGGTCAGCGCATCGTGGTTGGCGCGGTGGGCGAGCGAGCGGTTCTCGTGCTGCATCTGGTTCTGCCAGGTCTGCAGTTCGTCCAGCAGGCCGTTGAAGTCCTCGCTGAGGGCATTGAGTTCCGCGATGCTGGCTGGCGGCGTGCGCTGCGCGAAATCGCGCTTGGAGCGCACCGCGTGCGCCACGCGCATCAGGTTGCGCAGCGGCTCGACGATCTGCACCAGCAGCCGGCTGGCCAGGTAGTGGGCGCCGACGGCGGTCAGCAGCAGGCAGCCAAGCAGGCCGAGCGCGCCCTGCAGCAGGAAATGCAGCAGGTTGCGGGCGTTGCCACTGACGCGCAGCATGCCGACCGGTTGCGTCTGGTGCAGGATCGGTTGTTCCACGACGCCCATGCTCAGCCACTCGCTCAGCACGTGGCGCAAGCCGGTCAGTGGCGCCTGGCCGGGGCGCTGCCATTCGGCCAGCACGTGGTTGTCGTGGTCGTAGACGGTGGCGCGCGCGATGTCCTCGGACGCGGCGATGGCCGCCAGTGTCTCGCCGGTGGCCGCCTGGTCGCGGAATACGACCGGCGCTTCCAGCGTGTAGGCGATCGAGCGGGCCACCAGCCGCACGTTGTGTTCGGCATAGACGCGCAGTGCGGTCAGGCCAAGGGCGGTCAGCGAGACCCCGGCAGTGAATACCGCGATCAGCGCCACGCCCAGGTGGATCCGGCGCAGCACGCTGTAGAGGGTGGGGCGGGCGCCGTTGCCGCGCGCCGGCTGGTGCGCGCTCATGACGGCGCTCCCTTGCGGCGGCCCAGCTGCAGCACGCCGGGGTGCACATGCACGCCGCTGCGCGCGAGCGTGTCAAGGTTGACGCGGAACGAGACCTGCTGGTCGCGGATGTTCAGGCAGAACATGCTGCCGACCTCGCACTCGAAGTCTTCTTCGGCGATCACCAGTACCGGGCGGCCGGTCAGTTCGCCCGACAGGCGCTTGCGGCGGGCTTCGTTCATGGCGCCGACGTAGAGGGCATCGCAGGCCGGATGCAGCATGTCGGCCAGCACGTCGACCTGGCGCGTGCGCACCGACCGGCCGTTGGCGAGCGTGCCGCCTTCCATCAGCCGTGCGGAATAGTGGCTGGTGCTGTCCACGCACAGTCGCACGGGGTCGCGCTCGACCGGCCAGCGTGCATACCCCAGCAGGCTGAAGACCACGCGCGCGACCAGGTCGGTGCGCTGCGGCGCGGGCTGCGCCGTCACCGCCGGCGGCAGCATGGCTGGCAGCACCGCCAGCGTCACGGCGAGCAGGGCCGGCAGGGCGCGGCGCAGCAGCGGGGGACGTCGGTCGGAATCGGCACCGGGAAGGGCGCTGGCTGGGGCAGGAGCCATGGTCTGGGGCAGGAGGTTCGGTACGGCCGGTGTGGGTGGCGGGCTGGCCGCAGCCGCGGTTATTGTCCGGGGGCCGGTTCCGGGCGGTCAAGCGTTAGCCACGGGTGGGCTCGGCCCCGGAACGCGCTTGTGCGGGCCTGATTCCGTGGGGCCAGTTTGCGACGCGGCGTGATACGGAATGTTTAACGGTTCTTCGTTGTTTTCCTGAAGTCAGGCTGGAACGCGCGCAGCGCTTCGCCGTGGCGGACACAACACTTAGAATGGGGCCATCGTCCCCAACGCGCGCCTCGCCGCCGCTTGCCGTCATGATTGCCGACCCGCTTTTCCGCTTCCTGCACGTTGCCGGCGTTGCCGTCTGGGTGGGCGGCATGTTCTTTGCCTACCTGTGCCTGCGGCCCGTGGCCGGCACCGTGCTGGAGCCGCCGCCGCGGCTGCGGCTCTGGCGCGGCGTGTTTGCCCGCTTCTTCCCGTGGGTGTGGGCGGCGGTGATCGCGATCCTGCTGAGCGGCGCGGCGATGATGGCCGTAGTGGGCATGTCCGCTTCCCCACGCAACTGGCACCTGATGATGGGCATCGGCCTCGTCATGACGGTGATTTTCTGCTACGTGTGGTTTGGGCCGTATCGCGTGCTGGGCCGGGCCGTGGAGGCCCAGGACTGGCCGGCCGCCGGTGCCGCGCTGAACCGCATCCGGCAGGCGGTCGGGACCAACCTGGTGCTCGGGCTGGTCAATATCGCCGTGGCCACGCTGGGGCGCTGGCTGGCCTGAGCGGCCCGATGCCCCGGCATGGCCCAGCATCGTCGCGTCACCACCAGGCAAAGGGAGAGCCGTTATGCGCGTCATCGCATGTCTTGCCGTCCTTGGTCTTGCCGTGGCGGGCGCACCGGCCCGCGCTGAGCAAAGCAATGGCCTGAGCGCTGAATATGAACGCTGCATGGCCAAGGCCATGTCGACTGCCGACATGCTCGGCTGCGCCGCGGCCGAAACACGGGTCCAGGACGTGGCGCTGAACAGCGCCTATCAAGCCTTGCTGCGGCGGCTGGAAGCGCCGCGCACCGGCCAGTTGCGGGTGGCGCAGCGTGTCTGGCTGGAGTTCCGCCAGGCCAATTGCGCCTATATGGCCAATCCGGCCGGCGGCACCGCCGCGCGCGTGGCCGGGGCGACCTGCATGGCCCGGATGACGGCCGCGCGGGCGCGCGAATTGCGTGACTTCGCCACGGAGGCCGCAGCCCGGTGAGCGGGCCAGCCATGTGCTAGAGTTCCCCAGACACCTGTGCTGCGGCACGTCTCACCAGGAGATGGATCATGGCAAGTGAATCGCGGAACAACCTGAAGGCCTTTGTGCAAACGGCGCCCCAGGCGGGGCGCTATGTGTGGGTCATCGCGCTGGTGGACTTCGGCGCGCAGCAGATCCGGCGCGCCATCGTCTCGGACGACACCTTCACCACCTCGGATGCCGCGCGGGTAGCGGGCGAGGCCCAGCTCAAGGCGATGGCCGAAGACCACTAGGCTGGGGCCAGTGTTGCGCGCCGGCATCTTTGTGATCAACGGATACCGTTTCTTACAATGCGCCGGGATCGGTGCGCGCTAGACTGTGGGCATGTTCCTCCACTAGAAAGGACTCCCATGACACATCGCGCGCTCCGGCCGGCCAGGGCCCTCCTGCTGGCGGCCCTGCTGGGTTCCGGCCTGACGTTCAGTGCGGGGTCGATGGCCCAGGTGTCGGTCAACGTTGCCATCGGCGTACCACCGCCGGCCCCGATCTACGAGGTCGTGCCCACGCCGCGCTCAGGCTATGTCTGGGTGCCGGGCTACTGGGACTGGGATGACCACTACCACAAGCACGCCTGGAAGAAGGGGCGCTGGGAACGTGAACGCCCCGGCTATATCTATGAGTCGCCGCGCTGGATCCAGTCGCGCGACGGCTGGGTGCTGGTGCCGGGGCGCTGGGACCAGGGCGGGTACAAGGACAAGGGCCACAAGGACAAGGGCTATCACTGCCCGCCCGGCCACGCCAAGAAGGGCGAGTGCTGATGCGCCAGCCGCCCGGCGCCGCACGGTGACGCCGGGCGGCCTTGCCATGCTACGATCGCCGCCATGACAACCGCGCCCGCGCGGCGCATCGGCAGCGGATACCGGAGGTAGCAATGGCAAAGCACGTTTTCACGCGCGCGCAGTATCTCGACATCCTCAATGACAGCCTGCGCAAGCATCCCGGCTGGCAGCCCGGCATGGCCTTTGTGTTCCTGCCGCCTGGCGCCGATGCCAGCCAGGCCACGGCCGTGGGCTGCACCGGGCCGATGGAGGCCATTCCGGTCTATGCGGAAATCCAGCGGGTGGCCGCCGAACTGATCGAAGTCGGCAACGAATAGCGGCGCCGGTCGCCTTGCGGCCGGTGGGTGCCGCGGGTGCGTACAATACCGGCCTCTACAGACTTTCGGATAATGCCGTGAAGAAAACGGACCTGGAAAAAAACAAGGGCCTGAAGATCGCCAACAGCCTGAAGCAGGCTACGGCGGGGCGGGGTATTCCCGGCGGCGCTGCGCGCCCGGACCGGCGCGAACAGCGCCGGCTGGACCAGGAGCAAGGTCTGGTGCCCTTTGCGTGCAAGCTGGACGGCACGCTGGTCAAGCGCCTGCAGGCGCTTGCCGTGGATCACCCCGGTGGCATGACCGGGCTGCTCAATGAACTGCTGGCGGGCGCGTTGCCGCCGGAGCGGGCCGAGAGCTGAAACATGGTGGCCGCGCCCGCGGCCACCTGTCTGACCCCATCAGGTCACGAGCGGGTCAGTCCTCTTCTTCTTCGTCAAGGAATTCGCGGCGCAGCATCCAGTTGGCGATGGCTTCGTCGCAGATGCGCTTGAATTTCTGCTTGTCCGGCATCTTGTCGAACAGCTGGAAATTGACCAGCGCCATGCCGGCATCGGTGATATAGAACATCCGGCTCGGATCGTCATCATGGACGATGCGGCCATCGATGGCGTCTTCCTCGCTTTCCGCCGGCATGTCTTCTAGCTCGACTACGCGGCAGGTGAAGCGCGGGCTGCGGGTGTGGGTCAGATACTCGAACTCGTCGTGCATGACCTCGCCGCCTTTGCCTGCGATAACAGCGAAGCCCCAGATAAAGCGGGGCATCGGCAGATCGGACAGATCTTCAATCTCGTCCATGGTGTTCTCCCTGATTCAATCCCCGCATTATCGCCCGGAACGCCGCCACCTCAAACGGTGACGTGGCGCTTAGGGCTTTGCGTGGCAGTTGGCCAGCGCTGGCGCGGCGTTTTCGGCCTGCATCAGGTCGCGCAGCGTGCCTTCCTCGCCCTTGGTCCACCATTCGTAGCGGCCGCCGACATAACGCGCGCCGGAGGCCGACACGGTGCTGACCGCCAGCACCGGCTTGCCTTCGATGCGGAACACCGCCGCCTGGTTGTCCGGGCTGTTGAAATAGCGCACGGAAAGCGTCTTGCCGCCGTCGCACTGGTAGCGCACGGTGCGCACGTCCGGGAAGCGCACGCCCTCGATGCCGGGCGCGCGGGCGGCGTGCGCCGCGGCGCAGGCGCCGACGGTTGCGAGCAGGGCCACGGCGCGGGCGCAGGACAGGATCGGGCGAGTGGTCATGGGTTTGCCTTGGTCAATAGGTGGTGTGTCAGCCAGTTGAGATGGACGGCGCCGGCGGCGGTTGCGCCGGCGTCCGGGTCAGCCGAGCATGTAGCCGGCGGCGAGCGTGCGGAAGCTCTCGATTTCGCGCGCCTGCCAAGCCTCGCTCTCGCCGAGTTCCTCGGCCAGGATCGCGGCCACGGCCGGCGCGGCATCCACGGCGGCGCGCGCGTCCAGGAACAGCGCGCGGTTGCGGCGGGCCAACACGTCCTCGACCCGGCGCGCCAGTTCGTGCCGGGCCGCAAAGCGCACGTGCGCCTCGGTCAGGCCCGACGCCGGTGCCAGCATCCGGTCATATCCGGGCAGCGCGCGCAGCAGGTCCAGCTCATTGCCGTAGTAGCGGTCCGGCGAGCCTGAATCCGGCGGCGGCAGCCCGGCCGGCAGCCCCGCCGCGCCGTGCAGGGGCAGCTCGGCGGTCACGCACGGGGCCGCGCGCACCATCTGGCGCTGGATCGCGGTCTCGATCACGTCTTCGGCCATCTTGCGGTAAGTGGTCCACTTGCCGCCGGTGACGGTGATCAGCCCGGCCTTGGAAACCAGGATCGTATGCTCGCGCGACAGCGACGCGGTCGAGGCCTCGCCGGTGGCCCTCACCAGCGGCCGCAGGCCGGCCCAGACGCTGGTGACGTCGGCACGGGTCGGGTCCCTGGCAAGGTAGCGCGACGCGGTTTCCAGGATGAAATCGACGTCGTCGGCTCCGGCGTCGGGCTCCAGCGGCAGGTCGCGGCGCGGCGTGTCGGTGGTGCCGACAATGGTGTGGCCGTTCCATGGCACCACGAACAGCACCCGGCCGTCGTCGGTCTTGGGGATCAGGATGGCGCGCTCGCCCGGCAGGAAGCTGCGCGGCAGCGTCAGGTGCACGCCCTGGCTGGGCGCGACCATGGCGCGCGCGTGGCCGTCCTCCATTTGCCGGATCGCATCGACCCACACGCCGGTGGCGTTGATCACGCAGTCGGCGCGCAGGTGGAAGGTGGCATCGCCCAGCGCATCCTGCACGGTCACGCCGCTGATCACGCCGCCTTGCTGGCTCAGCCCGGTCACGCGCATGTAGTTGACCGCGGTGCCGCCCACGTCGAACAGGGTACGCATCAGCGCCACCGCCAGCCGCGCATCGTCGAACTGGCCGTCGAAATACAGGTTGCCGCCGCGCAGCGGACGCCCGCCGACGTGCTCGGCCAGGTTGGGCGCCGCAGCCAGCACCTCGCGGTGATTCAGCCAGCGGCTGCCGGCCAGGTTGAGGTCGCCGGCCAGCATGTCGTAGACCTTGAGGCCGATGCCGTAGAAGGGCTGGTCGAACAGCTGGTAGGCCGGCACCACGAAGCCCAGCGGCCACACCAGGTGCGGCGCGTTGCGCGCCAGCAGGCCACGCTCGTGCAGGGCCTCGCGCACTAGGCTGATATTGCCCTGGGCCAGGTAGCGCACGCCGCCATGGACCAGCTTGGTGGCCTTGCTGGAGGTGCCCTTGGCAAAATCCGCGGCTTCGACCAGCAGCGTGCGGTAGCCGCGCGAGGCGGCATCGACTGCGGTGCCCAGGCCGGTGGCGCCGCCGCCGATGACGATCACATCCCAGCGCGGCTCGCGCTCCAGGGTGGCGAGCAGGGCGGCGCGGTCGGGGGGCTGGATCGGGGTGGAGACTCTCTGCATGACGCATTTTTTGGGGAGTGTGTTCGGGGTGGGCCGGCGCTCAGGCGTGGCTGCCGTTGGCTTGGTCCTCGCGCGCCCAGTCGCGCGCGCGATCGACGGCGCGATGCCAGCGCGCCAGCCGGTGGCCGCGCGCGTCAGCCGACAGGTTCGGCTCAAAGCGCCGCTCCACCTGCCATTGCTGCGCGATCTCTGCCGGATCGCTCCAGTAGCCGGTGGCCAGGCCCGCCAGGTAGGCGGCGCCCAGCGCGGTGGTTTCGGTCACGCGCGGGCGGACCACGGGGGTGCCGAGCAGGTCGGCCTGCATCTGCATCAGCAGGTCGCTGCGCGAGGCGCCGCCGTCCACGCGCAGCTCGGCCAGCGAGATGCCGGCGTCCTTCTGCATGGCTTCCAGCACATCGACGCTCTGCAGCGCGATCGATTCCAGCGCGGCGCGCGCGATCTGCGGCCGGCCCGTGCCGCGCGTCATGCCGACCAGCGTGCCGCGTGCAAAGGGGTCCCAGTGCGGCGCGCCCAGGCCGGCAAAGGCGGGCACCAGCACCACGCCGCCGGTGTCGTCGCACTGGCGCGCGAGCGGCTCGACCTCGGGCGCGCTGTTGATGATCTTCAGGCCGTCGCGCAGCCACTGGATGGTGGCGCCGCCCATGAACACGCCGCCTTCCAGGCAATATTGCGTCTGGCCGCGGATCTGCCAGCCGATCGTGGTCAGCAGCCGGTTGTGCGACGTGACCGGCTGCGAGCCGGTATTCATCAGCAGGAAGCAGCCGGTGCCGTAGGTGTTCTTGGCCATGCCCGGCGACAGGCAGGCCTGGCCGAAGGTGGCGGCCTGCTGGTCGCCGGCGATGCCGGCAATGGGGATCTGCATGCCGAAGAGCCGCGCCGAGGTGCGCGCCACCTCGCCGCTGGACGCCACCACCTCGGGCAGCAGCGCGTGCGGGATGTCGAGCAGCGCCAGCAGCGCGTCGTCCCACTCGAAGCTGTGGATATTGAACAGCATCGTGCGCGAGGCATTTGACACATCAGTGACATGGCGCGCGCCGTCGGTCAGCTGCCAGATCAGCCAGCTGTCGACGGTGCCGAAGGCCAGTTCGCCGCGCTGGGCGCGTTCGCGCGCGCCTTCGATGTTGTCGAGCATCCAGCGCAGCTTGGTGCCGGAGAAGTAGGCATCGATGATCAGGCCGGTCTTGTCGCGGAACAGTTCGCCGTGGCCGGCGGCCTGCAGTGCCTCGCACATGGGCGCGGTGCGGCGGTCCTGCCAGACCAGCGCGCGCCCGACCGGCTCGCCGGTCTTGCGGTCCCACAGCACAGTGGTCTCGCGCTGGTTGGTGATGCCGATGGCGCGCACCTGCGAGGCAGAGATGCCGGCATCGGCCAGCACCGCGTGCGCCACCGCCAGCTGCGATTGCCAGATCTCGTAAGGGTCGTGCTCGACATGGCCGGGATGTGGGTAATATTGGCGGAACTCGCGCTGCGCGAGTCGCACCACATTGCCGGCATGGTCGAACAGGATGGCCCGCGAGCTGCTGGTGCCCTGGTCGAGCGCCAGCACATATTGCGGCTCGGTGGGAAGCTGGGACGATGCAGGGCGCTGGGCCTGCGCGGCTGGCTGGTTCATGCGTTCAATCCTGACAATGACAAAGCGCGCCGGCCCGGCCGGCGCATGGATTCCTGATGGCTGAAACGTCTTCGTTGCCGCCCGCGGACCCCGCGGGCAACCTCGCCGCGCAGATTGCCGCCTCGCTGGCGGCGCGCAGCGGCTTCGATGCCGCCGCCAAGCTGCGCCTGATGGTGGCCGGCCAGCAGGTTGGCTGGCTGCCGCGCGCCCATGCGGCAATCCTGCGTGGCATGGGCGCCATCCTCGGCCCGGACGAGCGCCTGGCCGATGGCACCACGGCGGTTGAACTGCTGCCCGGGCGCAATGACTTTGACGCGCGCAGCGCCGCGCTGCAGGCGCTGGCCCGCCAGCTGGCCGATGCCGGCCACGTGCGCGGCTGGCGCGATGAACTGTTCGCGGTCACGCCCGCGCTGGACGCGCCCGCACTCGGCGTGGTGGAACGCGCGGCGGCGCGCTTTCTCGGGCTGCTGACCTTTGCCTCGCACATGAACGGCATTGTCGATGGCGATGTGGATGGCGGTCCCGTTCTGTGGATCTCGCGGCGCAGCCCGGCCAAGTCGGTCGACCCCGGCATGTGGGACAACCTGGTTGCCGGCGGCATGCCGCACGGCAGCGATCCGCTGGCGACGCTGGTGCGCGAATGCGAGGAAGAATCCGGCATCCCGCCCGCGCTGGCGCAGGGCGCGCAGGCCCACGGCGTGATCGAGGTGCTGCGCGACCTGCCCGAAGGCGTACAGTGGGAGCAGGTCTGCGTCTACGACCTGCTGCTGCCGCCCGGCTTCACGCCGCGCAACCAGGATGGCGAGGTCAGCGAGCACCGGTGCGTCGATGTGGTCGCATTGCTTGCTATCATGTCGGCCGGCGCCATGACGGTCGATGCGACACTGGTGACGCTGGATGCCCTTGGGCGGCGCGGCTGGCTCGGTCCTGACCAGCGCGCCTGAGCCGTCGCCGCGGGTTCCGCCTGTGCCGGTCTTGCCGACCTCGCTGACCTGATTTTCCCGGCCTTGCGCCGCGCCATTCCGACAGAACAACACACCATGAGCAACACCGGATTCATCCTGACCCTCTCGTGCCCCGACCAGCCGGGCATCGTCCATGCCGTCTCGGGCCTGCTGTTCCAGCACGGCTGCAATATCGTCGATTCCGACCAGTACGGTGACGAGTACACCGGCCGCTTCTTCATGCGCGTGCATTTCACGCCGGCCGCCGGCGGCCCGGACCTGGACACGCTGAAGGCCGCGTTCGCGCCGGTGGGCGACCAGTTCGGCATGCAGTGGGAACTGAACGACGCCGCCGTCAAGCCGCGCGTGATGATCATGGTGTCCAAGATCGGCCACTGCCTGAATGACCTGCTGTTCCGCGCCAAGGTGGGCGGCTTGCCGGTCGAGATCGCGGCCATCGTCTCGAACCACCGCGACTTCTACCAGCTGGCGGCGTCGTACGACGTGCCGTTCTTCCACTTGCCGCTGATGAACGCCTCGGCCGAGCAGAAGGCCGCGCAGGAAGCGCGCGTCTTCGACGTGGTGCAGGAGCAGAAGATCGACCTGGTGGTGCTGGCGCGCTACATGCAGGTGCTGTCCGACGACCTGTGCCGCAAGCTGGCCGGCCGCGCGATCAATATCCACCACTCGTTCCTGCCCAGCTTCAAGGGCGCCAAGCCGTACTACCAGGCGCATGAGCGCGGCGTGAAGCTGATCGGGGCGACCGCGCACTACGTCACCGCCGCCCTGGACGAAGGCCCGATCATCGAGCAGGAGATCGAGCGCGTGGACCACAGCATGGACCCGGAGCAATTGACCGCCGTCGGCCGCGACGTGGAATGCGTGGCACTGGCGCGCGCGGTCAAGTGGCATGCCGAACACCGTATCCTGCTGAACGGCCACAAGACCGTGGTGTTCAAGTAAGCTCGCCGTCCCCCGGTTCCCGCGCCCGCGGGAATCCTGCCGCTTCACGGCGGCCGCATCCCCGCCGGCGCGGGGATGCCGGGCCAGCGGGTCAGTCCCGCTCCGCCACCACACACTTCACCCCACTGTCGGCAACGATCTGGTCGAACGGCGCTGCCAGCGGCTCATCGGTAAAGAGCCGGTCGACCTGCGACACGTGCGCCAGTTCCACCATCGCCTGGCGGTTGAACTTGCTGGCGTCCGCTGCCAGCCACACCTCGCGTGAATGTTCGATGATGGTCCGCGCCACCTTGACCTCGCGGAAGTCGTAGTCGCGCAGTGTGCCGTCGGTCTCGATGCCCGAGATGCCGATCAGCCCGATATCGACCTTGAACTGGCGGATGAACTCCACCGTGGCCTCGCCCACGATGCCGCGGTCGCGTGAGCGCAGCACGCCGCCGGCGACGATGACCTCGCAATCGGGGTTGTCGGCAAGGATATTGGCCACGTTCAGGTTGTTGGTGATCACGCGCAGCCCGCGGTGGTGCATCAACTCGCGCGCTATCTCTTCCACCGTGGTGCCGATGTTCAGGATCAGCGAGCAGCCCTCGGGCACCACGGCGGCCACCGCGCGCGCGATGCGCGCCTTGCCCTCGGCATTGAGCACCTGCCGCTGCCGGTAGGCGATGTTCTCGGTGGTGGAGCCCTCCACCCGCACCCCGCCATGGAAGCGCGCCAGCATGCCGTTCTCGGCCAGCAGGTTGACGTCGCGGCGTACCGTCTGGAGCGTGACGCCGAACTTGCGCGCAAGTTCGTCGATGGAGGCAAAGCCCTGGGTGCGGACTTCTTCGAGCAGGGCTGTCTGGCGGGGATTCAGGGTCATGCCGGGATTCTAGTTCAAACAGAAACGAAAACAAATGATGCAGTGCACTATTGTTTTAAGTTCGTTTTGTTGCTAAAACGAACGTAAAGCCAAGACTTGTGCGCCTGCATCGCGCCAAAGCTGTGATGCGGGAAGCATATCGAACATGGAGACCGGATGCAGCTACGTTTGGAAGGCGTCGCACAGCAGGCAGGTTCGCAGGCGTATCTCTATCCGATGACACTCGTGCCGGTTCCGGGCGCGGTGACCATCCTGCTGGGCGCCACGCAAGCGGGCAAGACGTCGCTGATGCGGGTGATGGCCGGGCTGGACCGGCCCAGCGCCGGCCGCGTGCTGGTCGACGGCCACGACGTGACCGGCATGCCGGTGCGCGAGCGCAATGTATCGATGGTCTACCAGCAGTTCATCAACTACCCGTCGCTCAAGGTGTTCGACAACATCGCCTCGCCGCTGCGGCTGCGGCGCAAGGCGCCGGCCGCAGAGATTGCCGCGCGCGTGCGCGAGTTGGCCGGGCGGCTGCATATCGACCACCTGCTGGACCGCTATCCGTCCGAGCTCTCCGGCGGGCAGCAGCAGCGCGTGGCACTGGCGCGGGCGCTGGCCAAGGAGGCGCCGCTGATGCTGCTGGACGAGCCGCTGGTCAACCTTGACTACAAGCTGCGCGAAGAACTGCGCGAGGAACTGGCGCAGCTGTTCGCGCATGGCGACGCCACCGTGATCTATGCCACCACAGAGCCCGGCGAAGCGCTGCTGCTGGGCGGGCATACCGCGGTGCTGGACGCCGGCGAACTGCTGCAGTACGGCCCGACACCCCAGGTCTTCCACTATCCCGATTCGCTGCGCGTGGCGCGTGCGTTCAACGATCCGCCGATGAACCTGGTCGAGGGCAGGCTGCAGGGCGGCTGGGTCACGCTGGCCGGCGATATCTCCGTGCCGGTGCCCGGCGCGGGCGGGCACGACGGCCCGGTCACGGTGGGGGTGCGCGCGTCGGCATTGCGCCTGGCCGGTGAGCCGGGTGCGGTGGCGGTGCCCGGGCGCGTGGCGCTGGCCGAGCTGTCAGGCTCGGACACCTTTGTCCACGCCGATACCCCGGTGGGCAACCTGGTGGCGCAGTTCGCCGGCGTGCTCGACCTGGCGCTGGGCGAGCCGCTGTCGCTGCATCTGCTGCCCGAGCAGATCTACCTGTTCGACGCCGACGGGCGCCGCATCCACGCGCCGCGCCGGCCGGGCGGGCTGGCCGCGGACGTGCCCGGCGGCGCGGCCGCGGCTGCCGGGGCAGGGGGCTGAGATGGCGCGCATCGACTTGGACCTGGCGCACTCCTATGTGCCGAATCCGCGTACCGACGAGGACTACGCGCTGCTGCCGCTGCAATTCACGTTCGAAGACGGCGGCGCCTATGCGCTGCTGGGCCCGTCCGGCTGCGGCAAGACCACGCTGCTGAACTGCATTTCCGGGCTGCTGCGGCCATCGCAAGGCACCATCGCCTTCGACGGCCGCGACGTGACCGCTGCCACGCCGCAGGCGCGCAATATCGCCCAGGTGTTCCAGTTCCCTGTGATCTACGACACCATGACCGTCGGCGAGAACCTGGCCTTCCCGCTGCGCAACCGCGGCGTGCCGGAAGCCCAGGTGCGCGAGCGGGTAGGGCGCGTGGCCGAGATGCTGGACCTGTCGGCCACGCTCGATCGCCGCGCCAGCGGCCTGGCCGCGGACGCCAAGCAGAAGATCTCGCTGGGGCGCGGGCTGGTGCGCCAGGACGTGTCGGCCATTCTCTTCGACGAGCCGCTGACGGTGATTGACCCGCAGCTCAAATGGCAGCTGCGGCGCAAGCTCAAGGAAATCCATCACGAGTTCCGCCTGACACTGATCTACGTGACGCACGACCAGACCGAGGCGCTGACCTTTGCCGACCAGGTGGTGGTGATGTCGCGCGGCAAGGCGGTGCAGGTGGGGCCGGCCGATGCGCTGTTCGAGCGGCCCGCGCATACCTTCGTCGGGCATTTCATCGGCTCGCCGGGCATGAATTTCCTGACCGGGCAGTGGCGCGACGGCGCGGTCGAGCTGGCCGGGCGCCGCTACATGCCGGGGTTGTCGCCGTCAGTCGAAGCGGCGTTGCGCGAGGCCGGCAGCTTCCGCATCGGCGTGCGGCCCGAGTATCTGCGCCTGGCGCCGGAGAGCGACGCGCAGGCGGTGCCGGTGCGGGTCGAGCGCGCGCAGGATATCGGCACTTACTGGCTTCTGACTGGCGGCGTGCAGGAGGCGGGCGCACTGGCCGGCACGCTGCGCGCGCGGCTGGGTATCGAGGCAGCCGATCTGCGCCCGGGCGACACCGCCTGGCTGTCGGTGTTCAACCGCCATACCTGCTACTACGTCAACGAGGAACTGGTCCAATGAAGCCCGTCAACCAGAAGGCCTGGCTGCTGGTGTTGCCGGTGGTGGCGTGCGTGGCGTTCTCCGCCATCCTGCCGCTGATGACCATCGTCAACTACTCGGTGCAGGACATCATCTCGCCCGAGCGGCGCGTGTTTGTCGGCACTGAGTGGTTCCGCACTGTGCTGCGCGACGGCGAGCTGCACGACGCGCTGCTGCGCCAGCTCGGTTTCTCGCTGGCGGTGCTGCTGGTGGAGATCCCGCTGGGCATCCTGCTGGCTTTGTCGATGCCGGCCAGGGGCTGGAAGGCATCGGCGGTGCTGGTGATCATCGCGTTGTCGCTGCTGATCCCGTGGAACGTGGTCGGCACCATCTGGCAGATCTTCGGGCGCACCGATATCGGCCTGCTGGGAGCCGCGCTGGCGGCGATGGGCTTCGACTACAACTACACCGGCAGCGCCTTCGATGCCTGGGTCACGGTGCTGGTGATGGACGTCTGGCACTGGACGCCGCTGGTGGCGCTGCTCTGCTACGCCGGCCTGCGCGCCATTCCCGACGCCTACTACCAGGCCGCGCAGATCGACGGCGCCTCGCGCCTGGCGGTGTTCCGCTATATCCAGCTGCCCAAGCTGCGAGGCGTGCTGATGATCGCGGTGCTGCTGCGCTTCATGGACAGCTTCATGATCTATACCGAGCCCTTCGTGCTGACCGGCGGCGGCCCGGGCAATGCCACCACCTTCCTGTCGCAGTACCTGACGCAGAAGGCCGTGGGCCAGTTCGACCTGGGCCCGGCGGCGGCGTTTTCCATCGTCTATTTCCTGATCATCCTGCTCATGTGCTTCATCCTCTATAACTGGATGCAGCGCGCGGGCACCGCCGGCAGCGAGGACATGCCCCATGGCTGAATTGCGCACCCCCGCCAACCGCGCCACCTGGTGGCGCGCGGGCTTCCTGCTGGTCTACCTGCTGTTTGCCATCGTGCCGATCTACTGGATGGTGAACATGTCGTTCAAGACCAACGAGGAGATCGTCTCCACGCTGTCGCTGTGGCCCGCGGAATTCACGCTGCAGCATTACAAGACCATCTTCACCGACCCGTCGTGGTATTCGGGCTACGTCAACTCGATGATCTACGTGGCGATGAACACGGTGATCTCGATCAGCGTGGCGCTGCCGGCGGCCTATGCCTTTTCGCGCTACCAGTTCATCGGCGACAAGCATGTGTTCTTCTGGCTGCTGACCAACCGCATGACACCGCCCGCGGTGTTCCTGCTGCCGTTCTTCCAGCTCTACAGCACCATCGGGCTGATGGATACCCACCTTGGCGTGGCGCTGGCGCATCTGGTCTTCAACGTGCCGCTGGCGGTGTGGATCCTGGAAGGCTTCATGTCGGGCGTGCCGCGCGAGATCGACGAGACCGCGTATGTCGATGGCTACTCGTTCCCGCGCTTCTTCCTGACCATCTTCCTGCCGCTGATCAAGGCCGGCGTGGGCGTGGCGGCGTTCTTCTGCTTCATGTTCAGCTGGGTGGAGCTGCTGCTGGCGCGCACGCTGACCTCGGTCAACGCCAAGCCCATCGTCGCCACCATGACGCGCACGGTGTCGGCATCGGGCATGGACTGGGGCGTGCTGGCCGCGGCCGGCGTGCTGACCATCGTGCCCGGCGGCATCGTGATCTGGTTCGTGCGGCACTACATCGCGAAGGGCTTCGCGATGGGCCGCGTGTAAGCGCACGGCGCAACCCTGATCACAACACAAGGAGACGGCGCAATGCTGAGCTGGATGGTCTGGACGACGCCGGTAGCGGTGTTCTTCGGCTGCATCGTGGTCATGCTGATCAGCATGACTATCTGGGAAATACGCGCGCCTTCGGTGCTGCGCAAGGGCTTCCTGCCGATCGCGACCACGCGCGGCGACCGGCTGTTTATCGGGCTGATGTGCGCCGCCTGGGTCAACCTGGCGTGGGTAGGACTGGGCGAGAAGGTCACCGCGTGGCTGTCGCTGTCCGAAGAGCCGTCGGTCTGGATCAGCTTCGGTGTATCGATGCTGGTGCTGGCGCTGATCATGCGCAAGGGCTAGCCGGGGATCGGAGGCATCACGGTTGGATGGAGGGTTTGCGGCTTATCCCTGCCCCGGGGCCGCCACCAGGACCATAGCCGGGGAGGGGAATTCTTGAGGAGACACCAATGAAAGTGCACGTGAAGTTGGGGATGTCAGCCCTTGCCTGCGCGGCTGCGCTGGCTTGCGGGTCCACCTGGGCAGGCGAGGCGGAAGCGAAGAAGTGGATCGACAATGAGTTCCAGCCCTCGTCGCTGGCCAAGGACAAGCAGCAGGCCGAAATGAAGTGGTTCATCGATGCCGCCGCCAAGCTCAGGGCCAAGGGTGTCACGCAGATCAGCGTCGTGTCTGAAACCATCACCACGCACGAGTACGAATCCAAGACGCTGGCTAAGGCGTTCGAGGAGATCACCGGCATCAAGGTCAAGCACGACCTAATCCAGGAAGGCGACGTGGTCGAGAAGCTGCAGACCTCGATGCAGTCCGGCAAGTCGATCTACGATGGCTGGATCTCTGACTCGGACCTGATCGGCACGCATTACCGCTACGGCTCGATCCTGCCGCTGACCGACTACATGAACGGCGCCGGCAAGGAATGGACCAACCCCGGCCTGGACGTGAAGGACTTTATCGGCACCAAGTTCACCACCGCGCCGGACGGCAAGCTGTACCAGCTGCCCGACCAGCAGTTTGCCAACCTGTACTGGTTCCGCGCCGACTGGTTTGCGCGCAAGGACCTGCAGGACAAGTTCAAGGCCAAGTACGGCTATGACCTGGGCGTGCCGACCAACTGGTCGGCCTATGAGGACATCGCCAACTTCTTCACCAACGACGTGAAGGAGCTCGACGGCAAGAAGGTCTATGGGCACATGGACTACGGCAAGAAGGACCCGTCGCTGGGCTGGCGCTTCACCGACGCCTGGCTGTCGATGGCCGGCACCGCCGACAAGGGCCTGCCCAACGGCATGCCGGTGGACGAGTGGGGCATCCGCGTCGCCGAGGACAAGTGCACGCCGGTCGGCGCCTCGGTGTCGCGCGGCGGTGCCACCAACAGCCCGGCGGCGGTCTATGCGCTGACCAAGTACATCGACTGGATGAAGAAGTACGCGCCGCCGCAGGCGATGGGCATGACCTTCTCCGAGGCCGGCCCGGTCCCCGCGCAAGGCCAGGTGGCGCAGCAGATCTTCTGGTACACCGCTTTCACCGCGGACATGACTAAGAAGGGGCTGCCGGTGGTCAACGCCGACGGCTCGCCCAAGTGGCGCATGGCGCCGTCGCCGTACGGCCCGTACTGGAAGCAGGGCATGCAGAACGGCTACCAGGACGTGGGCTCGTGGACCTTCTTCAAGAACACCGACCCCAACAAGCTGGCGGCCGCCTGGTTGTACGCGCAGTTCGTCACGTCCAAGACGGTCTCGCTGAAGAAGTCGCTGACCGGGCTGACCTTTATCCGCGACAGCGACATCCACCACGACTACCTGACCAAGAACGCGGCCAAGTACGGTGGGCTGGTCGAGTTCTACCGCAGCCCCGCGCGCGTGGCCTGGACGCCGACCGGCACCAACGTGCCCGACTATCCGAAGCTGGCCCAGCTGTGGTGGAAGAACGTGGCCACCGCGGTGACCGGCGAGAAGACGCCGCAAGCCGCCATGGACACGCTGGCCGAAGAGATGGACCAGGTCATGGCGCGGCTGCAACGCGCGGGCATGAGCAACTGCGCGCCCAAGCTCAACCCGAAGGGAGATCCGGGCAAGTGGCTGTCGAACGACCATGCGCCGTGGAAGAAGCTGGCCGACGAAAAGCCGAAGGGCGAGACCATTCCTTACGACAAGCTGCTGCAGGCGTGGAAGGAGGGGAAGGTGCGCTGAGGCGCCGAAGCGTTGATGCTGCCGGCGACGGTTGAATGCCTTACGTGGTCAAGTCCGATGTTTCCGATTGGGCCTCTGCCGCCGCCTGCACCGCATAACGCGCCTTGCCATGCCGCTTGGCCTCGTACAGCGCCATGTCGGCGTGCATGAACAACTCGCTCGCGGTCATGGTGTGGCGCGCGTCATGGATGGCCGAGCCGACGCTGGCCGAGGCCGCCAGCGTGTGACCGTCGATCACGAAGGGCAAGCGCGCGTCCTGCACGACGGTGTTGGCGATGGACGCCATGGCCTGGCGGTCGGCAACGCCGTCCAGGATCACAGCAAACTCATCGCCGCCGATGCGCGCGACCGCGTCGCCCTTGCGCACGCAGGCGCGCAGCCGCTGCGCAAAGGCGACCAGCAACTTGTCGCCCACCGGATGGCCAAAACTGTCGTTGACGCCCTTGAAGTCGTCCAGGTCCACCAGCAGCAGCGCCAGCGAGCGCCCGTCGGCGCTGGCGCGGGCCATGCATTCGGCCAGGCGCCGGTCGAAACCCTTGCGGTTGAGCAGGCCGGTGAGGTAGTCGGAGATGGTCTGCGCTTCCAGGCTGCGCAGTTTTTCGCGCTCATGGGTGACGTTGCGCCCGAACATGTGCAGGCCAATGACGGTGTCCTGGGCATCGTTCCAGGCCGGCTGGTAGGTGATCTCCATGCATTCGGTGCCGTCGGCGCTTTCCCGCGTAAAGGTAACTGACTGCCCGGCCCGGGCTTGTTCCAGGTACGGCTGGCAGGCCAGGTATTCCTGGGTGCCCCACAGTTCGCGCAGCGACAGCCCCACGATCTGCTGCGCCGGCACGCCATACCGCTGCGCATAGGCCTGGTTGACGAAGACATAGCGCTGCTGCATGTCGATGAACGAGACAAAGTCCGGCACATGATTGGCGATCGCCTCGATGCGCTTCTCGCTTTCGGCGGCGCGGTCCTTGGCCGCTTTCAGCGCGGCTTCGCGCTCCGACAACTGCGCCACCACCTCGGCGAAGGTCACGGCCAGTTCGCCGATCTCGTCGGCACGGCCGGCGGGCAGGTCCGCCACCGCTGCCGGGTTGGTGCCGATCTGGCGCACGGCGCGGTGCAGCCGCTGCAGCGGTTCAAGCAGCCGGCGCATGACCAGCCACATCATCGCGGCGGCAAGCAGCATGGTGAAGGCGCCGATGACCAGGGTCCGTTGGCGCACCGCGACCAGCGGCGCGTAGGCTTCGGCTGCCGGCAGGACCGCCACCACCTCCCAGCCGTTGGATGCCAGCAGGTAGCGCGCCACGATCGGCTGCGTCGGCGTCAGGACTTCCAGGAAGGCGGGGGCGTGGTCGGCGCCGCAGGCTTCGCCGAGCGCGCGTGCGGGACTCAGCACGCGGGCAACGTCCGGATGCATTGCATAGCGGGGATTGGTGCCGGCGGAAACCAGGCAGAAGCTGCCGGTGGTGCCCACGCGGCTGTGCGCAAGCTCGCGCAGGAAGTTGCTGTCCGCGAGGTTCAGGACGCCCCCAAGCACGCCGCGCAACTCGCCACCCGGCCCGTGCAGCGGCACTGCCAGCACCACGCCGGGGGCATTGGTCTGCTTGCCCTGGATCAGGTCCGACACCGCGAACGCCTGGCCCTGCTGGATATCGCGGAAGTAATCGCGATCGTCCACGCGCAGGCGCACGCCATCCGGCACGGCGGTGCTGAACACCAGGTGCCCGTCGGGCGCGGCCAGGAAGACGGCGTTGAAGGCCTCGGGCATTTCCACCAGGCCTTCCACGGCCCGGCGCAGCTCGGCCGGCTTTGCCGAAAGCATGGGGGAGAGCTGGCGCGCCACGCGCCGCAGGACGGCGGCCCGGCCCTGCAGTTTTTCATCGAGTTGCTCGGCCACCATCTTGACCAGCGTGTCCTGCTGCGTCTGCTGCAGGGTCTTCAGGCCGTCGTAGGCGTAGTACTGCGCGTAGAGCGCGCGCAGCACGATGATCAGCGTCACCACACCCGCCGTGGCGAACGCCATCCGGTACTTCAAAGAGTGCTGCATGATTGACTTATTTCTTGTGCGCACTGACCCGTATTCCCGTCCCGGCCGCATCGTGTTGCCGACCCGAGATTCCTGTCCGGGACGTGAAATCAAGATTAGCAGATGTCAAGATGAAATTCGCAACTGTTTGCAACCGCGTGCCCGGCTGTACGCGTAACGTGCCTGCCGCGCTACAGGGAAGGGCGTGGCCGGTGGCGAGATCGCCACGCGCACTCATGCACGGATTCCGGCTTGGCATTAGCATGCGGGATGGCCCGCGATGTGGCAGGCCCGTCTCGCGGTTCCTGATTCCTTCCAGCCCAAAACGCCAATGACTACACCGACTACGCTGCTTGACCTGGCCGGCGCCAGCCGCACCCCTTCCGCCTGGGATGCCGCCGTCCTGATTCTGATCGACCATCAACGCGAATACGTCGACGGCCGCCTGCCGCTGGTCGGCATGCCCGCGGCCGTGGCTGCCTGCGCGCAGTTGCTGGCGCTGGCGCGCAGCCACGGCACGCCGGTGATCCATGTCGCGCATCACGGGCGGCCGGGCAGCAAGGCGTTCGATCCGACCGGGCCGTATGCCGCCTTCATCGAAGGGGTGGGGCCGCAGGCCGGTGAGATTACCGTCACCAAGGGCTTGCCCAACAGCTTCGCCGGCACCACCCTGGCCGACGAGCTGGCCAGGCTCGGCCGCAAGGAGCTGATCGTGGCCGGCTTCCAGACGCATATGTGTGTCAGCGCCACGGTGCGCTCGGCGCTCGACCACGGTTATCGCAGCACCGTGGTGGCCGCTGCCTGCGCCACGCGCGACCTGCCTGACCCGCTCGGCGGCCCCGCGGTACCTGCGGCCGATCTTCACCGCAGCACGCTGGCCGCGTTGAATGACCGCTTTGCCACGGTCGTTGCAGACGCAGGGGCCTGGCACGGCTAAGCAGCGATGGGCCAGGTGCGCACGCGCAGCACGGTATGGTCGCCGCGGCGTCAATTCCAGCGCGGTCCGCACGCCCCGCCGGGTGATCGGCGCGACAAAGCGTGCCGTGTCCGCTGCCGCAGCGAGCCGCAGCGCATCGCCAGCCGCAGGATATGCAGCGGCACGAACCGCGGCTCGTGTCCGCCAGCGCGGCCAGCGTGAAGTGCAGCGGCTGCCGGGCCAGTGCGATGAAGCGCCCGCGCAGCCGCGCCAGCGTTGTCGCGGGCGCTGCCAGTCCTTCGCCCTCGGCGCCGCTGCGCGTCATGCCGCGCACACGCGGCTGCCACAGCGTGCCGGCAACCAGCAGCGGTGCGCGCCCCGCGCCATCTGCATCCACGCATGCATCGAGCGCCACGACCGCGCCCGCCAGGTCATAGGTGGACGCCACCGAGGCAAAGCTGCGGTGGTAGCCGATGATGCAATCCAGGTCTTCGTCATAGACCGGCCGCGCATCGCGCGGCACGCGCGCCGGGCGCATCTCGAACCAGCCGGCACTGACCGGGTTGCGGCCGGTCCAGGGCAGGGCGGGTTCTGTTTCGGTCGCGGTGGGGAGGCAGGCGGATGGCAAGGCGTGCTCCGGTGCAGGTCGGAGCAGTCAAGGTAGCCGGCAGGTGAGTGGCCGGAAATGAGATAAGCCTTGTCGCTGGCAACGGAAAGGTTGCGTCGCGACGTGGCTGTGGCCTAGAAGCTCACGCCCAGCGAAAGGATCGCGACCTGGTCCGTCGAGCCCGGGTTGAACCAGTAGAAGCCCGCCGTGAACCTGCGCACCGTGACCTGGAAAAAGCCGCCTCGCTGGAGTTCGCGGTCTCTCCCGTAGATCCGGGTGCGTTGCGCGACCAGGCCCAGCCTCAGCCATTCGACCGGGCGGAAGCCAAGTTCACTCCAGGCGTAGAGATAGCCCGGTTCCTCGCCGCGCGCGTCCAGGTATTCGGCTTCGATGTAGTAGTCGAACTTGCTCACTGCCACGCTGGCCTCGATCCCGCCGATCAGGCCGTGGGTGGAGCCCCCCACGAAGCCAACGATGGGTGTCGCCTTGAACTGGATGGTTTCGCCGCCCGAGAAGGTCCAGCCGATGAAGGCTGACTGCGAATGGACTGCCTCGTAGTTGCTTCTTGCCTCGAGGTGAAGCTGCTTCCTTTCCGCGATGAAGATGCCGGAGAGGTAGTCGCCGCTCTGGCGCGGCATGTTCCAGTAGCCTGTTGCCGAGAAGGTCCAGGGTGAGCCGGCCGCCTGCCCGGCGGCATCCGGCGCGGGCTGGGGCGGCTCCTGTGCCTGTACCGCGCCCGCGCCAAGGGCGGTGGCAAGCAGCAGGATCGCGCCTCGCATCTCAGCCGCCCAGCGCGATGATGGCGATGGTCATGACGACGCCCAGCGCCGTCATGGCTGCGCCAGTGACCCAGCCGCCAAAGCCGGCATAGTGGCCCAGCGCCCACCCGGCGACGAACAGCATGGCCAGGGTTAGCCCGCGCGAGATCAGCAGCGCCAGTCTGACGTTGTCCAGCAGTACGAACGGCAGTGCGACCGGAAACGTGGTCAGCACAACGATAAAGAAGATGCGCACGGCACCCAGCAGGTCGGCCATGTTCAGGCGGGGGCGGGGCGGCAGCGCCGGGGCGGCGGCAAGCCGTGCCCGCATGGCTTCCAGTTCCTTGTCGGTGACCAGCGACTTCGTTGCGCGAGGCAGCGCATCGCGAATCAGGCCGATCGCAGTGGCCCGGTCGCTAGCATTCCTGACGGCAAGCGCCAGGGAGATCCGCTGGCCGCGGCTTGCCAGCGTACGGATCAGGAACATGACCGCGTCCACCATGCCCCAGGCCAGGTTGCAGCCCAGCGCGGCATGCATCATGGTGCGGCTGGCATCCGGGCCGCCCGTGCCGCTCGACACCGCGCCGACAAAAGTGAGCGCCATGAACAGGCCGAAGCACATCTCGGAGACGCGGTCGACCACGTCCAGCACCGGCTCCCGTGTCTGCGCATCCTCCGGTGGCACGGTCGCGCCGGCATGGATCGTCGTCCTGGGTGAATCGGGCATGGCGGACTCCCGAAAGCTGCGTCGATGATCGGATGGGCGATAGGGATGGCCCGGTGAGGGCGAGGGCGAGGGCGACTGTGCCTGCCAGGCCCGTCGTCCTGTGGACAAGTATGCGCGCCAGGCGCAAATATGCCAGGCCAGCCTGCCTTGATTGGCGTCGTGAACCACGGTTTTCCGGGGAGGGTAGAAAACCTGGGCAAACGCCGGACAACAAAAAACCCAGAGAGCTTGCGCTGTCTGGGTTTCCTGGCAACTTAGGCAGTTGCTCGCCATTTGTCTGGTGGGTGGTACAGGGATTGAACCTGTGACCCCTGCCGTGTGAAGGCAGTGCTCTACCGCTGAGCTAACCACCCCTGTCTGCGTCGTCGTTGCCGTCGTGCAGCAGAGAAATGAGATTATGCAGAGGTCTCTGTATCTTGTAAAGCCCTTTTTGAACTTTTTTGTCAGGCAGCCAGGCTTCCGGGTGCTTCCGCCGGGGCCTCCTGCCACACAGTCTTGCCGCCGCTGGCCTTGTCCAACCCCTTGAGCAGGGCGAGGTGGGCCTGTTGTTCTTCATCGGTGGCGCGCAGCACCGGCAGGGCCAGGCGCGACAGGTCGGCGCTGGCGATGGCGCCGCCTGCGCCCGCCGTGCTGTCGTGCATGTCGATCACCAGCGAATCCTGGCCGCGCGTCATGGCCAGGTAGACCTCGGCCAGCAGCTCGGCATCCAGCAGGGCGCCGTGCAGCGTGCGGTGGGCGTTGCTGATGCCCAGGCGGTCGCACAGGGCGTCGAGCGAGTTGCGCTTGCCGGGGAACATCTGGCGGGCTTCGCGCAGGGTATCGATCACATTGCCGGCATGCTGGCGGAACGGCGGCAGGCCCAGCAGCTGGAATTCCATGTCGAGGAAACCCAGGTCGAACGGCGCGTTGTGGATGATCAGCTCGGCATCCTGGACGAACTCGCGGATGTCGTTGACGACTTCTGCAAAGCGGGGCTTGTCGGCCAGGAACTCGACCGTGATGCCGTGCACGGCGATCGCGCCCTCGTCGATATCGCGTTCCGGGTTGACGTAGAAGTGCAGGTGGCGCCCCGTCAGGCGGCGGTTCATCAGCTCGACGCAGCCGATTTCGATCAGGCGGTCGCCGGTGGCGGCACTCAGGCCGGTGGTTTCGGTGTCGAGAACGATTTGTCGCATGGCGGGCATTCTAGCGGAGCGGCGCGGGCGCTCCGCGGTTTCTTGTTAGCGAAAGGGATCAGCGGCCGATCGATTCGACGCCGCGGTTGGCCAGCGCGTCGGCACGTTCGTTGCCGGGGTGGCCGTTGTGGCCGCGCACCCAGTGCCAGGAGATCTGGTGCGGCTGCGCCAGGGTGTCCAGCTCCTGCCACAGGTCGGCGTTCTTGACCGGCTTCTTGTCGGCGGTCTTCCAGCCGCGGGCCTTCCAGCCGGGCAGCCATTCGCTGATGCCCTTCTGGACATACTGCGAGTCGGTATAGACACGCACGACGCAGGGCCGCTTGAGCGCGCGCAGCGCTTCGATCACGGCGGTCATTTCCATGCGGTTGTTGGTGGTGTTGGGCTCGCCGCCGAACAGTTCTTTCTCGCTGGTGCCGGCGATGAGCACCGCGCCCCAGCCGCCGCGGCCGGGATTGCCCTTGCAGGCGCCGTCGGAGTAGATCGTGACTTCTTGCATGTGATTCCATGGTGGCCACCCGCCGGGCGGGTGGCGCATTGAAGGGGGCAGGAGAAGGGCGCTGGACCGCGTCAGCGCTCTTTGCCGGGGGTCTTGCCGTGCGTGCCGGTGGGTGTGGCCACGGGCGATGACACCGGGGCCAGTGCCGGCTTGCTCTTCCAGGCCGGGCCGACCAGGCGGATATTGCGCACGCGCTTGATCGCCGAGATCATATAGACCGCGCCGAAGATCGGCCACCAGCGGTCGCCGGCCTTTTCCATGAAGGCGGCGCGCTGCAGCCAGCGGTCGGTGCGGTAGGGCGGGCAGTAGCAGCCAAAGCGGCCGCGGATGATATCGAAGCCGAGCAGCTTGAGCCAGTCCTTGATGCGCACAAAGCCGATCTGCTGCGCGTCCGTCGGCAGGAAGGGCGTGGCGCCGAGCCGGTTCATGCCCTGGCGCGCGCCCCACAGGCTCATCGGGTTGAAGCAGGTGACCACCACGCGCCCCTCGGGCATCAGCACCCGCGAGACCTCGCGCAGCACTTCGTGCGGGTCTTCGGCGAATTCCAGGATGTGGGGCAGGGTGACCAGGTCGATGCTCTGGGTGTCGAACGGCAGCTCGTCGAAGCGGCACAGCAGCTGGCGCGCGTCGGGATGTGCGGCACGCGGCCCGTGCGGTCCGCTGGAAGGGTCCAGCGCCAGCGCCGAGAACGGCATCCGGTTCTCGCGCAGGGTGTCAATATAGGGCAGGCCCATCTGAACCGCGTGGTAGCCGAAGATGTCGGTCACGGTCCGGTCGTACTGCTGCGCCTCCCAGCGCAGCATGTACTCACCGGGCGGCGAGGCCAGCCAGTCTTCCCAGCTTACAATCGAATGATTGGGACGATTGGACATAGGAGCATGCGCATGTTGAAGGTTGAGCCGATCCCGGCGTTCCAGGATAACTATATCTGGGCCATCCACGACGGGCGTCACGCCGCCGTGGTCGATCCCGGCGAGGCCGCGCCGGTGGAGCGCTTCCTGGCGCGAAACGGTCTGGCTCTGGGCGCTATTGTAATCACCCATCACCACGGCGATCACCAGGGCGGGGTGGCCGAGCTGCTGGCGGCGCACCCGCGCACGCCGTCGGGCGCGCCGATGCCGGTGCTGGGGCCGGCTGGCGAACGCATCGGCGGGCGCACCCAGGCTCTGCGCGAAGGCGATGTCGTGACGCTGCAGACGCCGGCGCTGACGCTGCGCGTGCTGGACGTGCCCGGGCACACCGCCGGCCATATCGCCTATGTGGGTGACCTGGGCGAAGCCGGCCCGGCGGTCTTCTGCGGCGATACCCTGTTCGCCAGTGGCTGCGGGCGTCTGTTCGAAGGCACGCCGGCGCAGATGCTGGACTCGCTCGACAAGCTGGCGGCGCTGCCGGGTGATACCCGCGTCTATTGCGCGCACGAATATACGCGCAGCAATGTGCGCTTTGCGCGGGCGGTGGAGCCGGCCAATGCCGCGCTGGCGGCGTGGGAGCAGCGGGTTGACGCGCTGCGCGCGGCGGACCAGCCGACGCTGCCGACCACCATCGCCCATGAGCGCGAGGTCAATCCCTTCCTGCGCTCGCGCGAGCCGGCGGTACGGGCGGCAGTGGCGGCGCAGGGCGGGGCCGCCACGGGCGATGCGCAGGCGTTCGGTGCGCTGCGCGGCTGGAAGGACAATTTCCGCTGAGCGCTGCCCGGCCTGCCGGGCCTTGCGCCGCAAGGCTTTCCGGCTGCCCGTCGGAGATTGGCTATATGGAAAATCTGATTGACGCGATACGCGGTTTTTTTTAGCATCACGCATCCTTTTGGCGTCGCGATTCGAGAACTTAATGAAAATTGGTCGATTACTGGCGGTGGTCGCGTGCGCCGCGCTGCTTGCAGCGTGCGCCAGCACCCCCACGCCGCCTGATGGCGCCTATGGCGCCGCGACCGCCCAGACCGCCAAGCGCCAGGACCCGCTCAATTCGCTCAGCGACAAATCGGCGCTTTCTTCCGCTTCCACGATCAATGTCGACCAAGGTGGCCTGGACTGGCTGCGCGGCCCGTCCAACGACATCTGGGACCGCATCCGGCGCGGCTTTGCCATGCAGGACCTGGAGGGTACGCTGGTCGATGACCGCACCCAGTGGTATGCGCAGCGGCCGGAATACATGGAGCGGATGGTCGGGCGCTCAAGCCGCTACCTGTACCACATCGTAGAAGAGCTGGAACGGCGCAAGATGCCGACCGAGCTGGCGCTGCTGCCGTTCGTCGAGAGCGCGTTCAATCCGCAGGCCCAGTCCACTGCCAAGGCAGCGGGCATGTGGCAGTTCATCCCGAGCACCGGCAGGTCGTACAACCTGAAGCAGAACATGTTCCGCGACGAGCGCCGTGACGTGCTGGCCTCGACTGATGCCGCGCTGGACTACCTGGCGCGGCTTTATGACATGTTCGGCGACTGGCACCTGGCGCTGGCGGCGTACAACTGGGGCGAGGGCGCGGTGTCGCGCGCGATTGCGCGCAACCAGGCGCGCGGGCTGCCGACCGACTACGCCAGCCTGCCCATGCCGAATGAGACGCGCTACTACGTGCCGAAGCTGCAGGCGGTCAAGAACATCATCGCCAACCCGGCCGCGTATAACGTCAAGCTGCCCGAGATCCCGGACCATCCGTACTTTGTCACGGTGACCACCTCGCGCGATATTGACGTGAACCTGGCGGCAAAGCTGGCGGACATGTCGGTGGAGGAGTTCAAGGCGCTCAACCCGTCGTTCAATCGGCCGGTGATCCTGGGCGCGTCCAACCCGCAGATCCTGCTGCCGTTCGATAACGCCGAGCGCTTCCAGTACAACCTGAACACCTACCGCGGCGGGTTGTCGAGCTGGTCGGCGGTGACGGTGGACAGCCGCGAGCGCATCGAAGCGCTGGCGGCACGGCTGAATGTCGACGCCGATACGCTGCGCGAGATCAACAGCATCCCGAAGGGCATGCGCCTGAAGGCAGGCTCGACCGTGATGATTCCGCGCTCGGGCCGCCACGACCAGGATATCAGCGCGACCCTGGCCGACAGCGCCATGCTGGCGATGGAGCCTGATTTGCCGGATGCGCGCCGCGTGGTGGTGCGTGCCAGCCGGCGGGACACCGTGGCCTCGGTGGCGCGGCGCTATGGCGTCTCGGCGGGACAGGTGCAGTCGTGGAACAAGCTCTCCGGCACCAAGCTGGTCGCCGGGCAGAGCCTGGTGCTGATGGTGCCGGTGCGCGGCGCCGGCGCGGTGCGGGCGGCGCGGGCCGAACAGGCTGACCGTGCCGAGCGCGCGGAGCATTCCGAGCGCGCCGAGCGAAGCAGCAAGGGCGGCATCGTGCGGACCTCGGCCAAGGGCAAGGCGGAGCCGCGCAAGCGCATCACCGTCGAGGCCTCGTCGCGGCACACGGCAGCCAAGGCGGCGCCGGCGCGCGCGGCGCGCGAGTCCAAGCCGGGGCCGACCGTCAAGGCGTCGGCCAAGGCCGGCACCAAGGGGGCCAAGGCTCGCTGACAAATGCGGGCGCCGGCTGGTCCGGCGCACGGCGCAAGAAGGGGCGATGCCGTCGGCACGCCCCTTTTTTTTCATGTGCCAGGCCCCGGCGCCCACCCCTCTCCGAATCTGTGTCCACGCGCACCCGCGCCGGTGGCAAACTACGGTCATCATCACAATGACCGCAGACGCGGAGGAGACAGACATGACGGCAAGCCATGCCGTGCATGCCCGTTCGCTGGCCGACCCCGAGGGGTTCTGGGCTGAACAGGCGGCGCGCATCGACTGGGAAACCCCGTTCGTCCAGGTGCTCGACAACAGCCGCGCGCCCTTTACGCGCTGGTTCGTCGGCGGGCGCACCAACCTGTGCCACAACGCGGTCGACCGCCACCTGGCGGCCCGCGCCAGCCAGCCGGCGCTGCACTGGGTCTCGACCGAGACCGACCAGGCCCGCACCTATACCTACGCCGAGCTGCACGACGAGGTCAGCCGCATGGCTGCGACCCTGCAGGGCCTGGGCGTGCAGAAGGGCGACCGCGTGCTGATCTACATGCCGATGATCCCGGAAGCCGCCTTTGCCATGCTGGCGTGCGCGCGCATCGGCGCGATCCATTCGGTGGTGTTCGGCGGCTTTGCCTCGGTCAGCCTGGCCGCGCGCATCGAGGATGCCCGGCCGCGCGTGGTGGTCAGCGCCGACGCCGGCTCGCGCGCCGGCAAGGTGGTGCCCTACAAGCCGCTGCTGGACGAGGCCATCCGACTCTCGTCGCACCAGCCCGGGAAGGTGCTGCTGGTGGACCGGCAACTGGCGCAAATGCCCCGTACCGAGGGCCGCGACGAGGACTATGCCGCCTGGCGCGAGCGCGTGGCCGGCGTGCAGGTGCCGTGCGTGTGGCTGGAATCGAGCGAGCCGTCGTACGTGCTCTACACCTCCGGCACCACTGGCAAGCCCAAGGGCGTGCAGCGCGATACCGGCGGCTACGCGGTGGCGCTGGCCACGTCGATGGAGTACATCTTCTGCGGCAAGCCCGGCGACACCATGTTCACCGCATCGGACATCGGCTGGGTGGTGGGGCACAGCTATATCGTCTATGGCCCGCTGTTGGCCGGCATGGCCACGCTGATGTATGAAGGCACGCCGATCCGCCCGGACGGCGGCATCCTGTGGCGGCTGGTGGAGCAATACAAGGTCAACCTGATGTTCAGCGCGCCGACCGCGATCCGCGTGCTGAAGAAGCAGGACCCGGCCTGGCTGACCCGCTACGACCTGTCCAGCCTGCGCCTGCTGTTCCTGGCCGGCGAGCCGCTGGACGAGCCCACCGCGCGCTGGATCCAGGACGGCCTGGGCAAGCCGGTGGTCGACAACTACTGGCAGACCGAATCCGGCTGGCCGATCCTCGCGATCCAGCGCGGCATCGAGGCGCTGCCGCCTAAGCTGGGCTCGCCCGGCGTGCCGGCCTATGGCTATGACCTGAAAATCGTCGACGAGAACACCGGCGCGGAATGCCCGCCTAACCAGAAGGGTGTGGTCGCCATCGATGGCCCGTTGCCGCCCGGATGCATGAGCACCGTGTGGGGCGATGACGACCGCTTCGTGCGCACTTACTGGCAGGCGGTGCCGAACCGGCTGTGCTATTCCACCTTCGACTGGGGCGTGCGCGACGCCGACGGCTACGTCTTTATCCTGGGCCGCACCGATGACGTGATCAACGTGGCCGGCCACCGGCTGGGCACCCGCGAGATCGAGGAAAGCCTGTCGTCCAACTCCGCCGTGGCCGAGGTGGCGGTGGTGGGCGTGCAGGACGCGCTCAAGGGGCAGGTGGCGATGGCATTCTGCATCGCCCGCGATCCGGCGCGCACGGCCACGGCCGAAGCGCGGCTGGCATTGGAAGGCGAGTTGATGAAGACGGTGGAGCAGCAACTGGGTGCCGTGGCGCGGCCGGCGCGCGTATTCTTTGTCAATGCGCTGCCCAAGACCCGCTCCGGCAAGTTGCTGCGGCGCGCCATGCAGGCAGTGGCCGAAGGGCGCGACCCGGGCGACCTGACCACGATCGAGGACCCGGGTGCGCTGGAACAGTTGCAGGCAGCGCTGAAAGGCTAGATGGCGGGTTGAGGGCGTGGCGCTGTGGGTGCCTTGCGGGGCACTCCGCATCCCACCCTTGCCATCGGCCGTGATGCAGTCTAATATTTGAAGCATAAAATATTTAGACATCATCTAGATGGCGGTGTGATCCTGGCAAAGGTGCCCGGCGCAGCCGGCAGGAGGCGACAGATGCGAGTGCTTTGTATTGGTGGTGGCCCGGCGGGCCTGTACTTCGGCCTGCTGATGAAGCTGCAGGATCCGGCCAACGAGGTCATCGTGGTCGAGCGCAACCGGCCCTACGACACCTTCGGCTGGGGCGTGGTGTTCTCTGACGCCACCATGGACAACCTGAAGGAAGCCGACCCGGTCAGCGCCGCCGAGATCAACGCGGCCTTCAACCACTGGGACGATATCGACATCCATATCGGCGGGCGCACCATCCGCTCCGGCGGCCATGGCTTTATCGGCATCGGCCGCAAGCGCCTGCTCAATATCCTGCAGGCGCGCTGCGAGGCGCTGGGCGTGAAGCTGGTGTTCGAGACCGACGTGTCCGACGACCAGGCGCTGGCGATGCAATACCAGGCCGACCTGGTGATCGCCTCGGACGGCCTGAACAGCCGCATCCGCACCCGCTACGCCGACACGTTCCAGCCTGACATCGACACGCGCCAGTGCCGCTTTGTCTGGATGGGCACGCACAAGCTGTTCGACGCCTTCACCTTTGCCTTCGAGAAGACCGAGCACGGCTGGTTCCAGGCGCACGCCTACCGCTTTGACGACACCACCTCGACCTTTATTGTCGAGGCCCCGGAGTCAGTCTGGCGTGCGGCGGGCATCGAGCAGATGAGCCAGGAAGAGGGCGTGGCCTACTGCGAGCGCCTGTTCGCGCGCTACCTCGACGGCAACAAGCTGATCACCAATGCGGCGCACCTGCGCGGCTCGGCGATCTGGATCCGCTTCCCCCGCGTGATCTGCCGCCAATGGGTGCATTGGAACACCTTGCCCGACGGCCGCCGCGTGCCGGTGGTGCTGATGGGCGATGCCGCGCACACCGCGCATTTCTCGATCGGTTCGGGCACCAAGCTGGCGTTGGAAGATGCCATTGACCTCGCCGAAGAGATCCGTGGCAGGGGTCATGACGGCCTGCCCGATGCACTGTCGCGCTACGAAGCCACGCGCGGCGTGGAAGTGCTGAAGATCCAGAACGCGGCGCGCAACTCGACCGAATGGTTCGAGAACGTCGAGCGCTACGCGGGCAGCCTGCCGCCGGAGCAGTTCGCCTATTCCCTGCTGACGCGCTCGCAGCGCATCTCGCATGAGAACCTGCGCGTGCGCGATGCGGACTACGTGGCGCAGTTCGAGCACTGGCTGGCGCGGCAGGCCGGCGTGCAACCGGAGAGCCTGCAACTGCGCGAGCACCTGCCGCTGCCGCCGATGTTCACGCCGTTCCGCATGCGCGGCGTCACGCTGAAGAACCGCGTGGTGGTGTCGCCGATGGCGATGTATTCGTGCACCGACGGCGTGCCCGGCGACTTCCACCTGGTCCACCTGGGTTCGCGCGCGCTGGGCGGCGCCGGCATGGTGGTGGCGGAGATGACCTGCGTGTCGCCCGATGCGCGCATCACGCCGGGATGCCCGGGTTTGTGGAACGACGCACAGCGCGACGCCTGGCGCCGCATCGTCGACTTCGTGCATGCTAACAGCGATGCCCGCATCGCCATGCAGATCGGCCACTCGGGCCGCAAGGGCTCGACGCAGCTCGGCTGGGAGGCAATGGACCATCCGCTGCCGGAAGGCAACTGGCCGGTGATCTCGGCCTCGCCGCTGCCTTACCTGCCGGGCGAGTCGCAGACCCCGCGCGAGATGACGCGCGCAGACATGGAGCGTGTGCGCGATGACTTCGTCGCCAGCGCGCGCCGCGCCGCCGAGGCCGGCTTCGACTGGCTGGAGCTGCACTGCGCGCACGGCTACCTGCTGTCGAGCTTTATCTCGCCGCTGACCAATACGCGGGAAGATGAATACGGCGGTTCGCTGGCCGCGCGGCTGCGCTACCCGCTCGAGGTGTTTGCCGCGGTGCGTGCGGTGTGGCCGGAACACAAGCCGATGTCGGTGCGCATCTCGGCGCACGACTGGGTCGAAGGCGGCATCACCCCCGACGACGCGATCGAGATCGCACGCGCCTTCAAGGCCGCCGGCGCCGACATGATCGACTGCTCGTCGGGCCAGGTCAGCCCGGACCAGGCGCCGGTCTACGGCCGCATGTACCAGACCCCGTTTGCCGACCGCATCCGCAACGAGGCCGGCATCGCCACCATTGCCGTGGGCGCGATCTTCGAGGCCGACCACGTCGACTCGATCATCGCCGCGGGCCGTGCCGACCTGTGCGCGATCGCGCGGCCGCACCTGGCCAACCCGGCCTGGACGCTGCAGGAAGCGGCGCGCATCGGCTATCGCGATATCGCCTGGCCCAAGCAGTACCAGGCCGGCAAGCGGCAACTGGAAACCAACCTGGAACGCGCCGCGGCGCAGGAGAAGCAGGGATGACGCGCAGCACGGGTTCACTGTCAGGGCGCCACGCACTGGTCACCGGCGGCGGGCGCGGCATCGGCGCGGCCATCGCGCGCCGGCTGCTGGCCGACGGCGCCAGCGTGACGCTGCTGGGCCGCGATGCCGGCGCGTTGCAGGCGACCGTGCAAGCGCTGCGTAAGCTTGCTCCCGCAGGCGCCGTGGTCTCCCTTGTCACGGCCGATATCGCCGATGCCGGCAGCGTGGCGCGCGCCTTTGCCGCCGCCGCCGAGCAGGCCGGCCCGGTGTCGATGCTGGTCAACAATGCCGGCCAGGCGCACAGCGCACCGTTCCTGAAGACCGATGCCGGGCTGTGGCAGCGCATGCTGGATGTGAACCTGACCGGCACCTTCCTGTGCACGCAGGCGGCGCTGCCGGCGATGCTCGATGCGGGCTGGGGCCGCATCGTCAATGTGGCGAGCACGGCCGGCCTGATCGGCTACGGCTATGTCAGCGCCTATTGCGCGGCCAAGCATGGGGTGATCGGCCTGACGCGCGCGCTGGCGCTGGAAACCGCGGCCAAGGGCGTGACCGTCAATGCGGTCTGCCCGGGCTATACCGAAACCGACATCGTGCGCGACGCGGTGGCCAATATCGTCGGCAAGACCGGCCGTACCGAGGAACAGGCGCGCGCCGAGCTGGCCGCACGCAATCCGCAACGGCGGCTGGTGCAGCCCGAGGAAGTGGCCGACGCGGTGGCCTGGCTGTGCCAGCCATCCGCGGCCGCGATCACCGGCCAGGCGATCCCCGTCGCCGGCGGCGAAGTGATGGCGGGCTGAACCTCACCGACTGCAACAGACAACGAGAGAAACCCATGACAGAGATCGCACTCGACATGCGCCACCACAAGCGCAGCTTTGCCGGCTACCAGCCGAAGCACTTCCTGTGGTCGGTGTCCGGCGACGGCAAGGTCGGCACCGTGACGCTGAACCGGCCGGAGCGCAAGAACCCGCTGACTTTCGATTCCTATGCCGAGCTGCGCGACCTGTTCCGCGGCCTGTGCTATGCCAGCGACATCAAGGCGGTGGTGGTGACGGGCGCCGGCGGCAACTACTGCTCGGGCGGCGACGTGCACGAGATCATCGGGCCTCTCACGCGCATGACCATGCCTGAGCTGCTCGACTTCACGCGCATGACCGGCGACCTGGTCAAGGCCATGCGCGCCTGCCCGCAGCCGGTAGTCAGCGCGGTCGACGGCATCTGCGCCGGCGCCGGCGCGATGATGGCGCTGGCTTCCGACATGCGCCTGGGCACGGCGCAGGCCAAGACCGCGTTCCTGTTCACGCGCGTCGGCCTGGCCGGCGCCGACATGGGCGCGTGCACGCTGCTGCCGCGCGTGATCGGGCAGGGGCGTGCCAGCGAACTGCTCTACACCGGCCGCTCGATGAGCGCGGAAGAGGGCCTGCAGTGGGGCTTCTTCAATGCGCTGCATCCGTCCGAAGCGGTGCTGGCCCAGGCCCATGCGCTGGCCGCGCAACTGGCCGCTGGCCCGACCTTTGCCCACGGCGTGACCAAGAAGCTGCTGCACCAGGAATGGAACATGGGGCTCGACGAGGCCATCGAGGCCGAGGCCGAAGCCCAGGCCATCTGCATGCAGACGCGCGACTTCCGCCGCGCCTACGAGGCCTTCGTCGCCAAGACCAAGCCGGTGTTCGAAGGGGACTGAAGCGCCATGTCCGACAAGACCTATCTCGACCTGCCGCTGTTCGACGACGCGCACCGCACACTGGAGCGCGAACTGGACGCCTGGTGCGCGCAACACCTCCATGTCGACCACAGCGATACCGACGCCGCCTGCCGCGCGCTGGTGCGCCAGCTGGGCGAGGCCGGCTGGCTGCGCTATTGCGTGCCGGCCGCGCACGGCGGCGCGCTGCCGGCGCTGGATTCACGCTCGCTGTGCCTGCTGCGCGAAACCCTGGCGCGCCATGACGGCCTGGCCGATTTTGCCTTTGCCATGCAGGGGCTGGGCTCGGGCGCGATCTCGCTGGCCGGCAGCGCTGCGCTGCGCGCGCATTACCTGCCGCGCGTGGCCCGCGGCGAGGCGATTGCCGCGTTTGCACTGTCCGAGCCGGAGGCCGGTTCCGATGTGGCCGCCATGCAGTGCAGCGCACGGCTGTCGGACGACGGCAGCCACTATGTGATCGACGGCGCCAAGACCTGGATTTCCAACGGCGGCATTGCCGACTTCTACTGCGTGTTCGTGCGCACCGGCGAGGCGCCGGGCGCGCGCGGCATCTCCGCCTTCGTGGTGGATGCGGATACGCCAGGCCTGACCATCGCCGAGCGCATCGACGTGATGGCGCCGCACCCGCTCGCCACGCTGCGTTTCGACAACTGCCGCGTGCCCGTGGGCAACCGGCTGGGCGAAGCGGGGCAGGGCTTCAAGGTGGCGATGATGACGCTCGACATCTTCCGTGCCTCGGTTGCGGCGGCGGCGCTGGGCTTTGGCCGCGCCGCGCTGGACGATGCACTGGCGCGCGCCTGCGCGCGTCCGATGTTCGGCGGCGTGCTGGCCGACCTGCAGCTGACCCAGGCCGCCATCGGCGACATGGCCACCGCGATCGATGCCGCGGCGCTGCTGACCTACCGCGCGGCCTGGCTGCGCGATGTCAAGGGCCAGCGCACCACGCGCGAGGCGGCCATGGCCAAGATGGTGGCGACCGAGAACGCGCAGCAGGTGATCGACCGTGCGGTGCAGATGTTCGGCGGCCTGGGCGTCAAGGTCGGCACGCGGGTGGAAAGCCTGTACCGCGAGATCCGCTCGCTGCGTATCTATGAAGGCGCCACCGAAGTGCAGAAGCTGATCATTGCACGCGAGACGCTGGCCGGGCGCAAAGCCTGACGCGCCCGCGAGCTACCCACGAACTGCCGTACCGATACAGAGCAGACAGGAGACAAGCCATGGCGACCACAGCCCACCTCGATACCTTCGCGCGCGACCGCCTGCCGCCGCCCGAAATGTGGCCGGTGTTCCGCTTCAATGCCGATACCGACTACCCGGAGCGGATGAATGCCGCGGTGGAGCTGCTAGACCGCCACGTGCGCGAAGGCCGCGGCGAGCGCATCGCCATCCGCCATCGCCGCGACGGACAGATAGAGACGGTCACGTATGCGCAGCTGGCGGCGCTGGTGAACCGCATCGCCCATGTGCTGGTCGAGGACATGCAACTGGTGCCCGGCAGCCGCGTGCTGCTGCGCGGACCCAACAACCTGATGATGGCCGCCAGCTGGCTGGCCACGCTCAAGGCTGGCCTGGTCGCGGTGCCGACCATGCCGCTGCTGCGCGCCAAGGAGCTGAAGCAGATCATCGACAAGGCCCAGGTCGGCGCCGCGCTGTGCGATGCGCGGCTGCGCGAGGAGCTCGAAGCCAACCAGCAGGAGGGCGGCGAATTCCACTGCCCGAGCCTGGCGCGCACGCTGTACTTCAACGGTGAAGGCGAGGGTTCGCTGGAGGCGGCGCTGGCGGGCAAGCCGGATGCCTTCGCGGCCTGCGACACCGCCAGCGACGATGTCTGCCTGATCGCCTTTACCAGCGGCACCACCGGCCAGCCCAAGGGCACCATGCACTTCCATCGCGACGTGCTGGCCATGTGCGACCTGTTCCCGCGCCACGTGCTGTGCCCGCAGCCCGACGACGTGTTCTGCGGCACGCCGCCGATCGCGTTCACCTTCGGGCTGGGCGGCATGCTGTGTTTCCCGCTGCGCATCGGCGCCAGCGCCGTGCTGGCCGAGAAGCTGACGCCAGAGACGCTGCTCGGGTTGATCCAGGATTTCCGCGCCACCATCGTCTTTACCGCGCCCACCTTCTACCGGCAGATGGCAACGCTGGCGCCGCGCTATGACCTGTCCAGCCTGAAGAAGAGCGTGTCGGCCGGCGAAGCCCTGCCGGACGCCACGCGCCAGAGCTGGAAGGCGGCCACCGGCATCGAGATGACCGACGGCATCGGCGGCACGGAGATGATGCATATCTTTATCTCCAGCGCCGGCGCCGAGGTCAGGCCGGGCGCGATCGGGCGGGTGGTGCCGGGCTATGTCGCGCAGATCGTCGACGAGAACATGCAGCCCCTGCCGCCGGGACAGGTCGGCAAGCTGGCGGTGCAGGGGCCGACCGGCTGCCGCTACCTGGACGATCCGCGCCAGTCCAACTATGTGAAGGCGGGCTGGAACCTGCCGGGCGATACCTTCTTCGTCGACGAGGACGGCTACTACTTCTACCAGGCGCGTTCGGACGACATGATCATCTCGGCCGGCTACAACATCGCCGGGCCGGAGGTGGAAAGCGCACTCATGCAGCACGAGGCAGTGGCCGAATGCGGTGTGGTCGGTGCGCCCGACGACGGGCGCGGCCAGGTGGTGATGGCCTATGTGGTGCTGCGCGAGGGCGTGGCGGCGGACGACGCTACCCGCACCGCGCTGCAGGACTACGTGAAGCGCCAGATCGCACCCTACAAGTATCCGCGCCGCATTGTGTTCGTGCCGGCGCTGCCGCGCACCGAGACCGGCAAGCTGCAGCGCTTCCGGCTGCGGCAGATGGCGGAGCAGGGCAATGGCGGTGGCAATGGCGGCACTAACCAGGCGGGGAAGCCATGAGCCCCGTGTTCCGCAGCACCGTCCTGGTGCGCTTCAAGCACTGCGACGCCGCGGGCATCGTGTTCTACCCGCGCTATTTCGAGATGCTCAACGATCTGATCGAAGACTGGTTTAGCGAGGCGTTGGGCTGGCCCTTCGATGCCATGCATGGCGAGGGCCACGCGGGCGTGCCGACCGCCGAGCTGGAGTGCCGCTTCCTGGCGCCGAGCCGGCTGGGCGAGGTGCTGACACGGGAGCTGCGCGTGCTGAAGCTGGGTCAGTCCAGCTTTACCCTCGCGATCCGCTTCGCCGGCCCGCATGACGATACCCGCATGGAAGTGACGCAGCGGCTGGTCTGCGTCGATACCGGCTCGATTGCTCCGCAGCCGTTGCCCGATGCCGTGCGCGAGGCCATGTCGTCCTACCTGGTCGCGACGGCTTGAATCCCGGAATTCCATCCACTCATACAGATATCAACAGGAAAACGCATCATGAACATCCTGCAGCCGCCCGACTGGGCGCCCCCGCGTGGCTACGCCAACGGCACCATGACCGAAATGCAGGTCGGCAGCCGCCTCCTCTTTGTCAGCGGCCAGATCGGCTGGACCGGCAAATGTGAATTCGAGACCGACGACTTCGGCCTGCAGGTGGCGCAGGCGCTGCGCAACGTGGTTGCCGTGCTGGCGGCCGGCGACGCGCTGCCCGAGCATATCGTGCGCATGACCTGGTATGTGAAGGACAAGGCGGAATATGTCGGCGCCTACGGGGCGATCGGCCAGCACTACCGGGCCATCATCGGCCGCCACTTCCCGGCGATGACGGCGGTCGAGGTCGCGGACCTGGTGGAGCCGCGCGCCAAGGTGGAAATCGAGGTCACGGCGGTCGTGCCGCCGCAGGCGTAACGTAGCAGGCACAGGCCGGGACGGCGGCCGGCGGCGTGGTGGCGCCGCCCGCTGCCGCGTGCAAGTCCTTGAAAACTTGAGAAAATGGGTGGCGCGGGATATAATTCGAAAGTTTCGCTTTCAGAACCCTTCACCCTAGCGCCTACCGCTTTCCACCTTCCGCCGCCCCCATCCGCGCCGCCTTTGCTGTCCGCATTCAATGTGACGCAAGAAGCAGGTCGCGACCGGATCCGACCGCATCGGCGCAATGCCGCTGCCGCCGTCACGGATCCAGCCTGGGAGGCACGAGGCGTCGATTGGTCGGTCACGGGGTGAGTCCAGCAGGAGCCTACCCGTGTTACCGTCTTTTCCGTCCGCCATTCTCGCGCTAGCAGACGGCACGGTCTTTCGTGGCTATTCCATTGGCGCTTCCGGCCATACCATCGGTGAAGTGGTGTTCAACACCGCCATCACCGGTTACCAGGAAATCCTCACCGACCCGAGTTACTCGCGGCAGATCGTCACGCTGACGTATCCGCATATCGGTAACTACGGGGTCAATCCTGAGGATGTCGAAGCCACGAAAGTCCATGCCGCCGGCCTGATCATCAAGGATCTGCCGATCCTGGCCTCGAACTTCCGCAAGGAGCACACCCTTGCCCACTACCTGAAGCAGGAAAAGGTGGTGGCCATCGCCGGCATCGATACGCGCAAGCTGACGCGTATCCTGCGCGAAAAGGGTGCCCAGAACGGCTGCATCCTGGCCGGCGAAGACAATGTCCAGAAGGCCATCGACCTGGCCCGCTCGTTCCCCGGCCTGGCCGGCATGGACCTGGCCAAGGTGGTTTCGGTCAAGGAGCCGTACGAGTGGACCCAGACCGAGTGGAAGCTGGGCGAAGGCTACGGCAAGCAGGACAAGCCGCAGTTCCACGTGGTCGCCTATGACTACGGCGTCAAGTACAACATCCTGCGCATGCTGGCCGAGCGCGGCTGCAAGGTGACGGTGCTGCCCGCGCAGGCGAGTGCCGCCGACGCGCTGGCGCTGAATCCGGACGGCGTGTTCCTGTCCAACGGCCCCGGCGACCCCGAGCCGTGCGACTACGCCATCGCCGCCACGCGCGAGTTCATCGAGCGCGGCATCCCGACCTTCGGCATCTGCCTGGGCCACCAGATCATGGCCCTGGCGGTCGGCGCCAAGACCCTGAAGATGAAGTTCGGCCACCATGGCGCCAACCACCCGGTCAAGGACCTGGACGACGGCCGCGTGGTGATCACGTCGCAGAACCACGGTTTCGCGGTGGACGCGGACACGCTGCCGTCGAACGTGCGCGTGACGCACAAGTCGCTGTTCGACGGTTCGCTGCAGGGTTTCACGCTGACCGACAAGCCGGCCTTCTGCTTCCAGGGTCACCCGGAAGCCTCGCCCGGCCCGAACGACGTGGCTTACCTGTTCGACCGCTTCATCAAGCTGATGACGGACGCGCGCAAGTAAGCGGGCAAGAAGAACAGCGCAGACCTCAGGGACATCCCATGAACGCCTTCATACATACCGCCTTCGGCATCACCGATTTCTGGACCTATGTGCTGGGCACGATTTTTATCGTGCTGCTGCCCGGGCCGAACTCGATGTATGTGCTGTCGGTGGCGGCGCAGCGCGGCGTGCGTGTCGGCTACAAGGGCGCATGCGGGGTGTTCCTGGGTGACTTCGTGCTGATGGTGCTGTCGGCAGCGGGCGTGGCCTCGCTGCTCAAGGCCAGCCCGGCGTTGTTCTACGTGGTGAAGTACATCGGCGCGGCCTACCTGGCGTGGATCGGCTTCAACATGCTGCGCGGCGCGGTGCGCAACTGGGCCGCGCGCGGCGATGCGGCCGCGGCCGCGACCGTGCCGGCGGGCACGGCCGACCAGTCCGATCCGTTCCGCAAGGCGCTCCTGATCAGCCTGCTGAACCCGAAGGCGATCCTGTTCTTCATCTCGTTCTTCATCCAGTTCGTCGATCCGGCTTTCGCTTACCCGGTGCTGTCGTTCGGCGTGCTGGGGCTGGTCTGCCAGATCTGCAGCTTCGCCTACCTGACCACGATCATCTTCGTGGGCGCGAAGCTGGCCGACGCATTCCGGCGCCGCCGGCGCCTGTCGGCCGGCATGTCGAGCGGGGTGGGGGCGATGTTCATCGGTTTCGGCGCCAAGCTGGCGACGGCCACCATGAACTAGGCGCGGCGGCGGACAAGCTGACCTTTTCGAATCCGGACGGATTCCCTGATTACCGGCGCGGCCCGCATGCAAGCGGGCCGGCCAACAAAGAGAGCGTGCAATGCCAAAACGCACAGACATCAAGAGCATCCTGATCATCGGCGCGGGCCCCATCATCATCGGCCAGGCGTGCGAGTTCGACTACTCCGGCGCCCAGGCCTGCAAGGCGCTGCGCGAGGAAGGCTTCAAGGTCATCCTGGTCAATTCGAACCCGGCGACCATCATGACCGATCCCAACACGGCCGATGTGACCTACATCGAGCCGATCACCTGGGAAGTGGTCGAGCGCATCATCGAGAAGGAGCGCCCGGACGCGATCCTGCCGACCATGGGCGGCCAGACCGCGCTGAACTGCGCGCTGGACCTGTATCGCCACGGCGTGCTGGAGAAGTACAAGGTCGAACTGATCGGCGCTTCGCCGGAAGCCATCGACAAGGCCGAGGACCGCCAGAAGTTCAAGGACGCCATGACCAAGATCGGTCTGGGTTCGGCCAAGTCGGGCATCGCCCACTCGATGGACGAAGCCATGGCCGTGCAGTCGCGCATTGCCCAGGAAACCGGCAGCGGCGGCTACCCGATCGTGATCCGCCCGTCGTTCACGCTGGGCGGCAGCGGCGGCGGCATTGCCTACAACCGCGAAGAGTTCGAAGAGATCTGCAAGCGCGGCTTGGATCTGTCGCCGACGCGCGAGCTGCTGATCGAAGAGTCGCTGCTGGGCTGGAAAGAGTATGAGATGGAAGTGGTCCGCGACAAGAAGGACAACTGCATCATCATCTGCTCGATCGAGAACCTGGACCCGATGGGCATCCACACCGGCGACTCGATCACCGTGGCCCCGGCCCAGACCCTGACCGACAAGGAATACCAGATCCTGCGCAACGCGTCGCTGGCCGTGCTGCGCGAAATCGGCGTCGACACCGGCGGTTCCAACGTGCAGTTCTCGATCAACCCGAAGGACGGTCGCATGATCGTCATCGAGATGAACCCGCGCGTGTCGCGTTCGTCGGCGCTGGCGTCCAAGGCCACCGGCTTCCCGATCGCCAAGGTCGCGGCCAAGCTGGCCGTGGGCTACACGCTGGACGAGCTGAAGAACGAGATCACCGGCGGCGCGACCCCGGCTTCGTTCGAGCCGTCGATCGACTACGTGGTCACCAAGGTGCCGCGCTTCGCGTTTGAGAAATTCCCGCAGGCTGACAGCCACCTGACCACTCAGATGAAGTCGGTGGGTGAGGTGATGGCCATGGGCCGCACCTTCCAGGAATCGTTCCAGAAGGCACTGCGCGGCCTGGAAGTGGGCGTGGACGGCCTGGATGAAAAGTCGTCGGACCGTGATGAGGTTGTCGAGGAAATCGGCGAAGCCGGCCCCGACCGCATCTGGTACGTGGGCGACGCGTTCCGCCTGGGCATGTCGCTGGAAGAGGTCTATGCCGAGACCGACATCGACCCCTGGTTCCTGGCCCAGATCGAAGACATCATCAAGACCGAAGGCCTGGTCAAGGCGCGCACGCTGGACAGCCTGTCGACCGCCGAGCTGCGCTTCCTGAAGCAGAAGGGCTTCTCCGATCGCCGCCTGGCCAAGCTGCTGAAGACCGATGCCAAGGCCGTGCGCGAGGCGCGCATCGCCCAGAACGTGCGCCCGGTCTACAAGCGCGTGGACACCTGCGCGGCCGAGTTCGCCACCAACACCGCCTACATGTACTCGACCTACGAGGCCGAGCATGGCGAGTGCGAAGCGCAGCCGACCGACAAGAAGAAGATCATGGTGCTGGGCGGCGGCCCAAACCGGATCGGCCAGGGCATCGAGTTCGACTACTGCTGCGTGCACGCCGCTCTGGCGCTGCGCGAAGACGGGTACGAGACCATCATGGTCAACTGCAACCCGGAAACCGTGTCGACCGACTATGACACCTCGGACCGCCTGTACTTCGAGCCGCTGACGCTGGAAGACGTGCTGGAAATCGTCGACAAGGAAAAGCCCGTCGGCGTGATCGTGCAGTACGGCGGCCAGACCCCGTTGAAGCTGGCGTTGGACCTGGAAGCCAACGGCGTGCCCATCATCGGCACCAGCCCCGACATGATCGACGCGGCCGAAGACCGCGAGCGCTTCCAGAAGCTGCTGCAGGAGCTGGGCCTGCGCCAGCCGCCCAACCGCACCGCGCGTGCCGAGGACGAAGCGCTGCGCTTGGCCGAAGAGATCGGCTACCCGCTGGTGGTGCGCCCGTCGTACGTGCTGGGCGGCCGCGCCATGGAAATCGTGCATGAGCCGCGCGACCTCGAGCGCTACATGCGCGAGGCCGTCAAGGTCTCGAACGATTCCCCGGTGCTGCTGGACCGCTTCCTGAACGACGCCATCGAGTGCGACGTCGATGCGATCTCCGACGGCAAGCGCGTCTTCATCGGCGGCGTGATGGAGCACATCGAGCAGGCTGGCGTGCACTCGGGCGACTCCGCCTGCTCGCTGCCGCCGTACTCGCTGTCGGCCGAGACCGTGGCCGAACTGAAGCGCCAGACCGCCGCCATGGCCCGCGCCCTGAGCGTGGTCGGCCTGATGAACGTGCAGTTCGCGATCCAGCAGAACGACGGCGTCGATACCGTCTACGTGCTGGAAGTGAACCCGCGCGCCTCGCGTACCGTGCCGTACGTATCCAAGGCCACCGGCTTGCAGCTGGCCAAGATCGCCGCGCGCTGCATGGCCGGCCAGTCGCTGGACGAGCAGGGCATCGGCGAGGAAGTCATCCCGCCGTACTACAGCGTCAAGGAAGCGGTGTTCCCGTTCAACAAGTTCCCGGGCGTCGATCCGGTCCTCGGACCTGAAATGCGTTCGACCGGCGAAGTGATGGGCGTGGGCAAGGCCTTCGGCGAGGCGCTGTTCAAGAGCCAGCTGGCCGCGGGTTCGCGCCTGCCGGAGAAGGGCACCGTGCTGATCACCGTGAAGGACAGCGACAAGCCGCGCGCAGTCGGCGTGGCCCGCATGCTGCACGACATGGGCTACCCGATCGTCGCCACCCGCGGCACCGCGTCGGCCATCGAGGCCGCCGGTATCCCGGTCAAGACGGTCAACAAGGTCAAGGACGGCCGTCCGCATATCGTGGACATGATCAAGAACGGCGAACTGGCGCTGGTGTTCACCACCGTGGACGAGACCCGCACCGCGATTGCCGATTCGCGCTCGATCCGTACCTCGGCGCTGGCCCACCGCATTCCTTACTACACCACCATCGCCGGCGCCCGCGCCGCGGTGGAGGGCCTGAAGCACATGCAGAGCCTGGAGGTCTACGACCTGCAGAGCCTGCACGCCTCGCTGGCCTGAAGCCCCGTACGTAAGGCAAGCGGCACATCGCCACTGGCCGGGCGCATTGCGCCCGGTCAAGGCCAGGAAGCCCGCCGGAGTTGCTGCCGGCGGGCTTCCTGGCCTAAACTACGTCAAATTCGTCGATCGATGCGGCGTGCCCGCATTCGGTCCTGTCTGAAAGCCGCGGTTGAGCGGAAGTGCCCTGGCAGCATTGGCCAGGGATGGCTCCAGCTCCGCTGCGGCTCATTTTTTTGTTGAACGAAGACATGAGCACCATTCCGATTACCAAGCGTGGCGCAGAGCTCCTGAAGGAGGAACTGCAGCGCCTGAAGGCTGTCGAGCGTCCGGCGGTGATCAATGCAATCTCGGAAGCCCGCGCACAGGGCGACCTGTCTGAAAACGCCGAATACGACGCCGCCAAGGAGAAGCAGGCCTTTATCGAAGGCCGCATCCTGGAAGTGGAGGCCAAGCTGTCGGCCGCGCAGGTCATCGACCCGACCCAGCTGGACACCGACGGCCGCATCGTCTTTGGCGCGACCGTTGACCTGGAGGACCTGGAGTCCGGCAGTCCCGTCAGCTACCAGATCGTGGGCGATGACGAGGCCGACATTGACGTCGGCAAGATCTCGGTCAGCTCGCCCATCGCGCGTGCGCTGATCGGCAAGTTCGAAGGCGACGTCGCAACCGTGCTGGCCCCTGGCGGCGAGCGCGAGTACGAAGTCATTACCGTACGCTATATCTGACGCCGGCCCGGCCGGCAGGCTTGCACCTGGCCCGGCCCCCGGAAAGACCGGCACGTGTTCTCCAATTCCTATAACAATCTGCCGCCGCTGCCGCACCGCATATTCCTGCTGCTGACGGTGGTGTGGGCGGGCAGCCTCTGGACCGTCGGCTACATGGTGGCGCCGACGCTGTTTTCGGTGCTGCCCAGCCGCGAGACGGCGGGCATGATCGCCGGGCACCTGTTCCATACTGAAGCCATCGTCGGGGTCACCATCGGTGTGTTGCAGCTGGTGCTGTGCAACGTGATGATCCGGCGCGGCGCCCACCGCTATCGCGGCCTGCGCTGGCTGGTGCTGGGCATGCTGTGCTGCGTGCTGGCGGGCTACTTCGGCACCCAGCCGTTCATGGCCGGCCTGAAGGAAAAGGCGCTGGCGCTGGGTGTCGGCGTTTCGGAATCGCCTTACAAGGCGCAGTTCGGCATGCTGCACGGCGTGTCGAGCGCCTTCTACCTGCTGCAAAGCCTGCTGGCGCTGGTGCTGGTGTGGCGCGCTTCGGCGCCGCGTTCGGCCGGGGAGTGAGACCGGCCGCCGGCACGGCCACAGGCGTGGCGTGCCGGCATCGGGGGCGCCTGGCGGCGACCCCGTCATGCTTCAGCTGGCAGTGTTTAGCCCAGCGCCTTCTTCTTCTGGCTGGTCGGGCGTGCGCGCGAACGCTTCACATTGCCGCCGGCGGTGACGCGCTCGTTGCCAAGCACCGTGACTTCCTTGCGGGTCGGACGGCGGTTCGGCGCAGCGCTGGGCTTCTTGACCGTCACCGTGCGCGGGGCCGCACCACCACGGCGGGCGGGGGTGTGGCGGCCCAGGTCTTCGGCCTGGTTTTCCTTCAGGCGCGCTTCGCCCGGACGCCAGACCACCAGCAGCTTGCCGATATGCTGGATCGGCGCGGCGCTGAGCTGGTCGCAGATTTCCTCGTAGATGGCGATGCGCGCATCGCGATCGTCGCCGAACACGCGGATCTTGATCAGGTCGTGGGCGGCCAGGCTGCGGTCGATCTCGGCCAGTACGGCACGGGTCAGGCCTTCGGCGCCGACCATCACGACCGGGTTCAGGGCATGGGCACGGGAGCGCAGGTCAGAGCGCTGGGCAGGGACTAGTTGTAGAGCGGGCATAGGTTGGCGCTGATTATTAGGCGCTTGAAATAGTGATAGAGCGCTGGGCGCTGGAAATCGGGCGCTGCAGCCCGCGCCGGTCGTGACACGGCGGGTCGGGCAAGGACAGGCTGCCGACGGCCGCCCCGGGGGGCGGCAAGCCGGCCGCTGATAAGGCGAGCTGGCGGTCGGGATGCGGATTGGCGCGTATTATCCGTCAATCCGGCACTGTCGGGCAGCAAAATCATCAAAACAGTAGGAAAACCTTCGCGGATGGCATTGACCGGCGGGCGGGGGCAGGGAACAGGCTGGTAACTGGCATGGCAAAAAACAAGTTCAATCATTCGTGGCTGCACGACCACATCAACGATCCGTACGTGAAAATGGCGCAGCGCGAGGGCTATCGCGCCCGCGCGGCCTACAAGCTCAAGGAGATCGACGAGCAGGACAAGCTGATCCGCCCGGGACAGGTGATCGTCGACCTGGGCGCGGCGCCCGGCAGCTGGAGCCAGTACGCCCGCAACAAGCTGGCGGACTCGCCCAGGGCCAAGGACGGCAGGATCGATGGCGCCGTGGTCGCGATCGACCTGCTGCCGATGGAACCTGTCGCCGACGTCACTTTCATCCAGGGTGACTTCCGCGAGGAATCGGTCTTCCGCGAACTGGAAAGCGTGGTGCTGGACGCCTCCGGCGGTAACAAGATTGACCTTGTTTTGTCCGACATGGCCCCCAATTTGTCCGGTGTAGCCTTCGCTGATGCAGCACGGATCGAGTACCTGTGCGACCTGGCGCTGGAATTTGCGCAGGCCCACCTTAAGCCGGAGGGGGCATTGCTGGTAAAGTGCTTCCACGGGAGCGGCTACAGCCAGATCGTGGAGAAGTTCAAGCGGCATTTCAAAGTGGTTGCGAAACGCAAGCCCAAGGCGTCTCGCGACAAGTCTTCCGAAACCTTTATCCTTGGGCGCTACCTCAAGGCAGTGGATTGACCGGTCTCGATACAAGCCAGGGCGAAAAAAGAAGCGTGGAAAGTGCCCCACCCGGTGCTATCGGCATCATAGTTTCTCTGTTTCCCCCCGAGGGCGGGCGCTGCATTACAATGCAGCTATCCGTTGGCAAGGCAATTGCAAAGGAGTTCGGCCTTGAATAACAACCTGTTTCAAAAGGCGGCAATCTGGCTAGTGATCGCGCTGGTGCTGTTTACCGTCTTCAAGCAGTTCGACAAGCCCCGTGCGCAGGACAGCGTCACCTATTCGCAGTTCATGGATGACGCCAAGAACGGCAAGGTGTCGCGTGTCGACGTGCAGGGCCGCAACCTGGTGGTCTCGCCTAAGGAGGGCGCCAAGTACACCATCATCTCGCCGGGCGACATCTGGATGGTCGGCGACCTGATGAAGTACGGCGTCCAGGTGACCGGCAAGGCGGACGACGAACCCAACGTGCTGGTCCAGGCCCTGTATTACCTCGGGCCGACCCTGCTGATCATCGTGTTCTGGTTCTACATGATGCGTCAGATGCAGGGTGGCGGCAAAGGCGGCGCTTTCTCATTCGGCAAGTCGCGTGCGCGCCTGATCGATGAAAACCAGAACGCCGTCACGTTCCAGGACGTGGCCGGCTGCGATGAGTCCAAGGAAGAAGTGGTCGAACTGGTCGACTTCCTGAAGGACCCGCAAAAGTTCCAGAAGCTGGGCGGGCGCATCCCGCGCGGCGTGCTGCTGGTTGGCCCTCCGGGTACCGGCAAGACGCTGCTGGCACGTGCCATCGCCGGCGAGGCCAAGGTGCCGTTCTTCAGCATCTCGGGTTCCGACTTCGTTGAAATGTTCGTCGGCGTGGGCGCGGCCCGTGTGCGCGACATGTTCGAGAACGCCAAGAAGCAGGCCCCCTGCATCGTGTTCATCGATGAAATCGACGCGGTCGGCCGCCATCGTGGCGCCGGCATGGGCGGCGGCAACGACGAGCGCGAGCAGACCCTGAACCAGATGCTGGTCGAGATGGATGGCTTCGAGGCCAACTCGGGCGTGATCGTGATCGCCGCGACCAACCGTGCCGACGTGCTGGACAAGGCGCTGCTGCGTCCGGGCCGTTTCGACCGCCAGGTCTATGTGGGCCTGCCGGACATCCGCGGCCGCGAGCAGATCCTGAAGGTCCATATGCGCAAGGTGCCGATCGGCAACGACGTCGACGCCTCGGTGATCGCGCGTGGTACCCCGGGCTTCTCGGGCGCCGACCTGGCCAACCTGGTCAACGAGGCCGCGCTGTTTGCCGCCCGCCGCAGCAAGCGCGTGGTCGACATGCAGGACTTCGAGGACGCCAAGGACAAGATCTACATGGGTCCGGAGCGCAAGTCGACGGTCATGCGCGAGGAAGAGCGCCGTGCCACGGCTTACCACGAGTCGGGCCATGCGGTGGTGGCCAAGCTGCTGCCCAAGGCCGACCCGGTGCACAAGGTCACGATCATGCCGCGTGGCTGGGCGCTGGGCGTGACCTGGCAGCTGCCGGAGCATGACAAGTATTCGAAGTACAAGGACAGCATGCTGGAAGAGGTTGCTATCCTCTTCGGCGGCCGTGCGGCGGAAGAGGTCTTCCTCAACGCCATGAGCACCGGTGCGTCCAACGACTTCGAGCGCGCCACCAAGATCGCCCGCGACATGGTGACCCGCTTCGGCATGAGCGATTCGCTCGGCGCCATGGTCTACGTGGATACCGAGCAGGATGGCATGTTCGGCAAGCTGTCGTCCAAGACCGTGTCGGAAGCCACGCAGCAGAAGGTCGACGCCGAGATCCGCCGCATCATCGACGAGCAATACGCGCTGGCCAAGCGCCTGCTCGAAGAGAACCGCGACAAGGTCGAAGCCATGACCAACGCGCTGATGGAGTGGGAAACCATCGATGCCGACCAGGTCAATGACATCATGGCCGGCAAGCCGCCGCGTCCGCCGCGCAGTGCGTCGGGCCAGAATGGTGGCGGCAGCACGCCTTCGGGCGGCTCGCCGGTGGCGCCGACCAACGCGCCTGCCACGGCCTGATCCCGCGACTTCGTCTGGCTGACGACGTAGTGGTGGTGGCTGTGTAGTGGCTGTATCCGAAGCCGGTGCCTGGTGCACCGGCTTTTCCTTTTGCGCGACGGGTTCGCGCACAGACTTTCCTCAAGTATTCCGACCTTGCAGCAGACTCCTCAGACCCGGTACTTCCAGTGCGGACGTTTCCGCTATGCGTTGGACCAGCGCCCGCTGGTCATGGGCATTCTCAATGTCACGCCAGATTCGTTCTCCGACGGCGGCCAGCACGCCAGCCGCGATGCGGCGCTGCGCCACGCGGAGCAGATGATCCAGGAGGGGGTGGACATCATCGATATCGGTGGCGAGTCGAGCCGCCCGGGCTCGGCCGCGCTGCCGCTTGAGGACGAACTGGCACGCGTGATCCCCGTGGTGGAAGCGCTGCGCAACTGCGGCAAGCCGCTGTCGATCGATACCTACAAGCCCGAGGTCATGCGCGCCGCACTTGCGGCCGGAGCCGATCTCATCAACGATATCTGGGGTTTCCGCATGCCGGGCGCGGTCGAGGCCGTGGCGGCGGGGCAGGCGGGCCTGTGCGTGATGCATATGCAGCGCGATCCGCAGACCATGCAGGAAGACCCGCACTACGACGACGTGGTCGCCGAGGTGGCCGGGTTCCTTGCCGAGCGCATTGCCGTGCTGCGCGCTGCCGGCATCGACGACGCGCGCATATCCCTCGATCCGGGGTTTGGCTTCGGAAAGACACCCGATCATAATCTGCGCCTGCTCGGCCAATTGCCGCGGCTGGCGCTGGAGGGCCTGCCGGTGCTGGCGGGCATTTCGCGCAAGTCCACGCTGGGCGCCGTCCTCGGTGGCCGGCCGCCGCAGCAGCGTGTTGCGGCCAGCATTGCCGCCGCGGTGTGTGCGCTGGAGCGCGGAGCATTTATCGTGCGCGTGCATGATGTGGAGCAGACGGTGGATGCCGTGAAGACCTGGTGGGCGGTGCGCAACGAGTCCGTTGGCGCGGCCTGAACCGGCCGCGGCCACTGCGGACAGAACAACGATCAGAGTACAGAAAGGGAATCAGCGAATGACACGCAAGTATTTCGGGACAGATGGCGTGCGGGGCAGGGTCGGCGAGGCGCCGATCACGCCGGACTTCGTGATGCGGCTGGGCCATGCTGCCGGCAAGGTGCTGGCCCACGGCGCCAAGACCGGGCAAGGCAAGCCGACCGTGCTGATCGGCAAGGACACGCGCATTTCCGGCTATATGCTGGAAGCGGCGCTGGAGGCCGGCTTTACCTCGGCTGGCGTGCACGTGCTGCTGACCGGCCCGCTGCCGACGCCGGGCATCGCCTACCTGACGCGGGCGCTGCGGCTGTCCGCCGGCGTGGTGATCTCGGCCAGCCACAATCCCTATTACGACAACGGCATCAAGTTCTTTTCGGCCGACGGCGACAAGTTGCCCGACGAGGTCGAGGCGGAGATCGAGGCTGCCATCGAAGAGCCGATGGTGTGCGCGCCATCCGATGACCTGGGCCGCGCGCGCCGCATCAACGATGCCCCCGGGCGCTATATCGAGTTCTGCAAGAGCACCTTCCCGCACGAGCAGGACCTGTACGGCCTGAAGCTGGTGGTCGACTGCGCCCATGGCGCGGCCTACCACATCGCGCCGCACGTGTTCCATGAACTGGGCGCCGACGTGATTTCGATCGGCAACCAGCCGGACGGCCGCAATATCAACGACGGCTACGGCGCCACCGCGCCGGGCAAGCTGATTGAGGCTGTCAAGGCCCATGGCGCCGACCTGGGCCTGGCCTTTGACGGCGACGCCGACCGCTTGCAGGTGGTGGATGCCGACGGCCGTCTCTACAACGGCGACGAACTACTGTATCTGATCGTGCGCGACCGCCAGGCCGCCGGCCAGGCGGTGCCCGGTGCCGTGGGCACGCTGATGACCAATATGGCGGTCGAGCTGGCGCTCAAGCGCCAGGGCGTGGAATTCGTGCGCGCCAAGGTGGGCGACCGCTATGTGCTCGAAGAGTTAAACAAGCGCAGCTGGACGCTGGGCGGCGAGGGTTCCGGCCACCTGTTGTGCCTGGACCGCCACAGCACCGGCGACGGCATCGTGTCGGCGCTGCAGGTGCTGGCCGCGCTGCGCCGCAGCGGCAAGACCCTGGCGCAGTTGCTCGAGGGCGTACGGCTGTTCCCGCAGACGCTGATCAATGTGCGCGTGCAGAAGGGCTTCGACTGGCAGTCGCATGCCGGCCTACAGGCCGCGCGCGCGGCGGTCGAGCCTGAGCTGGAAGGACGCGGCCGGGTGCTGATCCGTGCCTCCGGCACCGAACCGGTGGTGCGCGTGATGGTCGAGGCCGAGCAGGCCGAAATGGCCGAGCGCGCGGCCAGGCGGCTGGCGGATGCCTTGGGCGCCTGATACGCCGCACCTTGACCAGGAACGCCGGGCTAGTCCCGGCGTTTTTTTGCCAGATATCGCAATTAACCGCCGTAATATTGGGCCGGCATGACAGCCGGATGGCAGCGGCGATCCCTTGCTGGAGGCCGGTTCCAAGAAGATTTGAAGATGTCACGGAATTGTCATACAGGGAGCATAGAGTTCGTCTTGTCAAAAATTTGTCATTCCCAACCAATGTTCTCTGGAGGACATATGAAGCTGGTCAAGACTGCCGTGGCAGGCATCGTTTCGATGGTGGTGGCGGGTACTGCGTTCGCGGCGGAAATTACCGGTGCAGGCGCTTCTTTCCCGGCGCCCGTGTATTCCAAGTGGGCCGACGCATACCAAAAAGCAACGGGTAACAAGGTCAACTATCAATCCATCGGCTCGTCGGGCGGGATCAAGCAGATCGGGGCCAAGACGGTCGATTTCGGTGCCTCGGACGCGCCGCTGAAGGACGAGGACCTGAACAAGCAGGGCCTGGTCCAGTTCCCGACCGTGATCGGCGGCGTGGTGCCGGTGATCAACCTGCAGGGCGTGAAGCCGGGCGAACTGACCATCACGGGCGAAGTGCTGGCCAATATCTACCTGGGCAAGATCAAGAAGTGGGATGACCCCGCGATCAAGGCGCTGAACCCGCAAGCCAAGCTGCCGAGCCAGGACATCCTGCCGGTGCGCCGCGCCGACGGTTCGGGCACGACCTTCATCTTCACCAACTACCTGTCCAAGGTCAGCCCGGAATGGAAGAGCGCGGTGGGCGAAGGCACCACGGTCAACTGGCCGGGCGGCGGCACCGGCGGCAAGGGCAACGAGGGCGTGGCCGCCTTCGTGCAGCGCCTGAATGGCGCGATCGGCTATGTCGAGTACGCCTACGCCAAGCAGAACAAGATGACCCACCTGAACATGAAGAACGCGTCGGGTGCCGTGGTCAAGCCGGGTGACGACGCCTTCAAGGCCGCCGCCGCCGGTGCGGACTGGAGCAAGAGCTACTACCAGATCCTGACCAACCAGTCGGGCAAGGAAGCCTGGCCGATCGCCGGCGCCACCTTCATCCTGGTCCACAAGAACCAGGAAAAGGCCGCGCAGGGCGCCGAAGTGCTGAAGTTCTTCGACTGGGCCTACAAGAGCGGCGCCAACATGGCTGCCGACCTCGACTACGTGCCGCTGCCGGAAAACGTTGTGAACCAGATCCGTTCGACCTGGAAGACCAGCGTCAAGGACGCCTCGGGCAAGGCGCTGTACTGATCCTGACGGCATCGCTGGCCCCGCGTGAGTGCGGGGCCGGTGGCCGGGCTGCCCGCAACTGGCCCGGACACCGGGCTCCCGCCCAGGCGGGAGCGGCGATCCACCCTGAATTCCCGACATGGCGACTACCCCCTCCGAGATCCGCAACGTCCAGCCCCCGAGCCGCATGGGCGACATCCTGTTCGGCGGCCTGACGCGAGGCGCCGCGATCGTGACGCTGCTGCTGCTGGGCGGCATCATCGTCTCGCTCGCGATCAGCGCCTGGCCGTCGATCCAGACTTTCGGCGCGCGCTTCCTGTGGACCGCGGAGTGGGATCCTCCCGCCGATGTCTATGGTGCGCTGGTGCCCATCTACGGCACCATCGTGACCTCGCTGATCGCGCTGATCATCGCGGTGCCGGTCAGCTTCGGCATCGCGCTGTTCCTGACCGAACTGTCGCCCGCCTGGCTGCGCCGCCCGCTGGGCACCGCCATCGAACTGCTCGCCGCAGTGCCGTCGATCGTCTACGGCATGTGGGGCCTGCTCGTGTTCGCACCGATCTTCGGCGAGTATTTCCAGAAGCCCCTGGCCGCCACGGTCGGCCAGCTGCCGGTGGTCGGCAAGCTGTTCCAGGGAGCGCCGCTGGGCATCGGCCTGCTGTGTGCGGGCGTGATTCTGGCGATCATGATCATCCCGTACATCGCCTCGGTGATGCGCGACGTGTTTGAAGTCACCCCGGTACTGCTCAAGGAATCCGCCTACGGCGTGGGCTGCACCACCTGGGAGGTGATGTGGAACGTGGTGCTGCCCTACACCCGCGCCGGCGTCATCGGCGGCGTGATGCTGGGCCTGGGCCGTGCACTGGGCGAGACCATGGCCGTCACCTTCGTGATCGGCAATACCAACCTGCTGGACAGCGCCTCGCTGTTCTCGCCGGGCAACAGCATCACCTCGGCATTGGCCAACGAGTTCGCCGAAGCCGGCGCCGGCCTGCACACCGCCGCGCTGATGGAACTGGGCCTCATCCTGTTCTTCATTACCTTCGTGGTGCTGGCGCTGTCCAAGCTGCTGCTGCTGCGACTGGCAAAGAATGAGGGAACCAAATGAGCGTGAGTCAAGCCGTGTCTACCGTATCGATCCCGGCGGTCCGCCCCGACGCGGATGCCATCCGCACCCGGCTGCAGGCGCGCCGCCGCCGCACCAACCTGTACGCACTGACCGCCTCGCTGGCGGCGATGGGCTTCGGCCTGTTCTGGCTGGCGTGGATCCTGTGGACCACCGTCACGCTGGGCGTGGGCGGCCTGTCGCTGGACCTGTTCACGCAGATGACGCCAGCGCCCAATACAGCCGGCGGCGGCCTGGCCAACGCCATCTTCGGCAGCTTCGTGATGGTCGGCATGGCCACGCTGTTCGGTACGCCGCTGGGCATCCTGGCCGGCATCTACCTGGCCGAGTACGGCAAGAGCTCGCCGCTGGCCAGCCTTATCCGCTTTATCAACGACATCCTGCTGTCGGCGCCGTCGATCGTGATCGGCCTCTTTGTCTACGCGCTGGTGGTGACCCGCATGGGCCACTTCTCGGGCTGGGCCGGGATCTGTGCGCTGGCGCTGCTGCAGGTGCCGATCGTGGTGCGCACCACCGAGAACATGCTGAACCTGGTGCCCAACGCGCTGCGCGAGGCTGCCTTCGCACTCGGCACGCCCAAGTGGAAGATGGTGCTGTCGATCACCGTGAAGTCATCCTACGCCGGGATTGTGACCGGGGTGTTGCTGGCCGTCGCGCGTATCGCCGGCGAGACCGCGCCGCTGCTGTTCACCGCGCTGTCCAACCAGTTCTGGACCAGCGACCTGAACAAGCCGATGGCCAACCTGCCGGTGACGATCTTCCGCTTTGCCATGAGTCCGTTCACCGAATGGCAGCAGCTGGCCTGGGCGGGTGTGTTCCTGATTACGCTCGGCGTGCTGGCATTGAATATCCTGGCGCGCATCCTGTTCAAGAAATAAGCGGCGCGGCCGGTAATCCGTCCCGCCCCAAAGACTGCAAGCGAGAAACGCAATGACCTCCACCGTCATCGACATTCCCGATTCGGTACGCGCCAAGATCGACGTGCGCAACCTGAACTTCTACTACAGCCAGTTCCATGCGCTGAAAGACATCAACATGTCGATCCCGGACCGCAAGGTCACGGCCTTCATCGGGCCATCGGGCTGCGGCAAGTCGACGCTGCTGCGCACCTTCAACAAGATGTATGCGCTGTACCCCGAACAGCGCGCCGAGGGTGAGATCAACATGGACGGCGAAAACCTGCTGACCGCCCGCCAGGACATCGCGCTGCTGCGCGCCAAGGTCGGCATGGTGTTCCAGAAGCCGACGCCGTTCCCGATGTCGATCTACGACAACATCGCCTTCGGCGTGCGCCTGTTCGAGAAGCTGTCGCGCTCGGAGATGGACGACCGCGTGGAATGGGCGCTGACCAAGGCGGCGCTGTGGAACGAAGCCAAGGACAAGCTGCACCAGTCGGGCTACGGCCTGTCCGGCGGCCAGCAGCAGCGCCTGTGCATCGCGCGCGGCATTGCCATCCGCCCCGAAGTGCTGCTGCTGGACGAGCCGTGCTCGGCGCTGGACCCGATCTCCACTGGCCGCATCGAAGAGCTGATCGCGGAACTGAAGGACGAGTACACGGTCGTGATCGTCACCCATAACATGCAGCAGGCGGCGCGCTGCTCCGACTACACCGCCTACATGTACCTGGGCGAGCTGATCGAGTTCGGCGAGACCGAGAAGATCTTCATCAAGCCGCACCGCAAGGAAACGGAAGACTACATTACCGGCCGGTTCGGCTGATCGTCACCGCAGGGCGTAGCATATCCATAAGCGGCCAGGAGAATCCCATGCCAGACAAGCACCTGTCGACCCAGTTCGACGCTGACCTCAACGCGATCAACACCAAGCTGCTGCAGATGGGCGGCCTGGTCGAGTCGCAGATCGAACTCGCCATGCGCGCGCTGACCGACTTCGACGGCGAGACCGCGGACCAGGTCATCGCCCGGGAGATCCAGCTCAACGCGCTGGAAGTCGAGATCGATGCCGACTGCGGCAACATCATCGCCAGGCGCCAGCCGACCGCGCGCGACCTGCGCCTGGTGATGGCCATCTCCAAGACCATCACCAACCTGGAGCGCGCCGGCGACGAAGCCGAGAAGATCGCCAAGCGTACCAAGCACATCATGGAAGACGCGTCGGCGCACAGCATCAACTACGCCGAGGTCAAGCTCTCGGGCGAGATGGCGATTTCGCTGCTGCGCCAGGCGCTGGACGCCTTTGCGCGCCTGGACACCGTGGCGGCGGCGCGCATCGTCAAGGACGACAAGGCCATCGACGAGGAATTCCGCGGCTTCGTGCGCAAGCTGATCACGTACATGATGGAAGACCCGCGTACGATCTCGGTCGCGCTGGATTTCCTGTTTATCGCCAAGGCGGTGGAGCGCATTGGCGATCACGCCAAGAACATCGCGGAATTTATCATTTACATTGTCAAGGGGACGGACGTCCGCCATGTCTCGCGCGAGGACATGGAGCGCGAAGCGCTGAGCTGAACTCAGCCGCCCACGGAGAACAATACACATGCCAAGCAGTATTCTCGTTGTCGAAGACGAACCGGCGATCGCCGAACTGATCGCGGTAAACCTGCAGCACGCGGGGCACTATCCGATCCGGGCCTACAACGCCGAGCAGGCGCTGTCGCTGATGAGCGATGTGCTGCCCGACCTGGTGCTGCTCGACTGGATGCTCCCGGGCAAGTCGGGCGCGAACTTCGCCAAGGAGTTGCGGGCCAACGACCGCACCCGCCAGATCCCCATCATCATGCTGACTGCCCGCGGCGATGAGCAGGACAAGGTGATGGGGCTTGAGGCCGGCGCCGACGACTACGTCACCAAGCCGTTCTCGCCCAAGGAACTGCTGGCGCGGATCAAGGCCGTGCTGCGCCGCCGCGCACCGCAGCTGACCGACGACGTGGTGGCCATCAACGGCCTGCGCCTGGACCCGGCCACGCACCGCGTCACCGGCCAGGACGACAGCGGCGCGATCAAGCTGGACCTGGGTCCGACCGAGTTCCGCCTGCTGCACTTCCTGATGACACATCCGGAGCGCGTGCACAGCCGCTCGCAACTGCTCGACCAGGTCTGGGGCGACCATGTCTTTGTCGAGGAGCGCACCGTCGATGTCCATATCAAGCGCCTGCGCGCCGCGCTCACCCCCGGCGGCTACAGCAATATGATCGAAACCGTGCGCGGCAGTGGCTACCGCCTGGCGCGCACGCCCGGCGCCTGACGCGCCGGGCATGGCCGGGCGGCTGACGTACCGTCCGGCCAGGATGGCCCACGCTGCTGGCAGGGCGCGGCGAATTCGTGGCACACTCCGTCGCAACCCTGCAGCCTTCCATGGCTGCGAGCCTGAAGCCTGCGCATGAATGTCATCTGGGCCCGTTCCGTGGCCATCCTGATCAGCCTGCTGGTGCTGTCCGCCGGTGTCTACCTGGCCGTGGGCCCGGTGCCGGCGCTGGCGCTGGCGTGCGTATCGCTGCTCGGGCTGCTGTTCTACTACCTGTACCAGATCAACCGCCTGTGGAAGGTGCTCGATGCGCCGGTCTACGGCGAGATCCCCAGTGCACTCGGGCTTTGGGGCGAGGTGTATTACCGGCTGCACCGGCTCGTCAAGCGCTGGCGCACCCAGGTGCTGCAGGTCGAGCAGCAGCACACGCGCTTTATCCAGGCCATCCAGGCTTCGCCCAACGGAGTGCTGATGCTGGACGACGCCGACCAGATCGAGTGGTGCAACGACGTGGCAGAGCAGCATTTCGGCCTGAACGCGCGGCGCGACGTGCGCCAGCGCATCACCCACCTGATCCGCCGCCCCGAGTTCGTCCACTACCTGACCCGGCAGCGTTTCGACGATCCGCTGGTGATGCGCGACATGGGCGAACACAAGCACAGCGTGATCGCGGTGCAGATCCTGCCCTATGGCGACAACCGCAAGCTGGTGATCACCCAGGACATCACCAAGCTCGAAAACACCGAGGCGATGCGGCGCGACTTCGTTGCCAACGTGTCGCACGAACTGAAGACGCCGCTGACGGTGCTGACCGGCTTCCTGGAGACCGTGCGTGACCTGCCGGTGTCGGAGGACGACCGGCGCCGCTACATCGACATGATGCTGGCGCAGTCGGTGCGCATGCAGAGCATCGTCGAAGACCTGCTGGCGCTGGCCAAGCTGGAAAGCGATGCGCAGCCGCCCGGCAATGACATCGTGCCGATCCGTGCCATGGTGGCGCACCTGAGCCACGACGCCGAGGCGCTCTCGCAGGGACGGCACCAGGTCTCGGCCGATATCGACCCGACCGTGGGGGTGCGCGGCGCGGAAACCGAACTGCTCTCGGCGCTGGGCAACCTGGTGTCGAACGCGGTGCGCTACACGCCGGATGGCGGGCGTATCACCATGCGCCTGGCCTGGGAAGAGGGCCATGCCGTGTTCTCCGTGGCCGATACCGGCCTGGGCATTGCGCCCGAGCATATTCCCCGGCTGACCGAGCGCTTCTACCGCGTGGACCGCAGCCGCTCGCGCGACACCGGCGGCACCGGGCTGGGGCTGGCCATCGTCAAGCACGTGCTGTCACGCCACCATGCGGACTTGCGCGTGACCAGCGAGGAGGGCCGGGGCAGCGTGTTCCGCGTGATCTTTCCGCTTGAGCGCAGCCTGCGTTCGGCTGGGGAGGGTGCGGACATGCCAACGCCAGGCACCGGCCCGACCGCGCCGCCGCAGTCGCCGGACACCTCGCGCCGCGCCGCCTGACCCGTAAAGGAAAACCCCGCCGCGGCGGTAATGCCGTTCAGTTAAGTCTGAACGGCATTTTTCTTTGCAGGGGTTGTAAACAAGGTGTCGAGCTGTTAA
>NZ_JBXAHL010000037.1:0-81681 GCF_058795055.1 Cupriavidus sp. GW823-FHT06D04 | reverse complement strand
GGCGCAGGCAATGCTGAAACTGGCGACGCATCCGCCAGCGGCAAGCTGACGGTCACTGACGTCGATACCGGTGAAGCGCACTTTGCCGCAGTGCCGCCGGAGAGCCTGGCCGGACAGTACGGCACCTTCAACTTCGACAGCAACACCGGCGCCTGGAGCTATACGCTCGACAACACCAAGGCCGATGCGCTGATCGCGGGCCAGCAGGTCAGTGATTCGCTGACGGTGTCCTCGGCCGACCAGACGGCGCAGCAGACCATCAAGGTCGACATCACTGGTGCCAACGACCACGCCACCATCACAGCCTCGGCCAACGAAGACAAGGCGGTGACCGAGGCCGGCGGCGCCGGCAACACCGATCCCGGCGACGCCTCCGCCAGCGGCAAGCTGACGGTCACTGACGTCGATACCGGTGAAGCGCACTTCGCCGCGGTGGCGCCGGAGAGCCTGGCAGGACAGTACGGCACCTTCACCTTCGACACCAACACCGGGGCCTGGACCTACACGCTCGACAACAGCAAGGTGCAGTTTCTCGCCGCAGGCCAGCATGTGACCGACTCGCTGTCCGTGCAATCGGCCGATCTCACCGCCACCCAGGCAATCACAGTCAACATCACCGGCGCCAACGATGCTGCTGTGAACGCCATGCCCACGGCACAGGTAGTCAACGAAGACGCGCCGCTGGTATTCAGCACCACCAATGGCAACGCCCTCAGCATCTCTGACGTGGACAACGGCAGCCATACCGTGACGCTCAGTGCGACCTCCGGCACGATCAGCCTGAACGGCTTCGCGGGGCTGCAGTTCCTGGCGGGCGACGGCACCTCGGACAGCACCATGACGTTCACGGGCAGTGACGCGGCGATCAATGCCGCGCTGAACGGCCTGCGTTTCGTCGGTGACAAGGACTATGCGGGCGCAGCCACGCTGCAGATGCAGACCAGCGATGGCGCCTCGGTCGATAGCGACTCGGTCGCGATTGCAATCAATCCGGTCAATGACGCACCAGTGGCGGCAGCGGACGTGATCTACGCCTCGAACAATACCAACGGCATCCTGATCCCTGTCAGCGCACTGCTTGGCAATGACGGCGATGTCGATGGCATGGCCTTGTCGGTGATTGCGCTGGGGTCTGCCACGGGCGCGGTCAGCAACCTGGCGTTCGCGCCGGGGACCAATAACAGCTACGTCATGTTCAACACCGACAACGGGGCGTCGGGCAGCTTCAGCTACACCATTTACGATGGTGCGGGCGGCACCAGTACGGCTACCGTCACGGTCAATGTCTCGTCGACCAACGGGTCGGCCGACGTGTCGCTGGCGGGCCTGAACTACCAGGCTTCCTACCTGGATGGCGGCAGCAACTCCGATGCGCTCACGGGCGGCGCCACCGGCGACGTCTTTATTGGCGGCAACGCCGCCGATACGCTCAAGGGCGGCACCGGCGACGACGTGCTGCGCGGTGGCATAGGCGACGACACGCTCGACGGCGGCACCGGCATCGACATGCTGGACTTCTCGGATGCGAGCGGCGCTGTCACCTTTACCCTGACCCAGAGCGGCAGCGGCACCCTCGTCAACCTGACCAGCGTCGGCCTGGACCGGGATACCTACAGCAATATGGAAGGCGTGATCGGTTCGCGCTTCAGTGACACACTGACCGGCAGCTCGTCCGGCGACATCATTCGCGCCGGCGCGGGCAATGACACCATCGACGGCGGTGCAGGCATCGATCTGCTGGATTTCTCCGATGCCACCGGCGCGATCTCGCTCACTCTGACACAGAGCAGCAGTGCCACGGCGCTGAACCTGGTTGCGGTCGGCCTTGGCACCGACAGCTACAAGAACATGGAAGGCGTGATCGGTTCGGCTTTCAACGACAACCTGATTGGCTCGAGTGGCATCGACGTGCTGCGGGGCGGCGCCGGCGATGACAACCTGACTGGTGGCGGCGGCAACGACACCCTGATTGGCGGTGCGGGTGTCGACACCCTCACCGGCGGTGCAGGCAGTGATACGTTCGCCTTTCTCCGGGCCGACTCGGCCTCGGTGGACAAGGTCACCGATTTTGACCGGGCGCCCGTGGCCGCGGGCGGCGATGTGCTGGATTTGTCCGACCTGCTTTCCGGCGTCACCGTCACAGCTGCCAATGCCGGGCAGTTCATTCGCCTGTCGGAAGTCGATGGCAACACCGTCGTCAGCCTGGATCGGGATGGCAGTGGCACGGCGGCTGCATTCCAGGACGTGGCGGTGCTGCAGGGCGTGGTCGGGCTCGATCTCAACACGTTGTTGAGCAACGGCAATATCCACACCGCCTGAGGCGTGCGATCGGTGGCGGATTCAGAGAGGGAAATGCAGGGCAGCAGTAAAGCCGGAATCCGGCGCAGTTGAAAACCATAATAAACGGGTAGCGCACCGCTTCCCGTCTCACGCAGGCGCCGGCCAGCGTGATACGCGGCAGCGGGTGCGCCCGAGTGGGGGAAGCATGACAACGACATGGTGCCGGCTGGCACATGTACTGCTATGGGCCGCCATGGTGGTGCCGCATCACGCGGCAGCCCAGGCGCTGCGCCAGGCAGTCGAGCAAGCCGTGCATACCAATCCCGAAGTGCTGGCGGCGGGCAGCCGCCGGCTGGCCGCGGACGAGGGGCTGACGCAGGCGCGCGCCGGTTACCTGCCGCGGGTCGATGTCAATGCCGCCACCGGTCGCGTACGCCTGGACAGCCACAGCACCCGGCTGATGGGCCTGTCCGACTCTTCCTATGCCAGTCATGCGGCCGGCGTTACGATCTCGCAGATGCTGTTCGACGGCTTCGCCACCAGCAGCGATGTGGAGCGCCAGGGCGCACGGATCGACGGTGCGGCCTACCGGGTCGGCGCGACTGCCGAAGACATCGCGCTGCGCACGGTCGGCGTCTATGTGGAGGTCCTGCGGCGTCAGGAAACGGTGGTCATCGGCCTGGCCAATCTGGAAGCGCACCAGCACATCTATGACCAGATCCGGCTTGGCGCCGACAACGGGGTGCTGCGCCGCGCCGATCTCTATCAGGTCGAAAGCCGCCTGGCGCTGGCCAAGGCCAGCCTGCGGGCGGAGCAGGGCAGCTTGCAGGACGCCATGACAGCCTACTTGCGCGTGGTCGGCGCGCCGCCGGAGGCCTTGTCCAGGCCGGACTCGCTGTCGACGCTGCTGCCTGCCACCGAACGGGAGGCGCAGCAGGTGGCAAACGCCAATCACCCCGCGCTGGGTGCTGGGCAGGCCGATATCGCCGAAGCCCTGGCCGGACGTTCGCTGGCCAAGTCCGCGTTGTGGCCAAGGCTGGATCTCGAGGTCGGCGTGGCGCGCGACCGCGACCGCGTGCTCGGCACCACCGACGAGCGCAGCGTGATGCTGCGCGTGCGCTACAACCTGTTTCGCGGCAACGCCGACAAGGCGCGCATCAACGAGGCCGGCTACCAGGTCCAGGAAGCAGAGCAGAACCTGGACCGGCTGCGCAGGCAGGTGCAGGAGGCCGTATCGCAGGCCTATAACGCCCACCTGACGGCGCAGGACCGGCTGGTGAGCCTCAAGCAATACGTGGAGGCCAGCGACGCCACGCGCGTCAGCTACGGCAAGCAATTCCGGATCGGGCAGCGCAGCCTGCTTGACCTGCTGAATGCCGAGAACGAGTACTTCAGCGCCCGCACGGCCTATGTGACCGGCCAGTACAACGAACTGGCCAGCCAGTACCGCATCCTTGCCGGCATGGGCTTGCTATTGGCGACCCTGCAGGTGCCGCCGCCTCAGACGGGGATGGTGCAGGTGGGGCAGCGGGCAGCGCCGCCGGTGGGACAGAGGTAGGGGGGGACGGTACCGGGCAATCCGGCAGCCATGCTTTAGCCGCCGGCCACCGGAGATCCTGACCCGGCCCGCATCAGCCGGGCACAGCCTCTCCCCGCAATCCCCGCATCCGATACTCTCCCGGCGCCACGCCGGTCCATTTCTTGAAGGCCCGGTGGAACGTGCTCGGCTCGGAGAAGCCAAGCCGCAGCGCCACGTCCTGCAGCGTCATGCCGGGGCGCTCCATCATGCCGATGGCCACGTCGCGGCGCAGGCTGTCCTTGATGCTCTGGTAGCCGCTGCCCTCGTCGCGCAGGCGGCGGCGCAGCGTCTGGGGCGTGAGCCGCAGCACCTGCGCCATCTGTTCCAGCGACGGCAGTTCGTCATCCAGGTGGGAACGCAAGTGCTGCCGGATACGCTCGGCCAGGCAGCTGTTGTCGCGGTAGCGGATCAGCAGGTTGCGCGGCGTCTCGCGCAGGAACGCGCGCAGGCTGGCGGCGTCCTGCATCACCGGCAGGCGCAGGCTGGCGGCATCGAAATGCAACACGGAGACAGGCTGCCCGTAATGTACCGCGGTCTTGAAGACGCGCTCGGTCTCTGGGCCGCCCTGCGACGGCGCGGCGCTCAGGTCGACCCGCGCCAGCGGGATATGGCTGGCGACCAGCCAGCTGAGCAGTGCGTAGGCATGGAACACGAAAGTCGATTCGGCAAAGCTGCGGCAGGCCGAGGCCGGCGCGCGCGGATGCAGCACCACTGAGGCGGTCTTGCCGTCGGCGCTGACATGCAGGCGTGGTGCGAAGGCGTCGATATGCAGCCGGTACAGGCGCAGCCCGGCGCGGATGGCGTCTTCCAGCGTGGCGCAATGGATCAGATTGCGGCACGCCTGCGCAAACACGCCCGGGGTCACGGGCCGGTCCAGCAGCCCCCACAGTTCATCGCGCATGACGCGGCGTAGCGTGCGGATCAGCGCCGCGTACTGGCCCTGGGTGACGCGCGCATTGGGCGAGGCCAGCAGCGCCGGTGAAATTCCGGCCCGGCGTAGCAGCGCGGCAATGTCGTGGCCCAGCCGGCGCGGGCCCAGCAGAATGTGATCCACATGCTGGATCGCAATGGTGTGGCGCGCCGAGGCCTGTGGCGCGGCCTGCGCCGGGGTCGCCGGGGCCTCGGCACAGCCTGGGACATGGCCGTGCCCGAGCGCCGGCGGCAGTGCGCTGCCGGCGAGGTGCAGCTTGCCTGGCACGGGCGGGCGCAGCGATGACAGGACAGCGGTATGCATGGGTCTCCTCATCACGGTGACGCGTCGGCGCCGGCACCGCGGAACGGCTGGTTCCGCGGGCGTTCCCGGACGTCTCGCCACCTTAGCAAGCCGCGACCGCGCCGCACAATCGGGATTTGCTAAAGGCTGCCTTCCATCTGAGCGATTCGGCCAATCATTTTGGCCTGTCTGGTCATTGTCCACGCACCGCAGCATCGCGCACTCTGCGGCTGATACCGATACAAGGCCGGCGCACCGGCCCGGACGGGACCAGAAACGGGGCAAAGACCCGTTCCCGCCTCAGAAAAAGACAATGGAGACAACACATGCAGGCAGATCGTCGTAGTGCGTTGTGGCGCTTTGGCGCCGGGTTGCTGGCCGTGGCCGGGGTGCTCGGTGCAGCTGCCGCCTTCGCCCAGGGGCAATTCCCATCGAAGACGGTCCGGCTCGTCGTGCCATACCCGGCCGGCGGCGCCACCGACGTGCTGGCGCGTGCCATTGCCGACGGGCTTGGCAAGGCCTGGTCGCGCCCGGTGGTGGTAGAGAACCGCCCCGGCGCGAGCAGCATGATCGGGTCCGAGGCCGTGGCCCGCGCCGAGCCTGACGGCCATACCGCATTGCTGACGATCACCACCCTCGTGCAGGCACCCAGCCTGTATGCGAAGCCGCCGGTGGACCCGGTCAAGGACTTTGCCGCGGTGTCGGAGCTGGGCACCACCAACCTGGTCTTTGCCGTGCACAACTCGGTGCCGGTCACCAGCCTGAAGGAATTCATCGAGCTGGTCCGCGCCAAGCCCAGGCAGTTCTCCTACGGCTCCTACGGCACCGGCTCAAGCGGCCACCTGTACGGCGAGATCTTCAAGGAGTCCGCCAAGCTGGACATGGTCCATGTGTCATACAAGGGTGAGGCGCCGGAGCTGAACGACCTGCTGGGCGGCCAGGTGCCCGCCGCCATCATCTCGGTGATGGGCGCCAAGCCGCACAACGCCTCGGGCCGCCTGCGCGCGCTGGCCGTGACCGGCGGCGGCCGCTCGCCGCAGTTGCCGGATGTGCCGACCTTTCGCGAAGCGGGCGTTGCCGGCATGGACGGGTTGGGATGGTTCGGCCTGTTCCTGCCTGCCGCCACGCCCCGGGCCATCGTCGACAAGTACTCGGCCGACGTCAATCGCGTCCTGACCCAGCCGGACATTCGCAAGCGCATGAACGACATGGGCATCGTCCTGACCGGCAGCACGCCGGATGCGTTCGCGCAGACCGTCCAGGCTGACTACGCGCGCTGGGGCAAGGTCATCCGCACCAACAACATCCGCCTGGACTGAGTTCTTCCCGACTGACCCGTATCGATTGCTGCAAATGAAGCCTGCTACAAGTACCAATCAGCCGTTCCGTTCCCCCGCCTGGCCGCCCGGCCTGCCGGCCGCGCTGCATACGCCGCGCACCAGCCTGTTCTACAACGTCGAGGCGGCGGCGCACCGCTATCCGGACAAGACCGCGATCCAGTATTTCGGCACCGCGATCTCCTACGCCCAGCTGCAGGACGAGATCGAGCGGATGGCGGGCTACCTGCAGCAGGCCTGCGGCATCCAGCCGGGCGACCGGGTGCTGCTGTTCAGCCAGAACTGCCCGCAGTTCATCATTGCCTACTACGCGATCCTGCGCGCCGAAGGCGTGGTGGTCCCGGCCAACCCGATGTGGCTGGAGGTCGAACTTGCCCATGTGGTGCAGGACAGCGGCGCGGTGGCGGCCTTTGCCGGCAGCGAGCTGTACCAGCGCGTGGCGCCGCTGCACGGCCCGGCGCTGCGCCATGTGATCCTGCACGACTATGCCGGCATGCTGCGCGACGACGGCGGCCTGGCGGTGCCGGCCTGGCTGCGCGAACCGCTGCCCGCGCCGCAGGCTGCGCCGTCCGGCGCGATGCCGGTGGCCTGGGACGCGGCCAGCGCCGCCGGGCACCGGCCGCTGCCGCACCAGGCCGGCTACGACACGCTGTGCATGCTGGCCTATACCTCCGGCACCACCGGACATCCCAAGGGCTGCATGCATAGCCACGGCACGCTGATGACCGCGGCGGCCGGATCGGTGATCTGGCGCGGCGCCACACCCGAATCCGTGGTGCTGGCCGTGGCCCCGATGTTCCACCTGCTGGGCATGCAGAACTGCATGAACTCGCCGCTCTACCTGGGCGCCACCGTGGTGCTGATGCCGCGCTGGGACCGCGCGCTGGCCGCGGATCTGATCGAGCGCTACCGCGTCTCGGTCTGGGGCGCGCCGCCGGCGATGATGGTGGACTTCTTCTCCCAGCCGGGCATCGATGCGCGTGACCTGTCGAGCCTGGCCTACGTGGGCGGCGGCGGCGCGGCCATGCCCGAAGCGGTGGCCAATATGCTGCAGGAGCGTTTCGGCCTGCCCTACGTCGAGGCCTACGGCATGACCGAGACCGCGGCCTTCATCCTGTCCAACCCGCGCAACCAGCCCAAGCGCGAATGCCTGGGCATCGCCACCTTCGGCGTGGACGCGCGCGTGGTCGATCCCGAGACGCTGCAGGAACTGCCCCACGGCGAGACCGGCGAGATCGTGGTCCACGGCGGCCAGGTGATGCAGGGCTACTGGCACAACCCGGAAGCCAACGCGGCCACCTTCATCGAGATCGGCGGCAAGCGCTTCCTGCGCACCGGCGACCTCGGTTTCATGGATGAGGAAGGCTACTTCTTCATGCGCGACCGCCTCAAGCGCATGATCAACGCGTCCGGCTACAAGGTCTGGCCGGCGGAAGTGGAGAACCTGCTGTACGGGCACCCGGCCATCCACGAAGCCTGCGTGATCGCCGCCCGCGACCAGCGCCGCGGCGAGACCGTCAAGGCCGTCGTGGCGCTGCGCCCGGAAGCGCGCGGCACGGCCGAAGCCGACCCCGAACGCATCATGGCCTGGTGCCGCGAGCATATGGCCGCGTACAAGGTGCCGCGCATCGTCGACGTGGTCGATGCGCTGCCCAAGTCGGCCACCGGCAAGATCCTGTGGCGCGCCTTGCAGGAGCGCGAGATGCAGGCGGACAACCCGAGCGCGTGACGCCAGCGGCGAATTCAGCAAAGAGAGAGACAGCATGCAGCAAAGCAGACGCAACTGGCTGGCACAGGCCGGCACCCTGGCCGGCGCGGCCATCCTCGGCGGCGCGGGCAGCGCCTTCGCGCAGCAGCCGTATCCCGGCAAGCCGATCCGCATGATCGTGCCGTACCCCGCCGGCGGCGGCACCGACACCGTGGGCCGCCTGATCGGCCAGCGCCTGGCCGAAAGCCTGGGCCAGCCGGTGGTGGTGGAAAACAAGCCCGGCGCCAGCGGCATGCTGGGCAACGACACCGTCGCCAAGGCGCCGGCGGATGGCTATACCATCCTGCTGGCGATCACCGCGCTGATCCAGTCGCCGGCCCTGTACAAGCGCACGCCGTACGACGTGGCCAGGGACTTCACGCCGGTCTCGCTGATCGCCAAGTCGTCCGATCTGTTCGTGGTGCCCAACCGCGTGCAGGCCAGCAATATGCGCGAGTTCCTGGCGCTGGCCAAGGCCGGCAAGCTCAGCTATGGGTCCTACGGCAACGGCACCTCGTCGCACCTGCACGGCGAGTTGCTCAAGCAGCAGGCAGGCATCGACCTCGTACACATCCCTTACAAGGGCGCGGCGCCGCTGATGAGCGACCTGCTCGGCGGCCAGGTGGACAGCGCCTTTGTCGATGTGACCTCGGCCAACCCGTACCTGGGCAGCAACAAGTTCAAGATCCTCGGCATCACCGGCACCCAGCGCTACAAGGCGCTGCCCAATGTGGCGACCTTCACTGAACTGGGCCTGCCGGGGTTCGAGCCCAACGGCTGGTACGGGCTGTTCCTGCCGGCCAATGCGCCCAAGGATGTGACGGCGAAGCTGGCGGCCGAGGCCGCGCGCATCGTGCGCCTGCCCGAAGTGACGCAGAAGCTGGCCGGCATGGGCCTGCAGCCGGTCGGGTCCACGCCGCAGGAACTGGCAGCCGTGGTCACCGGCGACACCCCCAAGTGGGCCAGGATCGTGCGAGACGCCAATATCCAGCTCGACTGAAACCCGCCCCCCTGGAGCCCACCGATGGAAACCATCCGCTTTGCCGTCGAGGACGGCGTCGCGACGCTGACGCTGGACTCGCCGGCACGCAAGAACGCGCTGTCCTTGCCGATGCGCGACGAGATCGGCGAAGTGATTCGCCGGGTACGCGCCGACGACAGCGTGCGCGCGCTGATCCTGACCGCGGCCGGCACCGATTTCTCGTCGGGCGGCGACATCAGCTCGATGCAGGTCGAGATCAACGCCGAGCAGGGCCGCAAGCGCCTGCACAAGGTGCACGGCTGGCTGGAAGACCTGATCCAGCTCGACGTGCCGGTCATCGCCGCGGTGGACGGCGCGGCCTATGGCGCGGGCTTCAGCCTGGCGCTGACGGCCGACATCATCCTGGCCACGCCGCGCGCGCGCTTCGGGCTGCCATTCCTGCGCATGGGGCTGATCCCCGACTGTGGCGTGCTCTACACGCTGCCGCGGATGATCGGCCTGCAGCGGGCCAAGGCGCTGATGTTCTCGATGCGCGAGCTGAACGCCCAGGCCGCGCAAGACCTTGGCATCGTCATGGAAATCGTGCCGGCGGACAGCCTGCAGGAACGCGCGCGGGCGCTGGCGCAGGCCTTCACCGAGGCCTCGCCGGTGGCGGTGGGCCTGACCAAGCAGGCACTGAACGCCTCGCTGAATCAGGACCTGCACACCATGCTGGCGATGGAGGCGGACGGGCAGGGCATTGCCTTCTCGACCGCCTATCGCCGCGAGGCTGCCGACCGCTTCATGGCCAAGCAGCCGCTGCGCTACCGCTGGCCGGACTGAGCGGCGGCGCCGGTCATGCTGCCCCGCAGCATCCGGCTGCCGTCGTTTACTTATATAGGCGGGCGCCAGCCGGACGGCGTCGCGCGCCTGTTTTTCCTCTCGTTTACCCTGATATCCGCACACCATATGGGATCCCACGACCAGCACACGGCGCCCGCCGTACGCCAGACCCCCTGGATGACCGAAGACCTGGGGATGTTCCAGGAAACCGTGCGCCGCTTCATCGAGCGCGAACTGGCGCCCAACGAGGCCCGCTGGGCCGACCAGGGCTATATCGACCGCGAGGTCTGGCGCCGCGCCGGCCAGATCGGGCTGCTGTGCGCCAGCATCCCCGAGGAATACGGCGGCGGTGGCGGCACCTTTGCCCACGAGGCCGTCATCACCCAGGAAATGTCGCGCGCCGTCTGCACCAGCCTTGGCAATAATGTGCACAGCGGCATCGTGGCACATTACCTGCTCAACTACGGCACGGAAGCGCAGAAGAAGAAATGGCTGCCGCAAATGGCCAGCGGCGAAATGGTGGCGGCCATTGCCATGTCGGAACCTGGCGCCGGTTCTGACCTCAAAGCGATACGCACCCGCGCGGTGCGCGAACAGACCGAAAACGGGGACTGCTATCGCATAAACGGTGCAAAGACCTTTATCACAAACGGGTATCACGCCGACCTGGTCTGCGTGGTGGCCAAGACCGATCCGGAAGCCGGTTCGCGCGGCGTGTCGCTGGTCATGGTCGAGACGCGCGACCTGCCGGGCTTCCGTCGTGGGCGCATTCTCGAGAAGATCGGGCAGAAAGGGCAGGACACCGCCGAGCTCTTCTTCGACGACGTGCTGGTGCCGTGCGCCAACCTGCTGGGCACGCAGGAAGGGCAGGGTTTCTACCAGCTTATGCAGCAACTGCCGCAAGAGCGCATGATCATTGCGCTCGGTGCCGTGGCGACCATGCAGCGCGCCATCGAGCTGACCACCGAATACGTGCGCGAGCGCAAGGTGTTCGGCCAGCCGCTGGCCGATCTGCAGAACACACGCTTCAAGCTGGCGGAGTGCAAGACGGTCGCCACCATTGCCGCGACCTTTGTCGACGATTGCATGCTGCGCCTGATGGACGGCAAGCTCGACGCTGCCACGGCCGCCATGGCCAAGTGGTGGTGCACGCAGCAGAACTGCCAGGTCATCGACGAGTGCCTGCAGTTGCACGGCGGCTACGGCTACATGCTTGAATACCCGATCGCGCGTATGTATGCGAACGCACGCGTGAGCAAGATCTTCGGCGGCTCCAACGAGATCATGAAGGAGCTGGTCGCGCGCACGCTTTGATGCGTCCGCTATCAGCAATGTCCGCGTGCTAGTGCGTGCAAACGCGTAAGAAAATGCGGAAAAACGAAAGCCGGCACCAGTGCCGGCCTTCGTGCGTATGGTTACAAAACCGGATGTGCACGGATGGCGGGAAAGGTGTAAGGTGTTTCACAAGCATGGTCAATGGCCCGTCGCGTGCGGGGGCAAGGCCCGAGCGGAAATCCAGCCAAAAGCTGAAGCGAAACATGCAGCAAATGCAGCAACGAAACAGCCGTTGCATCGATGCAAGATTCGTCAACTCGGACTCCACCATCGCCGTTATTTGACTATGATGAAGTAAAGACTTCGCAACATGACAGGTCGCCAGGCCGGGGTGGTGTGCCGCGAACGTTGCGCGAAGCCTTAGGGGTAGCACGCCTCGGACGTGAACTCTGACGGGAGTGAGGTATGGACATTTTTGGCCATTACGCTACGCGCTTCGAAGCTCGCAAGGAAGAGGAATACAGCATCCAGGAGTACCTGGAGATCTGCAAGAAGGATCCGACTGCCTACGCGACTGCTGCTGAGCGCATGCTTGCCGCCATCGGCCAGCCTGAGTTGGTGGATACCCACCACGACCCCAGGCTGTCCCGCCTGTTCTTCAACAAGGTCATCCGCATCTATCCGGCCTTCCGCGACTTCTACGGCATGGAGGACACGATCGAACAGATCGTCTCATTCTTCAAGCACGCGGCGCAGGGCCTGGAAGAGCGCAAGCAGATCCTCTACCTGCTCGGGCCCCCGGGCGGTGGCAAGTCCTCGCTCGCTGAAAAGCTCAAGGCGCTGATGGAGGAGATCCCCATCTACGCGCTCAAGGGTTCGCCGATCCATGAATCGCCGCTGGGGCTGTTCGCGCCAGAGGAAGACGGCAAGATCCTGGAAGAGGACTACGGCATTCCGCTCCGGTATCTGAACACCATTGCCTCGCCCTGGGCGGTCAAGCGCCTGCACGAGTTCAACGGCGATATCACCAGGTTCCGGGTGGTCAAGCTGCGCCCTTCGGTGCTGTCGCAGATTGCGATCTCGAAGACCGAGCCTGGCGACGAAAACAACCAGGATATTTCCTCGCTGGTCGGCAAGGTCGACATCCGCAAGCTGGAAGATTTTCCGCAGGACGATCCGGACGCCTACTCGTATTCCGGCGGGCTCTGCCTGGCCAACCGCGGCCTGCTTGAGTTCGTTGAAATGTTCAAGGCGCCGATCAAGGTCCTGCACCCGCTGCTGACGGCAACGCAGGAAGGCAACTACAAGGGCACCGAGGGCTTCGGCGCGATCCCGTTCGATGGCATCGTCCTGGCGCACTCGAACGAGGCGGAGTGGACGACCTTCAAGGCGGACAAGAACAACGAGGCTTTCCTGGACCGGATCTATATCGTCAAGGTGCCGTACGTGCTGCGAGTGTCCGACGAGGTGAAGATCTACGACAAGCTGCTGCGCAGCAGTTCGCTGTCGGCCGCGCCGTGCGCGCCCAACACGCTGAAGATGATGGCGCAGTTCGCGGTGCTCACCCGCATCAAGGAGCCCGAGAACTCCAATGTCTTCTCTAAGATGCGCGTCTATGACGGCGAGAGCCTGAAGGACGTGGATCCGAAAGCGAAGTCGTACCAGGAGTACCGCGACTACGCCGGCATCGACGAAGGCATGAACGGGCTGTCGACGCGCTTTGCGTTCAAGGTCCTGTCCAAGGTCTTCAACTTCGACAACACCGAAGTGGCGGCCAACCCGGTGCACCTGCTGTATGTGCTCGAACAGCAGATCGAGCGCGAGCAGTTCCCGCCGGAGCAGGAATCCAAGCTGCTGTCTTACATCAAGGAGTACCTGACCACGCCGTTCGTGGAGTTCATCGGCAAGGAGATCCAGACTGCCTATCTGGAGTCGTATTCGGAGTATGGGCAGAACATCTTCGACCGCTATGTGGTGTTCGCCGACCTGTGGATCCAGGACCAGGAGTACCGTGATCCCAACACCGGCGAGATCCTCGACCGCAACGCGCTGAACGACGAGCTTGAGAAGGTGGAGAAGCCCGCGGGTATCTCGAACCCGAAGGACTTCCGCAACGAGATCGTCAACTTCGTGCTGCGGGCACGGGCCAACAACAGTGGCAAGAATCCGGTCTGGACCAGCTATGAAAAGCTGCGGATGGTGATCGAGAAGCGCATGTTCTCCACTACGGAGGACCTGCTGCCGGTGATCTCGTTCAACGCCAAGTCTTCGCGCGAAGACCAGGACAAGCACGAGAACTTCGTCAACCGCATGGTCGAGAAGGGGTACACGCCCAAGCAAGTGAGACTTCTGGTGGAGTGGTATCTGCGCGTAAGAAAGTCATCGTAACGGCGCCGCGGAACAGGTCTCTCAACGAGGGCAACTTATGGCTACGGTCATCGATCGGCGCGAGAACGGCGGCAACAAGAGTGCCGTCAACCAGCAACGTTTCATCAAGCGCTACCGCGAGCAGATACGGCAGGCGGTGGCAAAGGCGGTGTCCGGCCGGAAGATCATGGACATCGAGCAGAGCGGCCAGGTGTCCATTCCGGTCAAGGACATCTCCGAACCGATCTTCCACCACGGCCCGGGCGGGCGGCGCGAGTGGATTCACCCTGGCAACAAGAAGTTCGTCAAGGGTGATTCCTTCGACCGCCAGCAGCAGGGCGGTGGCGGGACCGGTTCGCGGGCCAGCGACAGCGGCGAAGGCGAAGACGATTTCGTCTTCACGCTGTCGCGCGAGGATTTCCTGAACTTCTTCTTCGAGGACATGGCGCTGCCGGACCTGGCCAAGCGCCACCTCGCCAAGATCGCCGAGGTGCGCAAGGTGCGCGCCGGCTTTTCCATCGACGGCACGCCTGCCAACCTGTCGGTCCTGCGCACCATGCGCAGTTCGCTGGGGCGGCGCATCGCCTTGTCCAGCCCTTACCAGAAGCGCCTGCGCGAATTGGAGCTGGAATACAGCGAGGCGCTGGAAAAGGACGGCCCCTATGCCGAAGGCACGCTCGAGGTGATGGAGAAGATGCGGCACCTGCGTGCCTGCATCGACCGCGTGCCCTTTATCGAGAAGCTCGACCTGCGCTACAACAACCGCGTGCTGAAGAAGCGCCCGCAGGCCCAGGCGGTGATGTTCTGCCTGATGGACGTGTCCGGCTCGATGGACGAGAGCCGCAAGGACCTGGCCAAGCGCTTCTTCATGCTGCTGTACCTGTTCCTGAAGCGCAACTACGAGCGCATCGACGTCGTGTTCATTCGCCATCACACGGTGGCGAAGGAAGTCGATGAGGAAGACTTCTTCCACTCGCGCGAGTCCGGTGGTACCGTGGTGTCCAGTGCGCTGAAGCTGATGGTGGAAGTGATCCACGACCGCTATCCGCCAAGCCAGTGGAACATCTACTGCGCGCAGGCGTCAGACGGGGATAACTGGGCTGGTGATTCCGAGTTGTGCGGACGCCTGCTGCGCGACTCGATCCTGCCACTGGTGCAGTACTATGCATATGTTGAAGTCGCATCGGAAGAGCCGCAGAACCTCTGGGAAGAGTATCTGACGGTCAAGGGACAGTTCGACCACTTTGCGATGCAGCGCATCATCGGCGCGGACGAGATCTACCCGGTGCTGCACGACCTGTTCCAGAAGCGCGCAGCATAGGGTGGCGCCGGTCCTGGCCTTCCTTGCGGCGGGCCACAGTGAAGGCAAATGGCGAGGCAACGCGGACCACGCGGCGCGGCGATGCCGTGCGCGCGGGAGGGGTCTGGCGCCTTGCCCGGGCAACAAGGGGCGAAGATGGCTTATCTCTCCACGGGTTCGGAATGGACCTTCGAGCTGATCAAACGGTATGACCGCGAGATCGCCCGCATCGCCGGCGAATTCGGGCTGGATACCTATCCCAACCAGATTGAGATCATCACCGCCGAGCAGATGCTCGACGCCTACGCGTCGGCAGGGCTGCCGGTCGGCTACAGCCACTGGTCCTACGGCAAGCACTTCCTGGCGTCCGAGCGCAGCTACCAGCGCGGCCACATGGGGCTGGCCTACGAGATCGTCATCAACTCCAATCCCTGCATCGCCTACCTGATGGAGGAGAACACCATGCCGATGCAGGCGCTGACGATCGCGCACGCCTGCTACGGCCACAACGCCTTCTTCAAGGGCAACTACCTGTTCCGCACCTGGACCAACGCGGACGCCATCGTGGACTACCTGCTGTTTGCCAAGAACTACGTGGCCGAGTGCGAGCAGCGTTACGGCGAACGCGAGGTGGAACTGCTGCTGGACTCTTGCCACGCCTTGCAGAACTACGGCGTGGACCGCTACAAGCGCCCCAAGAAGCTGTCCATCACCGAAGAGAAGGCGCGCCAGGCCGATCGCGAGAACTACCTGCAGATGCAGGTCAACGACCTGTGGCGCACCCTGCCCAAGAGCCGGCCGCATGCGCTGGCGTCGGACGACGACGCGTCCGAGGGGGAAATCATCTTCCCGCCGGAGCCGCAGGAGAACTTGCTGTACTTCATCGAGAAGAACGCGCCCAAGCTGGCATCGTGGCAGCGCGAGATCGTGCGCATCGTGCGCAAGATCGCGCAGTACTTCTATCCGCAGCGCCAGACCAAGGTCATGAACGAAGGCTGGGCCACGTTCTGGCACTACACCATCATCAACCAGCTGTACGAGGAAAAGCTGGTCAACGATGCGTTCATGATGGAGCTGCTGCAGGCGCATACCAACGTGATTTACCAGCCGCCGTACAATAGCCCCTACTACAGCGGCATGAACCCCTACACGGTTGGTTTCCTGATGTTCCAGGACCTGCGCCGCATGTGCGAAAACCCGACCGAAGAAGACTACCGCTGGGCTCCGGAATTCGCCGGCAGCGACTGGCGCAAGACGCTGGACTTTGCCATGCGCAACTTCAAGGACGAGAGCTTCCTGCTGCAGTTCCTGTCGCCGCGCGTGATCCGCGAGCTGAAGCTGTTCTCGGTGCTGGACGATGACCGCGAAGGCAAGCTGCGCGTCACCGCGATCCACAACGATGAAGGCTACCGCGCGATCCGCCAGCTGATGGCGGCGCAATATGACCTCTCCAGCATGGAGCCCAATATCCAGGTCACCAATGTCGACGTCGGCGGCGACCGCTCGCTGACGCTGCGGCACCTGCAGAACGACCGCCGGCCGCTGGCGCACAACTTCGACGAAGTGATCCGGCACGTGACCCGGCTGTGGGGCTTCACCGTTCGGCTCGAGGTGGCCTACGAGGACGGCCGCACCGAGCTGAAGTACGAGTGCAAGCCGGAACGGCGCCACCGCCGCCCACACGGCGGCGGCCTCAGCCTGGCCGCCTGATCCCGCAATTGCCGGGGTTAAGCCCCGCCGCTCAGGCGGCGGGCGCGGGCTCGCACCATTCGCGCACCAGCTCCACCGCGTTGCGGCCGGCGCTGGCGCACACCGCCTCGCCCAGCACCCGGCTCCACCAGCGCTCCGACCCGTCCGCCATGCGCCACGCATGCAGCCGGCGCGTATAGAGCTGCAGGTCGTATTCCTCCGTGATCCCGATGGCGCCGTGCACGGCGTGGGCGATGGCGGCCACCGGCGTGACCGCGTCGCTGGCGCGCAGCTTGCCGATGGCCGCGCGCAGCCGGTCGGGCGTGCCGGTGCCGCTGTCGCAGGCAAGCTGCGCCGCCACGCGTGCCGCGGCAACGTGCTCGGCCATCTCGCTGACCTGGTGCTGGATCGCCTGGAACTTGCCGATGGCGCGCCCGAACTGCTGGCGGTCGTTGGCGTACTGCAGCGTGAGGTCGAGCACGTGCGACAGCGCGCCGGCCAGTTGCGCCGTGTGCAGGCAGGCGCCCAGCGTGCGCAGGGTGCCGGCGGGCAGTGCAAAGTCCGCTGGCGCCGAGGCGTCAGGGCGCGGCACGCGCAGCGTCAGGTCGTGATGGGCGCCGGTCGCTTCGGCGCGGGCGTCGGCCGCCGCCAGCAGCAGGCAACGTTCGCCATCCTGCAGCAGGAACCACTGCGCATGGCGGGCGTCGGCCACCAGCGCAGCGCCGGCGCCGTCTTCAAAGCCGGCGAGTGCGACCGGGCCGGCGGGCAGGGCGATGCCATGCGCCTGCAGCAGCGCGCGCGCAAAGATGGTCTGCGCCAGCGGCAGCGGCAAGGCGTGGCGGCCGGTGACAAAGAGCACCGGCGCCAGCTCGCGCAGCGGCAGCGCGGCGCCGCCGGCGGATTCGGGCAGCAGGCAATCGGCAAAGCCGCTTTCCAGCAGCGCTTGCCACAGCGGCTGCGGGTCGGCCTGCTGTTCCAGCGCGCGCACGGTGGCGGGCGGGCAGCAGTCGCGCAGCAGCGCGTCGAGGGCGTCGGAGTAGTCGTTATGCATGGGTATCTCGTTCAGGATGGCGGTCGACGGAGGCGGATTCAGCGCAGGCCGAGTCCGCGCGCGATCATGCCGCGCAGGATTTCGCGGGTGCCGCCGCGCAACGAGTACGACGGCGCGATCTGCGTGACATAGGCCAGGGTGCGGTACAGCGCCCCATCGGCCGCCAGCGCGGGTTCATCGCCGAGCGCGGCTTCCACCAGTGCCGGAATCGACTGCTCGAAGGTTGTGCCCAGGTCCTTCACCAGCGCGGCCTCCACCACCGGGCTTTCACCGGCGGCGAGCCGCGACGTGACGGCCAGCGACATGGCGCGCAGCACCGCCAGGTGGCCGGCGAGCCGGCCCGCGGTCACCGTGTCGCGCCGTGCCGGCGGCAGCCGGCGCATGGCGTCGAGCCAGGTGTCGAGCAGCACCACGCTGGAATAGAGGCGCTCGGGGCCGCTGCGCTCGAACGCCAGCTCCGCGTTGACCTGCTCCCAGCCGCTGCCTTCCTGGCCGACCAGCGTGTCCGGGGCCAGCGCCACGTCGTCGAAGGTGACTTCGGAGAAGTGCGCATCGCCCGCCAGGTCGTGGATCGGCCGCACCGTGACGCCCGGTGCGTGCAGGTCGACGATGAACTGCGACAGCCCGGTCTGCCGGTCCTGCGGCGTGCCCGAGGTGCGCACCAGCGCGATCATGAGGTGGCAGCGGTCGGCATTGGTCGTCCAGATCTTGCGGCCGTTCAGGCGCCAGCTGCCGTCCGCCTGGCGCACCGCGCGCGTGGCCACGCTGGCCAAGTCCGAGCCGGAGTTGGGCTCGCTCATGCCAATGCAGAAGAAGGCCTCGCCGCGGCTGATCGCCGGCAGGTAGCGCGCCTTCTGCGCGTCGTTGCCGTAGCGCAGGATCAGCGGGCCGCTCTGGCGGTCGGCGATCCAGTGCGCCGACACCGGCGCGCCGCAGGCCAGCAGTTCTTCCACCAGCACGAAACGCGAAAACGGGTCCAGGCCCGCGCCGCCGAACTGCGCCGGCAGCGTGATGCCGACCCAGCCGCGCGCGGCCAGTGCCCGGCTGAAGGCGGCATCGAACCCCATCCACGAGCGCGCGCGCGTTTCCGGCGGCAGCGCGGGCAGGTGTGCATCGAGAAAGGCCCGCACCTTGCCGCGGAACGCCACGGCGTGCGGCGGCAGGGAGGTCAGGCTGAAGGTGGAAAGCAATGCGGTCACGGTGAAATCCTGTGTCTGGTATTGGCTGGTGGCAGTGGTCTCAGTCCAGCGTCGCGCCTGAATCCTTCACGACCTTCTGCCAGCGCGTCATTTCCGCGCTGAGGTAGGCGGCGTAGGCCTCCGGGGTCGACCCGCGCGGCTCCGCACCCTGCGCGGCCAGGCTTGCGCGCGTCTCGGGGTGGGCCAGCGCCTTGGTGGCGGCGGCATTGAGCTTGCGCACGATCTCGGCCGGTGTCCTGGCCGGCACCATCATGCCCTGCCAGGCGCCGACCTCGAAGCCCGGCTGCACGGTTTCGGCAAGGGTCGGCACGTCCGGCAACTGGGCGCTGCGCGTGGTGCTGGTGACTGCCAGCGCGCGCATGCGCTTGTCGCGGATGAAGGGCAGCGATGAGTTGATGGTGTCGGCCATGAACTGCACCTGTCCGCTGGCCAGGTCGGTCAGCGCCGGTGCGCTGCCCTTGTAGGGCGCGTGCACCGCCGACAGACCGTTGGCCTGCAGGAACATGAAGGCCGCCAGGTGCGTCACGTTGCCGTTGCCGGCCGAGCCATAGGTGAGCTTGTCGGGGTTGGCCTTCAGGTACTGGATGAACTCTTTCACGTTCTGTACCGGCAGCTGCGCGTTGACCTCCAGCACCAGCGGCACCATCGCCGTCAGCGCCACCGGCGCGAAATCGCGTTTCACGTCGTAGCTGAGCTTGTGGTAGAGCGCCGGGCTCAGCGCGATCGACGAGGTGTTGTACAGCACCGTATAGCCGTCGGGCGGCGCCTTGGCGACAATCTCCGCGCCGATATTGCCGTTGGCGCCGGGCCGGTTGTCGACCAGCACCTGCTGGCCGAGCGCCTCGCTCATGCGCCGTGCGATCACGCGCGACACCAGGTCGGTCGGGCCGCCCGGCGGGAACGGCACCACCATGCGGATCGGGTGCGACGGATAGGCGGCATCGGCGGCCGCCGCCGGCTGCGCCAGCACCGCCGGCAATACGATGGCTGCCGCGGCAGCCAGTGTCGTGATGAAAGTCTTTGCCTTCATGTGCTTGTCTCCTCCGTCCATGCAGCCACGCGGCGGGTGCCGCCGTGGGTTCAGCGTCCCGCCAGCAACCGGCGCGCGGTGTAGGTCATGACCTGCTCACCGCGCTGGTTGAATACCTCGATGCGCGAATCCACCACGGCGCGTCCGCTGCGCGAGGTCGGGCGGATGCCGGTCACGGTCACGGTGGCGTGGATGGTGTCGCCCACCATCACGGGCGCGTGGATCTGTTGTGTCAGTTCCAGCATGGCCAGCCCGGTGCCCTGGATCATGGTCTGCAGGATAAAGCCCTCGATAAGCGTGTAGGTCAGCGCCGCCGGTACCGGCCGGCCCTGGATGGCGCCACCGTCATAGCCGGCTTCGATGAAGATGGCCTCGACCATGCCGGTGACGGAGATGAAATTGACCAGGTCGGTCTCGGTCACGGTGCGGGCGAAGGTGCGGAAGGCCTGGCCTTCCTGCAGGTCTTGCCAGTAGAAGCCCTGGCCGAGGCGGGGCAGTTCTGCATGCGTCATGGTGTCTCCTTGGCGGGTGCGCAGCGTGCGGCACCGCTTTGTTGCAATTGCGCGATCGCTTCTGCGGATAGTCCCGCCTGCGCCAGCACGCTCCCGGTGTGCTCGCCCAGCCGCGGCGGGATGCCCAGCGGCGCGCGCTGGCTGTCGAAGCGCACCGGCGCGCCGGGAAAACGCAACGTGCCCATGGCCGGGTCTTCGACGGTTTCGAAGAAGCCGGTGGCGACCAGGTGCGGATCGGCCGGCAGATCGTCGAGTTCATTAATGCGCGCCACCGGGATCTGCAGGCGTTCGCACAGCTCCACCCAGTGCGCAGTGGTCTGTCCCAGCACGATTTCGCCGGTGAGCTCGTACAGCGTCTCGATATGCCGCGTGCGTGTCGCGATATCGGCAAAGCGCGCATCGGCGGCCAGCCCGGGGCGATCGGCGGCGTGAAAGAAGTCGCGCCAATGCACATCGGTGTACGGCATCATGCAGACATAGCCGTCGGCGCTGCGGTACGGGCGGCGCAGCGGCGCCAGCACGCGGGGGTAGCCGCTGGGGCCGCGCGGCGGCTCGAAATGGCGGCCGTAGAAGTGCTCGACCAGGTTGAAGGCGACCATGGATTCGAACATCGGCACCTCGACCAGCGTGCCGTGGCCGGTGCTGCCGTCGGCATTGCGCCTGGCGCGCCCGGCCAGCGCCGCGCAGACCGACAGCGCTGCCACCAGCCCGCTGGTCTTGTCCGCGGCGATGGTGGGGAAGTAGCGGCTGTCGCCGGTTTGCGCCGCCATCAGCGCGGCATTGCCGGACAGGCCCTGGATGATGTCGTCGTACGCTGGCCGGCCGCCATAGGGGCCATCCTCGGCAAAGCCGAGCAGGCTGACAAAGACCAGCTCCGGGTGGCGCGCCCGCACGTCGTCAGGCGCCAGCCCCAGCGCGGCCAGCTTCTGCGGGCGCATGCTGTGCATCAGCACGTCGGCGCCGGCCAGCACGCGGTCCAGAGCGGCCTGCGCAGCCGGCTGCTTCAGGTCCAGGACCACGCTGCGCTTGCTGCGGTTCACGCCCAGGAAAATGGCCGCCATGCCGGGCTCGGCGGCGGGGCCGGTGCGGCGCGTGGAATCGCCCTCGGGCGGCTCGACCTTGATCACCTCTGCGCCAAGGTCGGCCAGCCACTGGCTGGCATACGGCCCCATCACCACCGTGGACAGGTCGACCACGCGGATGCCTGCAAGCGGCAGCATGTTGTCTCCGATCTTGTTGACTGTGGGGCACAGGGTAGATCAGCAGGCGAGGCTTGGTCTAATATTAGTTTTTTAGAAATCGATATTCAGAGGATATTAACGAGCCATGGACTTCCGCCAGCTGCAGCAGTTTGTCGCCCTGGCTGAGACGGGCAACTTCCACCGCGCCGCCGAACGCCTGCACATGGCGCAGCCGCCGCTTTCCATTTCCATCCGCAAGCTCGAGGACCAGCTTGGGACGGCGCTGTTCGTGCGCACTTCGCGCGGGGTGCGGCTGACACAGGCGGGCGAGGCCGCGCTGCACGATGCGCGCCGTGCGCTGTTTCATGCACAACAGGCACGTGCCGCGGCAATCGCTGCAGGGCAGGGCGAGCGCGGCGCGCTGCGCATCGGCTTTATCGGGTCGGCGACGTATGCGCTGCTGCCCAAGCTGATCCCGGCGTTCCGCGCGGCGCATCCCGGCATCGAGCTGATCCTGCATGAATCCACCACCGCCGCGATTCTGGACCGCCTGGAAAAGCACCAGATCGACGCCGGCCTGGTGCGCTTCCCGATCCTGAACACCGGCAACTATTCGCTGACGCCGCTGGAAAACGACGTCTTTGTCGCGGCGGTGCCGGCTGACAGCCCGCTGGCAAGCGCAGACGCCATCCCGCTGCGCGCGCTCGCGGACGAGCCTTTCATCATGTATCCGGCGATGCAGGTGCCCAATCTGCACGCGGTGGCCATGCTGCTGTGCCAGCAGGCGGGCTTTGTGCCGCGCGTCACGCAGGAGGCGGTGCAGGTGCAGACCCAGGTCAGCCTGGTCGAGAGTGGGCTTGGCGTGGCCCTGGTGCCGAGCGTGGCGGCACGCTACGCCAACCGGCGCGTGCGCTTCCTGCCATTGTCCAGCCCGCGTCCGGCCGGGCGCATCGGCATTGCGCTGGCGGCGCGGCCCGACGACGGCGACCGCCAGGTGCAGCGCTTCCTGGCGGCGGCGCAGGCGGCGGTGAACTGATGGGAAGGCGGGTGGTGCAGCGTCTCAGGCGGCGCGCGTGCGCGGCGTGCGCGGCCGCGCGGGCGGGGTCACGCCGGCGCGCTCCAGGTTCACGCCCGGCAGCAGGTGCAGCAGCCGCACCAATTCCGACTGGCGATGCGTGCCGGTCTTGCGCAGCGTGTCGCGGATATGCACGCGCACGGTGTGGGGCGAGAGAAATTCGCGCTCGGCAATTTCGTTGAGGGTTTCGCCGGCAGCCAGGCGGATCGCGATAATGCTTTCCTTGCGCGACAGCCCGAACAGCGAGGTCAGCACGCCGGCATCCAGCACCGAGCGCGATTCCGAGTTGCCGAACAGCATCATCGCGGCCGGCAATTGCCACGGGCCTTCCACCGGCTGGCGCGACACCAGCGGCGTGACGATGATCGGCACCGGCTGTCCGCCCGAGGTGATGTGCATCCACGAGCCGGAGGCCGCCTCAGTGCCGCGGGCACGCATGGCACCGTCGAGCAGCTTGCGCAGCACCGCCTGCAGCGTGTCGCTGTGGGCGCGCAGCACGCCGCCCTGCAGCGACAGGTGGCCGTCGGCCTGCACCAGCGCCTCGGCCCAGCTGTTGGCGTAGCGCACGCGCAGGTCCGCCTGCAGCACCATCACGCCGAAATCCAACGTATCCAGCCCGGCCAGGCCCAGACTGACCAGCCCGCTCAGCTCGAAGTTGCGCTGCTGCATCCGTGCCGCGCGCACCCAGTGCGGCATCACGTGGGCCAGGCGCCGCTCGCGCTGGCCTGTGCTGATGCTGCCCGCGCTGGTGCCGCTCATCAGCACGCAAACCTCGGCGTTCTCAATCAGGCGGATGCCTTGTTCCAGTCCGCTGCAGGCCAGCGCAGCCGTGGCTGCGTCCGCCATGCCGCCATCGTACGACGCCGCCAGCGCGGACGTGCCGTCGCAGGCCAGCGCGGGGGCGTCATTGGGGGGGCAGCAAGCGCCCGGATGGGGCAGGTCGAGCGGACCGGGCAGCCAGTCGGGCATGCTGACGCCGCTGGTGAAGCAGCCGTGCGGGGTCACGCCAAGGCGGGCATGGCCGGCAAGCTTGTCCCAGATCAGGTAACGCGGGCTGCCTGTGCAGGTGTAACGGGAAAAGAGGTCGAGGGCGGCGGGCATGACCGCAACGTCCAGCGCGGACTCGTAGATTGAGTCGACCAGACGATGGAAGTCCTCGTCCGTAGTCGGGTGTTCGCCCATGTTCAGATCCCCCCGGTGGCAAACGCCTATTGCTCTGCGCCACGGCAAGTGGCTACATCTTTTTGTGTTATCGGTTCCGTTCTGGCGTTCTGTACTGCGCCGATACGGATGCTGCTGGCGGCGCGCATTGTCCCGTCATGTCCGCCGTACCGCAATCATGCCAAACAATGTTGTTTGTCTTATCCCCCGTATCGGGGGGGGGAAACCCGGATTGCGCGGCGTAACTCCCCGCCAGGCCGGGCAGGGGCGTGATCATGTCGCGGCGCGATGGTAATACCCGAGAAGAAAAGAAATTTCCAGCGCTGAAATAGTGAGCGACGTTCCACATGCGCCACGAATCTGTTGGCGCTTGCGCCACAGGTTCGACCCAGCAAGGCCACAGCATTTGTTTGAATGACAGCATTGGTGTAATAATGCAGTCATTGACTGCATCCATGGAGGCGATCATGCCGATCCTGACCGTTAGAAATGTGCCCGACGACGTGCACCGTGCGCTGCGGGTCCGTGCCGCCCAGAACGGACGCAGCACTGAAGCTGAGGTGCGTGAGATCCTGGCCAGCGCGGTGATGCCGCAGAAGCGCGTGCGCCTGGGCGATGCGCTGGCGATGCTTGGCCGCGAGATCGGCTTGTCGAATGCGGACGTTGAAGCGATCGAGCAGGGCAAGGACAAGGCAGCGGCCGAGCCGGTGAGGTTTGAATGATCGTCCTGGATACGAATGTCATTTCCGAGGCCATGAAGCCGGAACCGGCTGACTCCGTGCGCTGCTGGCTCAACGACCAGGCCGCCGAGACCTTGTACCTGTCCAGTGTGACGCTGGCCGAACTGCTGTTCGGCATCGGCGCGCTGCCCGCGGGCAGGCGCCGCGCCATGCTGGCCGCTGCGCTGGACGGCCTGGTGACGCTGTTCGAAGGGCGCATCTTGCCGTTCGACACGAATGCGGCCCGGCACTATGCGGAACTCGCCACTGCCGCCAGAAGCCGTGGCCGCGGCCTTCCCACGCCGGATGGCTACATCGCCGCGATTGCCGCGGCCAACGGCATGATAGTCGCGACGCGGGATGTGTCGCCCTTTGAAGCGGCCGGGCTGCAGGTGCTCAACCCGTGGCTGGCGCCGCCTCCGTCGTGAAGAGGAACGCCCGCGCCAACCGCATTGCTACTGTCCCTGAATCGTCGGATCAGCCGCCCGCTGGGTCGCTTTTTCGTTGGCGCTTTCCGGATCCAGTAGTTGCGCTGCGCCGCCACCCACCTGAATCGTCAGGCTCGGCGATGCCATGCGGATGCCGCTGGCGTCGAAATTGCGCTTGAGCCGCACATTGAAGGCGCGCGTGATCTCGGCCTGCATCAGCGGCCGGGTCTTGAACTGTGCCATCACCACCGGCCCGTTGGGGTCGAAACGGTCCAGCCCCAGGATGTCCAGCCCAGACATCAGGTTGCGCGCGTAGCGATGGTCGCGCGCCAGTTCGGCGCCGGTGGTGCGGATCAGCTCCAGCGCCTGGTCCAGGTCGCTCTGGTAGGTGATGCCGATGTTGAACACCGCGTAGGCATAGCCGCGCGACAGGTTCTTGACTGCCTTGATCTGGCTGTACGGCAGCGTGTGCAGCGCGCCGCGGCCGTCGCGCAGCCTGACCGTGCGGATGGTCATGGCTTCGACCACGCCGGCGTGGTCCGGCAGTTCGATCGAGTCGCCGATGGCGATGGAGTCCTCGACCACGATGAACAGCCCCGTGATCAGATCCTGCACCAGGCTTTGCGCGCCGAAGCCGATGGCCAGGCCGACCACGCCCGCGCCGGCCAGCAGCGGCGTCACATTGACGCCCAGGTTGGCCAGCACCGCGATCACCGTGATCACCAGCAGGCCGATGAGCGAGGCGTTGCGCACCAGCGGCAGGATGGTCTTGACCCGCAGGCTGGGCTGCGCGCCGCGCCCGTGCGCCGGCGACAGTGATTGCATGATGGCGGTGTCGATCAGCAGCCAGACCAGCCAGGCCAGCAGCACGGTGCTGGTGACGCTGAAGACCGTCTCGGTGAGATGGCGGCCCGCGGCGGACGACTCGGCCAGGCGCACCAGCGACGTGCCCCAGATGCGCATCACCATCTCAATGAAGACCGCCCAGATCAGCACGCGCACCAGTGCCAGCGCAAAGCGCCCGAAGCGCTGCAGGTAGGCCGAGCGGCGGCGGTCGCGGATGCGCGGCGGCCGCGCGGTGGCCTTGGGCGAGTGCCCCGCCACCATCGTCAGCAGCAGCCCGGCGAGGAACAGTGCCACCGATGCCACCGTGCGGCGCAGGAACACATCCGCATGGCCGGTGGCCAGGATGGTGCCGACCACCGATGCCACTACCACCGCCAGCACCGGCAGGTGCCAGGCCTGCCCGGCCAGCCGCAGCAGGTCGGTCGCGGCCGGGTGGGCCTGGCGGAAGGCCAGCGGCCGCTGGCTGATCAGCTGGCCGATCTGCCGGCGGAAACACAGCGCGAACGCGCCGATGCCCAGGGCTGCGGCGATATTGGCCACGGTGGCCACCAGCGCGCACAGGTTGGTGCCGAGCACGGCGATCACGCGGCTGTCGGTGGCGCCGTCGCCCAGCGCCGCCAGCGCCCCCGTGCAGATCAGCAGCCACGGTGAGCGCGCCAGCAGCTGCCGCACCGCCAGCTGCCGGTGCGCGCTGCGGAACAGCGTGAAGATGACCTGGCACACCGCTGCCGCGATCGCTCCCGCCACGATTGCATACGCTACCAGCACGGCGGCGACGCTGGCCGGCGATTGGGCAAATACGCGTTGGGCCAGCAGCGAGGTCAGCCCGAATGCCACCACCCAGGGCCCGATATGGCGCAGCATGAAGACGCCGACGTCGACCCACGATGGCAGTTCGGGCAGCTTGCCGCGCTCGGCGCGCGTGGGTTTGCGCGCGCGCCGGCGCCGGATGCGGTGGCCGATCTCCCACAAGACCCCGCCGCTCACTGCCCAGGCTGCCAGCACCAGCGCGAATTCACGCAGCGAGGCCAGCGTCGTGCGGGCGCCGTTGTGGGTGAGCGCGGCGTGCCATTCCTCGCCCGCGAAGCGCGTGCGCCAGCGCCAGAACTGCCACGGGCCGCGATCCTTGCGCAGATGGGTATCGACTTCGTCCAGCACTTCAGCGACGGCACCGATCAGGCCGGGCGCGGAGGCACCGGCCGGGGCTGCCGCGGCGGAGGCGGGCGCGGCCCCGGAGTCACCCAGCCCCTGGCGCATGGTTTGCAGCTGGCCCACCAGGGCGCGCCGCTCGCCGTCGTTCTGCAGCGTGGCGATCACCTGGTCCAGCGACTGCGCCAGCGGCACGCTGGCGGCGGGTGCGCTGGCCGGCGCCGCGGGCTTATCCGCCTTGCCCAGCAGTGCGGCGAGGGAGCCGGCCGGGGCGGCGTGCGCCGGAATGGCGCACAGCAGCGTCAACAGCGCGGCCAGCACGGCGAACGCACGCAGCACCGGCCGCAGTGCGGCATGCCAGCGGGGCGCAGGGGTGGGGGCGTGGTGTTCGGGTTTGTGCATGGTTCGTAGTCGGTTGCCGGTGCCGGGCGGCGCCGGAATGGCCGTCGATCGCGTCACTGTAGCGCATTGGTCGCGCCGGGTGCCGGAGCGCGCCGCAGGCACGCGCCATCCTCATTCGTCGCTTCGGACGATGCGTTGCAACGGCCGATCCACGAATCTCGACCCCACTCCGGTACAGGCGATTTTTGCGCCTGCCGGCTTCATCAAACCGCGGGGCCGCGCTGGATCCGGCCGGGCCAGGAACAAGAGACAAGGGAAGACGATATGGAACTCAATGCATCGGTATCGGCAGTGGTGACGGGTGGCGCTTCGGGCCTGGGCGCGGCGACGGCACGTGCGCTGGCAGCGCAGGGCGTGCGCGTGGCATTGTTCGACCTCAACGTGGAGAAGGGCGAAGCGCTGGCGCGTGAACTGGGCGGCGTGTTCTGCCAGGTCAACGTCACCTCGGAGGCCGAGGTCGAGGCCGGCTTTGCCAAGGCGCGCGCCGCCATCGGCCAGGAACGCATCCTGGTCAACTGCGCCGGCACCGGCAACGCCATCAAGACCGCCTCGCGTTCCAAGGAAGCGCCGGACCAGATCAAGCATTTCCCGACCGATGCCTTCGAGCGCATCATCCAGATCAACCTGATCGGCACCTTCCGCTGCATCGCACGCTCGGCCGCGGGCATGCTGACGCTGGACAGCGCCGGCGGCGAGCGTGGCGTGATCGTCAATACCGCGTCGGTGGCGGCGCAGGACGGCCAGATGGGCCAGGCCGCATACTCGGCATCGAAGGCCGGCGTGGTCGGCATGACGCTGCCGATCGCGCGAGACCTGGCGGGTGAAGGCATCCGCGTCAACACCATCTTGCCGGGCATCTTCAATACGCCGCTGCTGCAGGGTGCGGCAGAGAACGTCAAGGCCGCGCTGGCCGCTTCGGTGCCGTTCCCCAAGCGCTTGGGGCAGCCGGAAGAGTTTGCCTCGCTGGCCGTCGAGATGTGCCGCAACGGCTATTTCAACGGCGAGTCGGTGCGCCTGGACGGCGCCATCCGCATGGCGCCGCGCTGAGCGTAGCGCCAGCACATCGTCGTGTCCGGGCCCGCGCACCGCTGGTCCGGACACTATCAGAATCAGGAGGCGCGGATGGACTTCAGCTATCTGACGACACTGCCCCACGCGGTACGCCACTTCGCGCGCCTGCGGCCCGAGGCGGTGGCGTATGCGTTCGAAGGCCGGCAGACCACCTATGCCGGGTTCGAGCGGAACACCAATCGCGTGGCACAGGCCCTGCTGGCTGAAGGCGCCGGGGTCGGCGAGCGCATCGGCTATATCGGCAAGAACAGCGACCACTATTTCGAGCTGCTGCTTGGCGCGTCCAAGATCGGCGCGGTGATGACGCCGGCCAGCTGGCGCCTGGCGCCGCCCGAGGTGGAGTTCATCCTCGGCCATTGCGATGCCGTGGTGCTCTTCGTCGGGGCGGAATCGGCGGCAATGGTCCGGAACCTGCTGCCCGCGCTGCCGATGGTGCGCAAGGTGGTGGTGATGGAGCCGTGCGCCGAGCAAGGCGACTGGCAGTGCTACACCGGCTGGCGCGACGCGCAGCCGGATACGCCGCCCGCGCACCAGCCCGCCGCGCATGACGTGCTGCTGCAGCTGTACACATCCGGCACCACCGGCCGGCCCAAGGGCGCGATGCTCACGCACCGCAACCTGACCATCGGCACCGAAGTCAGCGAGCGCGAGAACGTGCGCTGGTCGCACTGGGTCGCCGACGATGTTTCGCTGGTGGCGATGCCGGTGGCGCATATCGGCGGCTCCGGCTGGGGCCTGCGCAACCTGCTGTCCGGTGCCAAGGGCGTGGTCGCGCGCGAGTTCGATCCGCGCGCGGTGCTCGACTTTATCGAGAAGGAACGCATCAGCAAGCTGTTCCTGGTGCCGGCCGCGATGCAGATCGTGCTGCGCGACCCGCGCGCGCGCCAGGTGGACTACTCGCGCCTGAAGTACCTGCTGTACGGCGCCGCGCCGATTCCGGCGGCGCTGCTGCGCGAGGGCATCGAGGTGTTCGGCTGCGGCTTCGTGCAGCAGTACGGCATGACCGAGACCACCGGCACCATCGTGGCGCTGCCGCCCGAGGACCACACCACCGAGGAAGTGCCGCGCATGCGTGCCGCGGGCAAGCCGCTGCCTGGCGTGGAGATCAAGGTGGTCGACTATGAAGGCCGCCAGCTCGCGCCCGGCGAGGTCGGCGAACTCGTGGTGCGCTCGCAGCACAACATGGCCGGCTACTGGAAGCAGCCCGAAGAGACCGCGCGCACCATCGACGCCGAAGGCTGGCTGCGCACCGGCGACGCGGGCTACATGGATGCCGACGGCTACCTGTACATCCATGACCGCGTCAAGGACATGATCATCAGCGGCGGCGAGAACGTCTATCCGGCCGAGGTTGAAAGCGCGATCTACGGCCACCCGCAAGTGGCGGACGTGGCGGTGATCGGCGTGCCCGACGAGAAGTGGGGCGAGGCGGTCAAGGCCATCGTCGTGCTCAAGCCCGGGCAGGCGCCGGACCAGGCCGGCATCATCGCGTGGACGCGCCAGCGGCTGGCGGGCTTCAAGGTGCCCAAGAGCATCGAGTTTGTCGAAGCGCTGCCGCGCAACCCATCGGGCAAACTGCTGCGGCGCAAGCTGCGCGAGCCGTTCTGGGAAGGGATGAACCGGCGGGTGAACTGACGCTGGCAAGCAGCAAGCCAAAGCACCAAAGCAAAACCCGCCGTGACTGGCGGGTTTTGTTTTGCCTGCCGGCATTGCTCCGGCCTCAGTCGGCCTGGATGCCGAACTCCTTGACCACCTTGGTATAGCGGGCCGTGTCGGCTGCGATCAGCTTTGACAGCACCGCGGGCTCGCCGCCCGAAGGCGTGACCGCGATGGTGGCCATGCGCGCCACCACGTCGGGCATCTTCAGGATCTCGTTGACGTGCGTGTTGAGCGTGCGCACCAGGTCGGCCGGCATGCCCTTGGGCCCGAGCAGGGCCTGCCAGGCGCCGATTTCCACGTCCTTGTAGCCCAGCTCGGCCAGCGTCGGCACGTTGGGCGCGAACGGCGAGCGCTTCTGGTCCGCCACCGCCAGCGGCACCAGGCTGCCGTTGCCGACGTACTGCGAGATCGCGCCGTAGGTGATGTAGGTCACCGGCACCTGCCCGCCGATCACGTCGACGATGGCGGGCGCCAGGCCGCGGTAGGGCACCTGGCTGATCTTGATGCCGGCGGACTTGTTGAACAGTTCGCCCATGATGTGCATCGGCGAGCCATTGCCGGGCGTGGCATAGGTTTCCACCTTGCCGGCCTTGGCGCGTGCCACCAGGTCGCTGACCTTGGTGATGCCGGTGCCCTTGTTGACGACCACGAACAGCGACTGCGTGCCGATCTGGCTGATGGGCGTGAAATCGTGCTGCACGTCATAGCTGGCGCCGGCGCCGGCCTTGAGCACCAGCGGCGCGATGGCGACGGTGTTGGGGGCCAGCAGCAGAGTGTAGCCGTCCGGGTTGGCGCGCGCCACGTAGGCGCTGCCGATGGTGCCGGCGGCGCCGGTGCGGTTTTCCACCACCACCGACTGCTTCAGGCGCGGGGCGAGCTTTTCGGCGAACATGCGCGCCAGCACGTCGACGTCGCCGCCGGCCGGGTAGGCCACAACGATGGTGATGGGCTTGTTCGGGTACGCACCCTGGGCCAGGGCGGTGCCGCCGGTGGCAGCGACCAGGGCGGTCGCGGCGGCCAGCGTGGCGAGTACTTTGCGGCGTACGGACTTCATGATGTTCAGACCTCTGTAAGACGCGGCGCCCGGACGGGCCGGGGCCGATGGCTGTGTTGGCGTCCGGCGCGTTGCATGCGCCGGACGGTACCGCCGGGGGGCGCGGAGGAAATCAGAAAACGTGCTTGATGCCGATCATCGAGCCCCACTGGTTCTCGCCCGGGCGCGGGTTCGAGCCAGGCGAGCCGCCGCTGACTGACATGGCCAGCTGGCCGCCGTTGTTGATAAAGCCGGCGGTGGCGTACACCGAGGTGCGCTTGCTGAAGCTGTACATCGCGCGCAGCGTATAGAGCATGGCCTGGTTGTCGCTGCCGTGGTAGTTCAGGAAGTAGACCTGGCCCGCCAGGTTGACCGCGGGGGTGATGTCGTAGGACGCGCCGGCGTAGTACAGGTCGCTGATCGGCGTGCGGCTGCCCTCGTTGTCGCGGCGGATCCAGCCGGCGCCGATCTTGGCGCGCTGGAACAGCATGTAGCCGCCCAGCGACAGGCGGTCGTCGGTCAGGTTGCTGTTGGTCAGGCCACCGAAGGCGCCCGGGCCGCCGCGCTGCGAGTCATACGCGGCGGTGACGCCCCAGGTCTTGTTGTCGTAGCCGAGCATGGCCGACCACTCGCGGCACGCCTTCTTGTCGGCGGCGTTCTCGCCGGCGCAGTTGGTGCCCGAGGGGCTGGGGCCGGCGTTGACCGCGTCGCGCCCGAAGCTGTAGGTGGCGCCCACCACGAAGCCGTTGAAGTTGGCCTTGTACGACACCGCGTTGTCGGCGCGCGTATTGGGCAGGTAGCTGTCGAGCGAGCCCGAGCCGTACACGTTGGGCCCCAGGACGTCGCTGTCGAGCGTGGCCCAGAACAGCATGGTGTACTGCCGGCCGAACGACAGCGTCCCGTACTGGTTGGTCAGCCCGACCAGAGCCTGGCGCCCGAACAGGCGGCCGCCCTGATTGGAGGTGCCCGAATCCGGCGAGAAGCCCGACTCCAGCACGAAGATGCTCTTCAGGCCGCCGCCCAGGTCTTCGGTGCCGCGGATGCCCCAGCGCGAGGGCACGGTCGCGGTCAGGTTGGGCATGCGCACCAGGCCGTTGCCGTTGGCGCCGACATTGCTCACATACTCGACGCCCGTGTCGATGACCCCGTACAGGGTGACCGAAGATTGTGCCGAGGCCAGCAGGGGGAAAGCCGCGGCCAGGCCTGCGGCAATTCGTGCAAGTTTCATCTACCAGTTTCCTTCCGTTTTCCGTTTTGTCGTCTTGTTGTCCGCTGCCACTACGGATGGCGGCCGCGAATGCTGTTTCGGTCTCTTTTGTGTTTTATATATGAAACATCAAACAACATAAGAAACGTTAGGCAAAATATAGCCGTGAGTTTCCACAAGATGTGAGGAGGGTTATCCCTAGTGAGGCGGCGCCACGACGGCTAACGCCGGCTCTGCGCACAGGTTTTCGCTCTCCCTATCGTTAACCCTCATCCCGGTTGGACCCCGACACGCCTATGCTTCAAAAGTTTATTCTCAAACCTAAGTTTTATATATGGAACAAAATCAGCCTCGCAAGCCAACTGAGCCAGACCGGCAGTTGCTGGAAGCCCTCGACAGCGGGTTTGCCCAGCGCGTGGTGCAGGTGGGCGCGGGCGGCGAGCGCGTGGCCTACCGCTGCGGCGGGGGCACTGGCCCGGCGGTCGTGCTGCTGCACGGCATCAGTTCCGGCGCGGCGTCGTGGCTGCCGTGCGCGAGCCTGCTGGCCGCGCACGCGCGGGTGATCGCCTGGGATGCGCCGGGCTATGGCGATTCGTCGCCGCTGGCGCAGGCGCGGCCATTGGCATCTGACTACGCGCAGCGGCTGGACGGACTGCTGCAGGCCCTGGGCGTGCAGCCGGCGCTGATCGTCGGGCATTCGCTGGGCGCGCTGATGGCGGCGGCCTATGTCGCCAACGCGCGCCAGCTGCCCGCGCGCCTGCTGTTGCTCAGCGTGGCGCAAGGCTACGGCGGCGCGGGAAGGGAAGCCCAGGCAAGGGAGGTTGCGCGCCAGCGGCTGGAGGCGCTGGAATCCCTGGGCGTCGATGGCCTGGCGCAACGCGGGCCGGCCCGGCTGCTGAGCGAAGAGGCCGACCCCGGCGCACAGGCATGGGTGCGCTGGAACATGCAACGGCTGAACCCGGACGGCTACCGGCAGGCGGTGGCGATGCTGTGCGGCGACGACATCCACGCCTACCTGGCGCAGCGCCCCGATGCCTTGCCCACGCAGATTGCCTGCGGCAGCCATGACGTGGTCACCACGCCGCCCGCCTGCGGCACGCTGGCCGAACGCTTCGGTCTGCCGTTCTCGCTGATCCCCGATGCCGGCCACGCCTGCTATATCGACCAGGCCGCCGCCACCGCGCGGCTGATCCGCTCGGTGCTGGACGACATCACCTGAAGCCACCGCGGCGGCGCCTGCCGCCGCATCCCACGTGGTGGCGCGCACCTTGCGCCACCCCTTCCAGATTTCGTAGTGCCGATCGCGGGTTAACCCCAGTCAATTTTTGTGGCCGCGTTGTCTATAGTCGTACCTGTGTTCAATATCTAAACCAGTGTTTCATTAGTAAAACGTAGCCAGGCGATCGCAAGACCGGTCGACGCGGCACGCGGAACACGGTCCCCCCGCTGCAAGACATGGAGCAAAGCGCAATGGAAAGCCTCACGTACAACCCGAACCTGGTGCCCTGGGAGCGTCCGGCGCCGAACAACGTGGCAGGCAAGGGCCATATCGAGCAACCCGGCAAGGTCGCCAACATCGTCTGGCAGACCCGCGCCGCCGCACCGACCGCCTATGAGAACGCGCTGGGCGATGCCCTCGAAGCCGCGTTCGAAGGCGGCGCGCAGAACCCGCAGGACATCGTGCGCGCCTTCAACGACGCCGGTTTCCTGGGCGTGGACGGCCAGCCCTGGACCGAAGAGCGCTTCCTGTCCGAAATGCGCCGGCTGGGTGCCTGAGCCCGCCCCAGTCCAAGTCCAGCCTCGAAGCGAGAAAACCATGGAATCGAACAAGCAAGCCCGCACCGAAGCCCGCCTGAACACCGGCCTGCGCAACTACTGGTACCCGGTCGCCGCCTCGTGGGCGGTGTCCCATGCCCCGATCGGCATCACCCGCCTGAGCCAGAACATCGTGCTGTGGCGCGACGGCGAAGGCCAGGTCCACGCCCTGGAAGACCGCTGCCCGCACCGAGGCGCGCGCCTGTCGATGGGCTGGAACCTGGGCGACCGCGTTGCCTGCTGGTACCACGGCGTCGAGGTCGGCGGCGACGGTCAGGTCAAGAGCGTGCCGGCGGTGGAAAGCTGCCCGCTGGAAGGCCGCACCTGCGTGCGCAGCTACCCGGTGCAGGAAAAGGCCGGCGCCATCTTCCTGTGGTTCGGCGACCAGGCCCCGCAAGGCGAGGGCAGCCCCGACGAACTGCGCCTGCCGGAAGAACTGGTCAGCGAAGAACACAGCAACTTCCTGTGCGTGGCGCACTGGGACTGCAACTACCGCTACGCCATCGACAACGTGATGGACCCGATGCACGGTGCCTACCTGCATGCGGTGTCGCACTCGATGGCCAGCGGCGAGAAGTCCGCCGTGATGCAGGTGCGCGAGACCGAGCATGGCCTGGTGTTCGAGAAGACCGGCCAGCGCGGCGTCAATTTCGACTGGGTGGAATTTGGCGAGACCGGCACGCTGTGGCTGCGCCTGGCGATTCCGTACCGCGCCAGTGTCGGCCCGGGCGGCCCGTTCGGCATCGTCGGCATGGCCACGCCGGTGGATGAAGACCACTGCATGGTGTTCTTCTGGCGTACCCGCCACGTGCAGGCCTGGGAGCGCGACGTGTGGCGCTTCCTGTATCGCAACCGCCTGGAGCAGCTGCACTGGGACGTGCTGGAGCAGGACCGCGTGGTGCTGGAAATGATGGCCCCGAACGCGCGCGACCACGAGATGCTGTACCAGCACGACGCCGGCATCACCCGCGTGCGCCGCCTGCTCAAGCGCCGCGCCGAGCAGGAAGTGGCCGACGAGCCCGTCGCCATGCTGCAACCCGCCGGAGCCGCCAGCCATGCCTGAGGCAAACACCAACAACACCTTGCTGGCCGGGCGCAAGGTGCTGGTCACAGGCGCCGCGCGCGGACTGGGCCTGGCCTTCGTCAAGGCGCTGGCCGAAGCCGGCGCCACCGTGGCCATGGCCGACATCCTGGCCGAGCGCCTGCAGCAGGAAGCCGACGCCCTGCGCGCCCGCGGCCTGAAGGTGGTGCCGGTCACGCTGGACCTGTCCGATCCGGCCTCGGTGCAGGCTTGCGCCGAGGCCGCGGTCAAGGCGCTGGGCGGGCTCGACGGCCTGGTCAACAACGCCGCGGTAACGGATTCCGGCGGCCGTGACGCCGCCACCATCGACATCGCCACCTGGGACCGCGTGATGAACGTCAACGTGCGCGGCACCTGGCTGATGACCACCGCCTGCCTGCCGGCGCTGCGCGCCAGCGGCCGCGGCGCCATCGTCAACCTGGCTTCGGACACGCCGCTGTGGGGCGCGCCCAACCTGCTGGCCTACGTGGCGAGCAAGAGCGCCATCATCGGCATGACCCGGTCGCTGGCGCGTGAACTGGGCAAGGACCAGATCACGGTGAACGCCGTGGCCCCGGGCCTGACGCTGGTGGAAGCCACCGAATACGTGCCGCAGCACCGGCACGACCTGTACCGCGAGCAGCGCGCGATCACGCGCGAGCAACTGCCCGACGATGTTTGCGGCGCGGTGCTGTTTGCACTGTCCGACCTCGCCCGTTTCGTGACCGGCCAGACGCTGGCGGTCAACGGCGGCTTTGTCATGCATTGAACCAACCGATCCACTGAAAACAGAAGGAATCCAAATGAGCGATCTTTCTCAACCACAAAACATCAAGCGTTCCTGGGACCAGCCGGAGGACGCCTCGTTCGACCAGTGGATGGAAAGCCGCGTGGCGCGCTTCTCCACGCGCAAGTACGACTGGGACGCGCTGAAGTTCCAGGCCGACTACGACCCCAAGTACCGCCGCGCGCAGATGCGCTACCTGGGCACCGGCGGCACCGGCGTGGCCGCCGACACCAACACCGTGCCGAGCGAGCATTTCACCTTCTCCACGATGATCATCCCGGCCGGCCATGAAGGCCCGTCGCATATCCACACCGATGTGGAAGAGGTGTTCTTTATCCTGCGCGGCAAGGTCAAGCTGATCCTGGAAAAGGACGGCGAGCGCTTCGAGACCATCCTGACCGACCGTGACCTAGTCTCGGTGCCCCCTGGCGTCTACCGGGAGGAAATCAACATCGGCGAGGAAGACGCGCTGATGTGCGTGATGCTGGGTGCCAAGAAGCCGATCACGCCGACCTACCCGCCCGAGCATCCGCTGACGAAGATCAAGCGCTGATGCCGGCGAACGTCCGTCAGCACGCATCCACCGAAGCCATGAGCAGCAACCCCATTCCGGCCACGCCCGCCGCCAACGAGACCCCGGACAAGTACATCGTTCCGGGCCTGGAGCGCGGCCTGCGCCTGCTGAGCGAGTTCAGCAGCAAGGACCGCACCATGTCGGCAGCGGAACTGGCGCGCCGTCTGAAGGTGCCGCGCTCGACCGTGTTCCGCCTGCTGGCCACGCTGGAAATGCTGGGCTTTGTGGAACGCGCCGATGGCGGCCGGGATTTCCGGCTGGGCATGGCCGTGCTGCGCCTGGGGTTTGAATACCTGGCGTCGCTGGAGCTGACCGAGCTGGGCCGCCCGCTGCTGGAGCGGCTGCGCGACGAGATCGGCTACCCCAGCAACCTGGTGGTGCGCGACGGGCGTTCGATCGTCTACGTGGCCAAGGCGGTGTCGCCGCGGCCGTTTGCCAGCTCGGTCAACGTCGGCACGCGCCTGCCCGCGCATGCCACGGTGCTGGGGCGCGTGCTGCTGGAAGACCTGTCGCTGGCGGAGCTGCGCACGCTGTACCCGGAAACGCACCTTGCGGTGTTCTCCGAGAGCACGCCGCGCACGGTCGACGAGCTGCACGAGATCGTCCAGCGCGACCGCGAGCGAGGCTACGTGTTGCAGGAAGGCTTCTTCGAAGCCAGCATTTCGACCATTGCCGCGCCGGTGCGCGACCGCACCGGCAAGGTGGTGGCGGCGCTGGGCGCAACCATCCCCGCCGCGCATATCGATCCGGCGCAGCTGGATGCGATGGTGGAGAAGGTCAGGGATACCGCGGGCGAGCTGTCGCGCCTGCTCGACTACCGCCCGTCGCTGCACAGCAGCGGCGCCAAGGTGGTGAATCTGTATCGGGAGTGAGGACAATGTCCATGATTGAACTCGGCGGCAAGGTTGCCGTCGTTACCGGCGGGTCCTCCGGCATCGGGCTGGCGACCGTCGAGCTGCTGCTCGAAGCGGGTGCCGCCGTGGCCATGTGCGGCCGCGACGAGAGCCGCCTGCGCAGCGCCGAGGCGCAGTTGCGCGAGAAATTCCCCGGATGCCGGCTCTATGCCGCCACCTGCGACGTGCTCAAGCCTGAACAGGTCGCCGCCTTTGCCGCTGCCGTGCAGGCCACGCTGGGCAACGTCGACATGCTGGTCAACAATGCCGGCCAGGGTCGGGTGTCGACCTTCGCCAACACCGAAGACGCTGCCTGGATGGAAGAGCTGCAGCTCAAGTTCTTCTCCGTGATCCACCCGACGCGCGCCTTCCTGCCGCAACTGGAGAAGTCAGGCCAGGGCGCCATCGTCTGCGTCAACTCGCTGCTGGCGCAGCAGCCGGAGCCGCACATGGTGGCGACCTCCGCCGCGCGTGCCGGCGTGCTCAACCTGGTGCGCTCGATGGCCACCGAGTTTGCGCCCAAGGGCGTCCGGGTCAACGGCATCCTGATCGGGCTGGTCGAATCGGGCCAGTGGCGCCGCCGCTTCGAGGCGCGCCCCGAAGCAGACCGCCACCTGGACTGGGCCGCATGGACCGCGCGCCTGGCCCAGCAGAAACATATTCCCCTTGGCCGCCTGGGCCTGCCGGTCGAGGCAGCCCGCGCCATCCTGTTCCTTGCCTCGCCGTTGTCTTCGTACACCACGGGCAGCCATTTCGATATCTCCGGAGGACACTCCCGTCATGCCTAATCAACACCAGTACGAACAACAGCAGGTCACCGTCGGCTGCGCCATCACGGCGTTTCTCGAGCAGTGCGGCGTCAAGGCCGCCTTCGGCGTGATCTCGATCCACAATATGCCGATCCTCGATGCCATGGGCGAGCGCGGCAAGATCCGCTTCGTGCCGGCGCGCGGCGAAGCGGGCGGCACCAATATGGCCGACGCCTATGCCCGCACCACCGGCGGCCTGGGCGTATGCCTGACCAGCACCGGCACCGCCGCGGGCAACGCCGCCGGCGCCATGGTCGAAGCGCTGACCGCCGGCACGCCGATGCTGCACATCACCGGCCAGATCGAAACGCCGTACCTGGACCAGAGCCTCGCCTACATCCACGAAGCCCCGGACCAGCTCACCATGCTCAAGGCTGTGTCCAAGGCCGCCTTCCGCATCCGCAGTGCCGACACCGCCATCAGCACCATCAAGCTGGCCGTGCAGACCGCGCTGACGGCGCCGACCGGCCCGGTCAGCGTGGAGATCCCCATCGACATCCAGGCCGCGCTGATCGACATGCCGGCCGACCTGCAGCCGCTGCCGGTGCCGCAGCACGTGCCGTCGGCGCACGCGCTGGACGCGCTGGCCGAGCGCCTGGTCAAGGCCAAGCGCCCGCTGCTGTGGCTGGGCGGCGGTGCGCGCCACGCCAGCAAGCAGGTGCAGCGCCTGCTGGACCTGGGCTTCGGCGTGGTCACCAGCACGCAGGGCCGCGGCATTGTGCCGGAAGACGATCCCCACTCGCTGGGTGCCTTCAACCTGCACAAGCCGGTCGAAAACTTCTACCAGACCTGCGATGCGATGCTGGTGGTGGGTTCGCGCCTGCGCGGCAATGAAACCCTGAAGTACGAACTGAAGCTGCCGCGCCCGCTGCTGCGCATCGACGCCGACCCAGCCGCCGAAGGCCGCTGCTACCTGAGCGACTACTTTGTCAGCGGCGACGCCGCGCTGGCGCTGGACGCCCTGGCGGATCGGCTCGAAAAGCGCATGCAGATCGATCCGGCCTTCGCCGCCGACCTGCGCCGCGCGCACGACACCGCCGTCAACAGCCTGGTCGACGGCCTGGGCCCGTACTCGGCGCTGGTGCAGGCGCTGCAGGGCGCGGTCGGCCGCAGCTTCAACTGGGTGCGCGACGTGACCGTGTCGAACAGCACCTGGGGCAACCGCCATCTGCGCATCTTCGATTCGCGTGCCGGCGTGCATGCGCTGGGCGGCGGCATCGGCCAGGGCCTGGCGATGGGCATCGGCGCCGCGATCGGTGCTGCGGCGACCGCTTCGGGCAAGAAGACGTTCACGCTGGCCGGCGACGGCGGCTTCATCCTGAACCTGGGCGAACTGGCCACCGCGGTGCAGGAACGCGCCGACATGGTGATCGTGCTGATGAACGACAAGGGCTACGGCGTGATCAAGAACATCCAGGACGCGCAGTACGGCGGCCGCCGCCACTACGTGGACCTGCATACGCCGGACTACGCCACGCTGGCAAAGTCGCTGTCGCTGCGCCATGCCCGCGTGAGCAACCTGGCCGAGGTCGACGCCGCGCTGGAAGCGGCCACGGCCGAGTCCGGCCCGTTCCTGCTTGAAATCGACATGCTGTCGATCGGTTCCTTCAAGACCATCTTTGCCGGCCCCCCGGTGAACAAGGACAACGAAGAGCCGGCGCGCGAACAAACCACTGTCACCGCCTGAGGGAGACCAGAGATGCTGCATGTGTCCATGGTTGGCTGCGGCGCGATCGGCCGCGGCGTGATGGAATTGCTCAAGAGCGATCCTGACGTGGTGTTCGACATGGTGATCGTGCCGGAGCACACGATGGACGAGGCACGCGACGCGGTCTGCGCGCTGGCGCCGGGCGCCCGCGTGGCGACGCACCTGGACGACCAGCGTCCCGACCTGCTGGTCGAGTGTGCCGGCCACCATGCGCTGGAAGAGCACATCGTGCCGGCGCTGGAGCGCGGCATCCCGTGCATGGTGGTGTCGGTGGGCGCGCTGTCCGAGCCCGGCATGGCCGAGCGGCTGGAAGCGGCGGCGCGCCGCGGCGGCACGCAGGTGCAGCTGTTGTCGGGTGCGATCGGCGCGATCGATGCGCTGGCCGCGGCGCGTGTCGGCGGGCTGGATGAAGTGATCTACACCGGCCGCAAGCCGGCTCGCGCCTGGGCCGGCACGCCGGCCGAGCAGCTCTTCGACCTGAATGCGCTGACCGAGGCGACCGTGATCTTCGAAGGCACGGCACGCGACGCGGCGCGCCTGTATCCCAAGAACGCCAACGTGGCCGCCACTGTGTCGCTGGCAGGCCTGGGGCTGGACCGCACGTCGGTGAAGCTGCTGGCCGACCCGCATGCGGTGGAGAACGTGCATCACGTGGAGGCGCGAGGCGCTTTCGGCGGCTTCGAGCTGACCATGCGCGGCAAGCCGCTCGCGGCCAACCCCAAGACTTCCGCGCTGACGGTGTTCAGCGTGGTGCGCGCACTGGGCAACCGCGCGCACGCGGTATCGATCTAGTCCCGGCAGCCACGCCCTACAGACTTAGCAGGCAACGACAATGAAGACGCAAGAAGTACTCCCCATCTGCATCGCGGGCGAATGGCGCCTGGGGACCGGCGACCGCTATGGCACGCGCTACCCGGCTACCGGCGAAGTGGTGGCCGAACTCAACGCCGCCAGCCTGTCGGACGTGGAAGAAGCGGTGCAGGGCGCCCACCAGGCCTTCCTCACCAGCGGCTGGGCCCAGCGCAAGCTGCATGAGCGCGCCGCGGTCCTGTACCGCGTGGCCGAACTGATCCGCGCCCAGGGCGAGCAACTGGCCCAGCGCCAGCGCCTGGACAACGGCAAGCCGATCAGCGAGACGCGCGCCCTGGTGGCCAGTGCCGCCGGCACCTTCCAGTTCTTTGCCGCCGCCTGCGAGACGCTGGAAGAAACCATCACGCCGCAGCGCGGCGACTGCCTGACCATGAGCGTGTACGAGCCCATGGGCGTGGTCGCGGCGATCACGCCGTGGAACTCGCCGATCGCCAGCGAGGCGCAGAAGATGGCGCCGGCGCTGGCCGCGGGCAACGCCGTGGTGGTCAAGCCCGCTGAAGTCACCCCGCTGATGGCGCTGGAACTGGCGCGCATCTGCGAAGAGGCCGGCGTGCCCAAGGGCCTGGTCAGCGTGCTGCCGGGCAAGGGCTCGGTGATCGGCGACGCCATCACCAAGCATCCGCTGGTGCGGCGCGTGTCGTTCACCGGCGGCACCACCACCGGCAAGCACATCGCCCATATCGCCGCCGACAAGATGATGCCGGTGTCGCTGGAACTGGGCGGCAAGTCGCCGACCATGGTGTTCGACGATGCCGACCTGGACCATGCGGTCAACGGCGTGCTGTACGGAATCTTCAGCTCGTCGGGCGAGTCGTGCATCGCCGGCTCGCGCCTGTTCGTGGCACGCTCGCAGTACGAAGCCTTTATCGACCGCCTGGCCGCGGGCGCCGCGCACCTGCGCGTGGGCGACCCCGCCGATGAGCGCACCCAGATGGGCCCGCTGATCACCGACCGCCATCGCGACAGCATCGAGTCGTACGTCGCCGCCGGCGTGGAAGAGGGCGGCCAGCTGCGCACCGGCGGCCTGCGCCCCGACGTGGCCGGCCTGCCCAACGGCTATTTCTACACGCCGACCATCATCGAAGGGCTGGATAACAACGCCCGTATCTGCCAGGAAGAGATCTTCGGGCCGGTGCTGGTGGCGATCCCGTTCGACGACGAGGACGACCTGATCGCGCAGGCCAACGACAGCGTCTATGCGCTCGCCGCCGGCATCTGGACGCGTGACTACAAACGCGCCTGGCGCGTGGCACGGGCCGTGCAGGCGGGCAACGTGTGGATCAACACCTACAAGCAGTTCTCGATCGCGACGCCGTTCGGCGGCTGGCGCGACAGTGGCCTGGGCCGCGAGAAGGGACGGCTTGGCATCCTACAGTACATGGAGCAGAAGAGCGTGTACTGGGGCCTGAACGAACAACCGCTGCCGTGGGCCAACCACTGAACCCGGCAGGCTGGAGAGAAGCAATGATCAAGGTATTGGGGATCGACGAGATCGTCTACGGCGCGGATGACTTTGACGCCTGCCGTGGCTTTTTCACCGACTGGGGCCTGGCCATCAAGCGCGACGACGCGCAGGGCCTGGATTTCGAAACGCTCAACGGCTGCCGCGTGCTGGTGCGCCGCATCGACGACGCCACGCTGCCGCCCGCGATCGAAGCCGGCCCGACGCTGCGCGAAGTGGTGTGGGGCGTGGACTCGCAGGCCTCGCTGGACCAGCTCGCCAAGACGATTGCCGACGCACCGGGCTTCGTGAAGCAAGGCGAGGGCGATACGATGCGCATCGGCTGCACCGACCCGAACGGCCTGGCCGTGCGTTTCCAGGCCACGCGCAAGCATGACGTGCAGGTCGAATGCGCACTGATGAACACGTGGAACGACAAGCCGCGCCTGAACCAGCGCAGCCCGATCTACGACCACGCCACCCCGATCGAAGTGGGCCACGTGGTGTTCTTCGTCAAGGACGTCAAGGCCACGGAGCGCTTCTATGTCGAGAAGTTCGGCTTCGTGCCGTCGGACCGCTATCCGGACCGCGGCGCCTTCCTGCGCTGCACGCCCGAAGGCGGCCACCACGACCTGTTCCTGCTGCAGCTGCCGGAACCCAAAAGCGGCCTGAACCACGTCGCCTTCACCGTGCGCGACATCCATGAAGTCTTCGGCGGCGGCATGCATGTCTCGCGCAAGGGGTGGGACACGCAGCTCGGCCCGGGCCGGCACCCGATCTCGTCGGCCTACTTCTGGTACTTCAAGAACCCGGCCGGCGGCCTGATCGAGTACTACGCCGACGAAGACCAGCTGGACGAACACTGGGAGCCGCGCGCTTTCGAGCCGGGGCCGACCATGTTCGCCGAATGGGCGATCGAAGGCGGCATCGACGGCAACACCCGCCGCCAGAAGAACGCGGGCGGACCGGCAGGCAAGTTCCTGACCGAGAAGCGGTAAGTCAGCAGCAATCGAAGGAAGCAGCAATGAGTGCCCACCAGTCCCTGACCCTGCGCGTCCACGCCATGCGCTATGAAGCGCGCGGCGTGGTCAGCATCGAACTGCAAGATCCCGAAGGGAAGACCCTGCCCGAGTACAGCCCGGGCGCCCATATCGACCTGCACCTGGGCAACGGCCTGGTGCGCAGCTACTCGCTGTGCGGCGCGCCCGAAGCGCGCCAGCGCTATACCGTGGGCGTGCTGCTGGACCGCGGCAGCCGCGGCGGTTCGCGCTACGTGCATGAGCAGCTGCGCGTTGGCACCACGCTGACCGTGGGGGCGCCGCGCAACAACTTCGCCCTGGACGAAAGCGCCGCGCACACCGTGCTGGTCGCCGGCGGCATCGGCGTGACGCCGATCGTCTGCATGGCGTGCCGGCTGGCCGAACTGGGCAAGTCGTTCACGCTGATCTACTGCGCCCGTTCGCGTGCCGAGGCCGCATTCGTCGAACAGCTGTCGGCCCATGGCGATGCAGTGCGCTTTCACTTCGACGACGAGGCCGGCGTGCCGCCGGACTTGAACGCGATGCTGGCCGGCCAGGACCCGCAGACGCACTTCTACTGCTGCGGCCCCGGCCCGATGCTGAAGGCGTTCGAGGCTGCCTGCGAAGCGCATAGCTACCCGAACGTGCACATCGAGCGCTTTGCCGCCGATCCCTCGACCGAGGCGGTGCAGGAAGGCGAGTACACCGTGTCGCTGTCGCGCACCGGCACCACCGTCAAGGTGCCGTCCGGCAAGTCGCTGCTGGACGCGCTGCTCGATGCCGGCGTACAGATGGACTACAGCTGCCGCGAAGGCGTGTGCGGCTCGTGCGAGACCGCGGTGCTGGAAGGCTGCCCCGACCATCGCGACAGCGTGCTCAGCAGCAGCGAGCGCGCCAGCAACAAGACCATGATGGTGTGCGTGTCGGGGTGCAAGGGCAGCAAGCTGGTGCTCGACCTGTAATCCTGCCGCACAGCCTTTGGACACCGATGGTGTTCCCCTCTCCCCTCATGGGGAGAGGGCAGGGTGAGGGGTGGTTTGGCAAGGCACCACGCCACCAGAACCGCCGCCCCTCACCCCTGGCCCCTCTCCCGCATGCGGGAGAGGGGAGCAAACCTCCCGCATGCCGGGCCGCCCCAAGAATCAAACCGAGACATCCCGTGCTGACCCAGAGACAAGACGCAGCGTCCCCCGGCGCACCGGTGGCCGCCACCGCAGGTATCGTGACCACGGCTGACAGCGCCGGCCAGAGCGCAGCGGCGGCCCGCAGCGGCCCGCTCACGCGCGGCAATATCGTTGCCCGCATCGAGCGCATGCCGGGAAACGCCATGCATATCCGCGCCCGGTTGCTGATCGGCCTGGCCACCTTCTTCGATGGCTTCGACGTGATCGCCATCGCCGCCACGCTGCCGCTGCTGATCGCGCAGTGGTCGCTCACGCCGGGCCAGATCGGCTTTCTGATCGCGGCGCCGTCGGTCGGCCAGTTGGTCGGGGCGCTGCTGTTCCCGGGGCTGGCCGAGCGCTTCGGCCGGCTGCGCTCGATCGGCTGGAGCGCGGGCATCATCGGGCTGATGAGCCTGGCCTGCGGCTTTGCCCCGTCGTTCGAGATCTTCGCGCTGCTGCGCATCGTGCAGGGCCTGGGCCTGGGCGGCGAACTGCCGGTGGCGGCCACCTATATCAACGAGGTCACGCGCGCCCATGGGCGCGGGCGCTTCGTGCTGCTGTACGAGGTGGTGTTCCCGATCGGGCTGATGGTGTCCAACGGCATCGGCGCCTGGCTGGTGCCGCACTACGGCTGGGAGCTGATGTATTTCATCGGCGGCGTGCCGCTGGTGCTGTTCTTCATCCTGCGCCGCGTGATCCCGGAATCGCCGCGCTGGCTGGCCGAGAAGGGCCGGCTGGACGAGGCCGATGCCGCGCTGTGGGCCTTCGAGGCGCGCGCCAGGACGCCGCTGCCGCCGCTGGGCGACACCAGCGCCTACGAACGCATGGCACAGCACCCGCGCCGCCGCGTGCGCGACCTGGTCAGCAAGCCCTATATCGGCCGCACGCTGGCGGTGTGGATGCTGTGGGCAACCTGCGGCTTTATCCAGTACGGGCTGTCGACGTGGCTGCCCACGGTCTACAAGACCGTCTACCACGCGCCGCTGCAGCTGGCGCTGAACCTCGCCGCCGGCGCCTCGGTGCTGGGCGTGGTCGGTTCGCTGGTGTGCGCGATGATTGTGGACAAGGTCGGGCGCAAGCCGGTGATCAATGTGTCGTTCCTGCTGTGCGCGCTGTCGCTGGTGCTGGCGGGGGTGTTCCACGCGTCGAACGTGTATGTGGTCGCGACCCTGTGCGCGCTGGCGATGGGGTTCCTGGCCAGCGGCTTCATCACCGCCTATGTCTATACGCCGGAACTGTATCCGACCAGCGTGCGGGCGATGGGGTGTGGGCTGGGTGGGGCGTGGCTCAAGCTGGCGGCGATCTTCGCGCCGGGGCTGATTGCCAGCACCATCGGCAGTGGTGATCTCAGCATTGCCTTCTTCGCGCTGTCCGTGGTGCCCGCGCTGGCGGCTGTCACGGTACATTTCCTTGGGATTGAGACCAAGGGCCGCGTGCTGGAGGAGCTGGAGGTCTGAACGGGCGTTGCTCGTCCCGTTCCCTTGGGGGCTGCACCGTGATCCGGTGCAGCCCTTTTTCTTTGCGCCGGAAGCTCAGCTCATCCGCGCCCCGGTAACCGCCACCACCTTCGCCCAACGCGCGATTTCCCCCTGCAGGAACTGCGTGAACTGCGCGGCATCATTGCCCACCGGCATCAGCCCTTCGCCGGCCAGGCGCTTGCGCATTGCCGGCGACGCGACCGCGGCGCGCACGGCTTTCTCCAGCTGTGCAACCACGTCCGCCGACATGCCGGCCGGCCCGAGCAGGCCGTACCACGAGCTGTAGTCGAAATTGGGCACCACGTCGGCGATCGGCGCGATCTGCGGGAACGCGGGCAGGCGCTTCAGGCTGCTGACGCCCAGCCCCTTGACCTTGCCGGCCCGCAACAGCGGCTGCACCGTGGCGACGTTGCCCAGCAGCAAGTCGGCCTGGCCGGCGACCACGTCGGCGATCGCGGGGGACGCGCCTTTGTAAGGCACGCTGACCAGGTCAATGCCCGCCTCTTGCTTGAACATCTCGCCGGCCAGGTGGTTGGCGCTGCCGAGGCCGGCCACGGCGATGCTGAGCTTGCCGGGCCTGGACTTGGCCAGCGCGATCAGCTCGCGCACGTTGTTCGCGCCCAGGTCGGGGCGTGACACCAGCAGCAGCGGCGAGGTGGCGATCAGCGAAATCGGCGTGAAGTCCTTGATCGGGTCGAACGGCTTCTTGTCGAACAGCGCGGGATTGATGGCGTGGCTGGTGTAGCTGAGCAGCAGCGTGCCGCCGTCCGGATCGGCCTTGGCCACCGCGCTCGCCGCGATGTTGCCGGCTGCGCCGCCGCGGTTCTCGACGATATAGGGGTGCTTCAGGCGTTGCTCCAGTTCAGCGGCCAGCGCGCGCGCCACCAGGTCAGTGCCGCCGCCGGGCGTGGCGCCGACCAGCAACTTGGTCACGGCCGGGGCGGCCTGCAGGGTGCCGGGCAGCATTGTGCTGGCCGCCAGCAGCGCCAGGAATTCGCGTCGTTGCATGGGTTGTCTCCGTTTCTCTCTTTATGTACCTGGACGATGGGGGCATCGTTGCGGGGGCTTCTGGCCTGCCTCTGGTGGGCGGAATGCCTTACAGCATGTGCGGGGCAACGTGGCGGCGCGTGCCGTTAGTCGTCGTCCGCATAGCGGCGGCCGGCGTCGAGCAGCTGGGGCGTGCCGATCAGCCGGTTCAGTGCGTCGAAATCGTTCATTTCCTCCATGAATGCGCGTGTGCAGCCGTCGGCCCTGAGGCCGGCGAAGTAGCGCTGCAGCTGGCGCGAGGCGAAGCGCACGGTGCCGCCCGGGTAGATCACGATGCGGTAGCCGCGCCCGCCCAGTTCGGCCGCGCTCTGGATCGGGGTCTTGCCGCCCTCGACCATATTGGCCAGCAGCGGCACGCGTGCGGCGAAGCGGCCGCAGACGCGGTCCATGTCGGCGGCTGACACTACTGCCTCGATAAACAGCGCGTCGACGCCGCAGGCCAGATAGGCTTCGGCGCGCTCGATGGCGGCGTCCAGGCCTTCCACGGCGACGGCGTCGGTGCGCGCCAGGATCAGTGTGTCGGCGCTATGGCGCGCGTCGAGAGCGGCACGCAGCTTGCCGCACATCTCGCGCACCGTGACCAGCGACTTGCCGGCGAGGTGGCCGCAACGCTTGGGAAAGCCCTGGTCCTCGAGCTGGATCATCGCCGCGCCGGCGCGCTCGAAAGCGCGCACCGTGCGCTGCGTGTTGAGCGCGTTGCCGTAGCCGGTGTCGCCGTCGACGATCACCGGCAGCGACACGCGGTCGGTGATGCGCGCCAGCACGTCGGCGGTCTCGGTGGCCGTGGTCAGGCCCACGTCGGAGTGGCCCAGCAGCGTGTAGGCGACCGCGCCGCCCGACAGGTACAGCGCCTCGAAGCCGGCCTGCTCGGCCAGCAGCGCGCTGAGGGCATCGTAGACGCCGGGCGCCAGCACCGGCTCGGGCCGGCGCAGGCGTTCCTTCAGCGAAGGGGAGTGCGTGCTGTCGCCGCTCATGCCGTGGCTCCCGCGGCCGCCTTGGCCGCATGCCCGGCCAGGATGCGCACCATGTCTTCCTGGCGCAGCTGTGGGCGCCAGGTCTCGAACAGCATGCCGAGCGCCGCCGCCTGGCGCTTCTCATAGTCAAGGAATTCCTGCGTGATCTCACTGCCGCGCACGCCGCCGCGCACCGATCCGGCACGCACGTCGCCGTAATATTCCTTCCAGTCTTCGGGCAGCGGCTGCGAACCCGGCACGGCCAGCCACAGGCGGAACAGGTGGCGCTTGCGGTCCGGCTCCTCATGGTCCTCGAACGGCGTGCGCGAATGCAGCGTGACGTAGTTGTTCAGCAGCTGCATGTCGCCTTGCTCCAGTTCCATGGTGAAGCACAGCAGCTCGCTCGGCATCAGCTCGTCGAGCAGGTCCAGCGCCTCGACCTGCGCCGGCGTCAGGCGCGGCAGCTCGGCAAAGTCGCGCTGCGCGGCGTCGGTGTTCTTGCGGTTGGTGCGCGCGGAGAAATACTCGGGATGGCTGCCGAAGACCGGGCAGCGGTAGTACGGCGGCTGGCTGGGGTCCTGCGTGCCTTGGTAGCTGTGGAAGAAGGTGTCCTTGAGCACCGGGATCAGGTCGGGGCGGCGGCGCTGCACTTCCTCATACAGCGCTATCGAACTGGTCACCTTGCTGGTGCCGCCCGCGCGCGCGGTGCGCCGGCACAGCAGGCCGACCACGTCGCACGAGTCCTGGTGAAAATCCAGCCCGGCATTGGTGTTGTAGCCGCGGCCGCCCTTGACCTTGTATTCGCCGCCTTCATTGCGCACGTCGTTCATGAACTGGCTGGCGCGGTTCTGCGTGCGGCCCACGCCCATGTACAGGCTCATGCCCCAGTAGGCCAGGCGCGATTCCTCCTCGGTCCATTCGTCGACCGGAAAGCCCTTGAGCAGGCACATGCCCCAGCCGCCCTGGGTGATGTCGATGGCGCGCCTGAGCACGGCGCGGGCGGCGTCATTGAGCGGAAAGTCGGCCTGCTGCATTGCCAGCAGCGGCTTGTTCAGTGTCCTGGCGTGGTCGAGCGCGTCACGCATGCCCTGGACTTCGGCCTCGTTCATGCGCAGTACCCAGGAGCGGTCCTCGCGGGCTTGCTGGGCGGTCCAGGCGACGGGGCGTTGCGATGCGGCGATGACTGACATGTCGGGGGCTCCTCCGTGTTTTGCGTAGCGTGCAGTGGTTGGGTTCGATCTGTGTTCGATCCCGTGAGCCCAGTCTAGCGGCGTGCCCTATCATTAGAAAAGCGAACTTATTTGAGTTACTTCATAAGATTTTTTGATGAAAATTGAGACCTTCCATACGCTTGAGGGCGTGCTGCAGACCGGCACCTTCGCCGGCGCCGCGCGTCAGGCCAACGTCACCCCCAGCGCTGTCAGCATGCAGATGAAGCAGCTTGAGCAGTACCTGGGCAAGCCGCTGTTCGACCGCTCCGGGCTGCAGGCGCGGCCCAACCAGCTCGCGCGCGAGGTGGCCGACACCATGCGCCAGGCACTGCAGAACCTGGAAGCGCTGCGCTCCGGAAGTGGACTGGCGGTGGAGGGGGTAGTGCGGCTGGGGGTGATCGAGTCGCTGCAACCGGTCGTGCTGCCCGGCATCGTGCGCTATGTGCGCGAGCGCCATCCCAGGCTGGAACTGCGGCTGGTGCGCGGGCGCAGCAGCACGCTGACGGCATCGGTCAAGGCAGGCGACATCGATGCGGCGCTCGTGGCGCAGCCGGCAGCCGGCGGTTCGGCGCGGCTGCGCTGGACCCCGATGATGCGGCGCGAACTGATGCTGATCGCACCACCCGCGTCCACCGAGACCAACGTGGCCTCGCTGTTCCGCCTGTACGACTGGATCCGCTACGACCGCAATACCGTGTCCGGGGCGATGGCGGCGCAGTACGTGCATGCGCACGTGTCCGAAATCCGCGGCACGCTGGAGTTCGACAGTGCGCCGGCGATCGTGGCAATGGTCAGTGCCGGGCTGGGGGTGTCGATCCTGCAGGGGCCCGACCCGACGCTGGTGCAAAACTACCCGGTGCGGCTGGTGCGGCTGGGCCGCTCGGCGCCGGTGCTGACCCTGTCGCTGGTGACGCGCAAGGGGGATGACGACAACCGCTCGGTGGCGGCTGTGCGTGACGCCATGCGGCTGACGCTGGCCTCGTACCAGCGCCAGAGCGTGGCAGCGCGCCACTGAGGCGGCGGGAGTGAAGGCCGGGTTGGGGTGCCCGGCAAACGCTGGCTGTGGCGGCTCCGGGCGAGCAAGTCGTCCGGAAGCCGCTTTCCTTGTCAGGCCTGCGCGCGCAACAGCTTGCGCAGCCCCTGGTAGACCGCTTCGCGCTCCTCTGGCGACAACTGCCGTATCACCTGCGCCTGCCCCCGCCGCGCCAGCGGCATCACCTGGTCGTGCAGTGCCACACCAGCTTCGCTGATCGCACAGATCAGCTTCTTGCGCGGCGTGTTGCCGGCCGAAGTCAGCTGCACTAGCCCCCGTTCCTCCAGCAGCCGCAGCGTGCGGCTCACCAGCGCCTTGTCCGAGGTCGATTGCGTCACCAGCTCGGCAAACGGCAGCTCGCGCGCGTGCGCCAGCAGCGCCAGGATGCGCCACTCCGGCACGGTCAGGCCGAACTGTTCCGCATAGGGCTTGGTCACCGTGCTGCGCAGCGCGGTGACCAGCTGGCTCAGCATCGTGGTCAGGAAATTGTCGACGGTCAGGCCGCTGCCGGCCTCGTCGAGGTCGGTCCACGGGCTGGTGATGTCGGTGTCTGGCGCGGGCTGGCCCTTGGCGGGCGCGGCGTCACGGGGCATGCGTTCCTCTTGATCGGGTCTGCCGGCCGTCATGCGGGGCCGGTTTGCGGGCCAGATTGTCTCACAGCCGCTAGCCAATTCCGCCACCGTGTGTCGCTTTCACGGCAACGGGCAAGACGTATAAAAAATTACCATGTCAATTGGTATTTAACGTAAGTTGAGTTGTCAATATTGACGACCTAGGATTAATAACGTTCCTGATGTGAACGTACGTTTTACTAATAAAACAACCAAAAGTGTTGTAACCCGAGCCAACCCGGTTTTCGCGGTGCGCAAAACAGCCCACTCCAACCGCGAATGCGCCCCCACAGGAGCTGTTGATGAGACACGAACGCCCCCGCCGCCTTTTCCTTGCCGCCACTGCCATGGCCGCGCTCGCGCTTGCCGCGGGCAGCGCGCTGGCCACCGCCGCGTATCCGGCCAAGACCGTGACCATGGTCGTGGCCTATCCGCCCGGCGGCGACACCGACGCCATGGCCCGGCTCTATGCCGATAAGCTGTCGGCGCGCCTGAAGCAGCCGGTCATTGTCGAGAACCGCCCCGGCGCCGGCGGCGTGGTCGGCGCCAGCTTTGTCAGCCGCGCGCCGGCGGACGGCTACACGCTGCTGTACACGCCCAACCCTTTCACGCTGGCGCCGATGGTGCTCAGGCTGGCGCCGTCGGCCAGCTATGACCCGCTGTACGGCTTCACCCCCGTGATCCAGACCGCGGTGCAGGCGGTGCTGCTGGTGGCCAACCCGCAGGCGGGCATCAAGACCGTGGGCGAGATGATTGCCGCGGCCAAGGGCGGCAAGACGCTGACCTATGGCAGCCCGGGCGCGGGTTCGCCGATGCATATCGCCGGCGAGATGCTGAACCGCGCCGCGGGCGTGAAGATCCAGCACGTGCCGTACAAGGGCGTGGCGCCGGCGGTCAACGACGTGGTGGCGGGGCACGTGAACTTTGCCTACGTCACGCTGGGCCCGGTGGCGCAGTACATCAACACCGGCCGGCTGATCCCGCTGGCGATCACGGACGCAAAGCGCTCGCCGCTGCTGCCCAACGTGCCGACGCTGGCCGAGCTTGGCTACAAGGACGTGGTGGTCGGCGCCTGGCATGGCGTGATGGCGCCCAAGGGCACGCCGCCCGAGGTGGTCAAGGTGCTGAACCAGCAGCTCAACGACGTGCTGCGCTTGCCCGACGTGACCGAGAAGATGGCCACCTTCGGCGCCAGCCCGGTGGGCGGCGTCCCGGCCGCGCTGGAAAAGGTCAACGCGGCCGACTACGAGCGGCTGGGCAAGGTGATCCGCGACCTCGCGATCGCGGCGGAATGACGCACCGCATCGCATTCATGCAACCAGACAAGCAGGAGGCCGGCATGAGCAAGGCCATCGTGGGAAGCTCCACGCCGCAGGTGACCGCGCGGGAAAAGGTCATGGGGCGCGCGCGGTATGCCGGCGACATCAAGTTGCCCGGCATGCTGCACGCCAAGGTGCTGCGCAGCCCGCACCCGCACGCGCGTATCGTGCGCATCGACACCGCCGCGGCGAAGGCGCTGCCCGGCGTCAAGCTGGTGGTGACCGGGCAGGATGTGCCCACCCGCAACTGGGGCCCGCACCGCAAGGAGCAGCGCATCCTGGCCTGCGGCGTGGTGCGCCACGTCGGCGAGGAAGTGGCCGCGGTGGTGGCGGTCAGCGAGGAAATCGCGCGCGACGCGCTGGACCTGGTCCGCATCGAGTATGAGGCGCAGCCCGCGCTGCTGACGCCCGCAGCGGCGCTGGCCGAGGGCGCACCCGAGATCCATGCCGGCACGCGCAATATCGGCCATGAGATGCACATCGTGCGGGGCGACGTGGATGCCGCGTTCGAAGCCTGCGCCGCGGTGTATGAGGCCACCTACGACATGCACTCGCAGTATCCGGGCTACCTGGAGCCGATGGCCTCGGTGGCGGCGCAGGACGGCAACGGGCGGCTCACGCTGTGGGCCTCGACCCAGTCCGTGTTCCTGGCGCGCGCGCGGCTGGCCGAGGCGCTGGACCGGCCGGTCTCGACCATCCGCGTGGTGCAGGCCACCACCGGCGGCGGCTTCGGCGCCAAGATCGTCGAGGAGAACAACAGCCTGATCTGCGCCTTCCTGGCCAGCCGGCTGGAGCGCCCGGTGCGGCTGGTCAACAACCGGCTGGAAGACTTCCAGGGCGCGCGCGCCAGCGTGCCGATGAAAGTGTGGCTGCGCATGGGGCTGTCGGCGGACGGGGTGATCCTGGCCAAGGATGTGCGCATCACGGCCGAATGCGGCGTTTACTCCGGGCTTGCCGGTGACGTGATGCACGTCACCGTCATGCGCAGCGACAATATGCACCGCGTGCAGAACGTGCGCTCGCACGCGGTCATGGCCTATACCAACAACCCGCCGCGCGGCGCCTTCCGCGGCTTTGGCGGGCAGCAGATGCAGTTTCCGCTGAACTGCCACCTGACGGTGCTGGCCGGCATGGTCGGCATGGACCCGGTGGAGGTGCACAAGCGCAATGCGATCGGCGCCGGCGAGACCAGCGTGCATGGCTGGAAGATCAGCAGCACCGGCATGGCCGAGTGCCTGGACATGACCCGCAAGGCCATCGGCTGGGACGAGAAGCGCGCCGCCCCGCGCAGCACCGGCACGCGCCGGCGCGGCGTGGGCATTGCCGCGGCCATGCACGTCAGCGGCAACCGCACGCTGGGCAACTGGGACGGCTCGACCATCCTGCTCAAGGTCAACGAGGACGGCCGCGTAATGCTGCAGACCAGCGAATGCGACATGGGGCAGGGCGCCAACACCATGCTCAGCCAGATCTGCGCGCAGGAGCTGGGCATCCCGCTGTCGCACATCACCGTGATGGCGCCGGATACCGATACCGCGCCGTTCTGCCTGGGCTCGCTGGCGTCGCGCGTGACCATCATCGCCGGCAATGCAGTGCTGCGTGCCGCGCGCGAGGCGCGGCAGAAGCTGCTGGCACTCGCGGCGGAGAAGCTCGGCGTGGACGCGGAACAACTGGAGATTGCCGATGGCCGCATCGCCGCGCCGGACCAGCCCGACAAGTCCGCCACGCTGGCGGAGATCGCGCGGCTGCATATCTTCCGCCACGGCGGCGAGGGCATCCATGTTCGCGCCACCTATGACGCGCCCACGGTGATGCACGATGCCGACTACTACGGCAACGTCGCGCCCGCGCACTCCTTCGCGGCACAGGCGGTGGAAGTGGAAGTCGACACCAGCACCGGCCAGGTTACCGTGATCGACAGCTTTGTCGCCGACGACTGCGGCAAGGCCATCAACCCGCTCGCCGTGCACGGCCAGACCCACGGCGCGACCGTGCAGGCGATCGGCTGGACCCTGTACGAGAACCTGCAATATGAGGATGGCCGCCTGATGAACGGCAACTTTGCCGACTACACCATGCCTACCGCCGACGCAGTGCCGATGCTGCGCACTGACGTGGTGGAATCGAACGATCCCAACGGCCCCTATGGTGCCAAGGGCGCCAGCGAAACCGCGATCCTGCCGGGCGCGGCGGCGATCGCCAATGCCGTGTTCGACGCCGTGGGCGTGCGCATCCAGTCGCTGCCGATCACGCCGGAGAAGGTGCTGGCTGGCCTGCGCGAACTGAAGCAGAAGGAGGCCGCCCATGCGTGACTTTGCATTCCTTGAGCCGGCCACCGTGGCCGAGGCCAGCCAGATGCTGGCCGACCTGGGCGACAGTTGCCGCATCCTTGCCGGCGGCACCGCGCTGATGCTCGGCATGCGCCAGCGCATGCTGACGCCCGGCCACCTGGTCTCGCTGGGCCGGCTTGATGCGCTGCGCGGCATCACCTTCGATGCGCGCGAGGGCCTGCGCATCGGCGCGCTGACCTTGCATGCCGAGGTGGCGCGCTCGCCGCTGGTGCAGGCGCACTACCCCATGCTGGCCAGCATGGCCTCGCGCGTGGCCAATCCGCAGGTGCGCAACCAGGGCACCATCGGCGGCAACCTCTGCTATGCCGACCCCGCCACCGATCCGCCGGGCTGCATGATGGCGCTGGGCGCGCGGATTGTGGTCAGCGGCCGAGGCGGCGAGCGCGAGATCGATATCGAGGACTTCCTGGTCGACTACTACGTCACGGCGCTGGCGCCCGACGAGATCCTCACGCAGATCCGCGTGCCGGCGCCGGGTGCCGGCGCCGATGGCCGCTATGCGCGCTTCCTGCGCACCGCCGCCGAGCACCGGCCGCTCGCCAGCGTGGCGCTGGCGGTGCGGCGCGAGGGCGCGTTCTGCGTCGAGGCCCACCTGGCGGTAGGCGCGTCCACGCCGATTCCGGCCCGGCTGCGCCGCGCCGAAGCGCTACTGGCCGGCAAGGCCGTCACCGCGGAACTGGCCGAGGAAGCGGCCGCCATTGTCGCCGCGGACATCAACGCGGTCTCGGACATGCGCGGGTCCGAAAGCTACCGGCGCGAGATGGTGCGGGTAGTCGCGCGCCGCACCATTGCCGAGCTGTTCGGCGTGGCATCGGAGTAAGGAGTCCTCATGAACCAAGTCAGCATCGAACTCACCGTCAACGGCGAAGAACACCAGGTGGAGGTGCCGGCGCGGCGCCTGCTGTCCGACCTGCTGCGCGACGACCTGAACCTGACCGGCACCAAGCGCGGCTGCGAGACCGGCATCTGTGGTGCCTGCTCCGTGCTGGTCGACGGCGAGGTGGTCAAGTCCTGCCTGATGCTCGCCGTGCAGGCACGCGGGCGCCATGTGATGACCGTGGAGGGGCTGGCCGCCGACGGCCAGCTGCATCCGCTGCAGCAGTGCTTCATGGACAACGGCGGGCTGCAGTGCGGCTATTGCACCCCGGGCTTCCTGATGGCCTCGTGCGCGCTGCTTGCCAACAACCCCAACCCTACCGAAGACGAGGTCCGCCACGGCCTGAACGGCAACCTGTGCCGTTGCACGGGCTATGTCGGCATCGTTGAATCGGTCCTGTCCGCCGCGGAGAAAATGCGTGGAAATTGAAAAGACCCTGGTCACCGCGGCGCCGCCGGCGCGCGTGTGGGAGCTGCTGCTCGACCCCAACGTGATGGGCGCGTGCGTGCCCGGCATGGAATCGATCGAGGTGCTGAGCGATGTCGAGTACATCGCCCATATGGCGGTCAAGATCGCCTTCATCAACGCGCGCTTCCGTCTGCATACCAAGATTGTCGAGACACGCGCGCCGCATTACCTGCGCACCGAGGGCACCGGCGAGGATGCTTCGGTGGCCAGCTCGCTGCGCCAGTCGAGCGAGCTCTTCCTGACCGCGCTGGACGATGGCGGCACGCAGGTGCGTATCAAGGTGCAGGTGGACGTGCTGGGCCGGCTGGGCACGTTCGGCCTGAGCGTGATGAAGACCAAGGCCGACCGCATGTGGGACGAGTTCGGCGCCAACCTGCTGGCACGGCTGTCGCCGCAGGAGGCGCAAGCAGCGCCCGAGCCGGCGGCGAAGTCCGCACCTGCGGCACCGGTGGCATCGGCCGCGGCGGTCAACGGCCATGCGGTGCTGCCGGCGCAGTCCACGCCGCCGGCACCCGCCGCCGCCGGGCTGTTCTCGCGGCTGTTCGGGCGCGGCGAGGCCGCGCGCGGGCCGCTGTCGGACATCTGCGTCGAGCTGCGCCGCCGCGACGAGACCATCGTGGTGCGCTGGCCCGCCGCCCAGGGCGAGCAATGCGCGGCCTGGCTGCGCGACTACCTGCGCCCAGGGGCATAGGCGGGCCCGGGGCGGGGTCTGCCGGCAATACGGGTACCCTACGGGGTGCAGGCGTGATATATGAGAGCGTTACGCCAAGACCGAATATTGCAGAGACAGACCATGACGACCGATTCGCCGCAGGAAGACACGCAGGAAAGCGGCCAGGAGGGCGCCCAAGAGAGCGCCCAGGACAAGTACATCGTGCCGGGGCTGGAGCGCGGCCTGCGGCTGCTGGCCGAATTCAGCAGCCGTGAGCGCACCTTGTCGGCGGCCGAGCTGGCGCGCCGGCTCAAGGTGCCGCGTTCGACCGTGTTCCGGCTGCTGGCCACGCTGGAAATGATGGGCTTCGTCGAGCGCACCGACGGCGGGCGCGAGTTCCGCCTGGGCATGGCGGTGCTGCGGCTGGGCTTTGACTACCTGGCTTCGCTGGAGCTGACCGAGCTGGGCCGCCCGCTGCTGGACCGGCTGCGCGACGAGATCCACTATCCGTGCAACCTGGTGGTGCGCGACGGGCGCTCCATCGTCTATGTGGCCAAGTCGGTGGCCTCGCGCCCGTTTGCCAGCACGGTCAATGTCGGCACGCGGCTGCCGGCGCATGCCACCGTGCTGGGCCGCGTGCTGCTGGAGGATCTGTCGCTGGCGGAGTTGCGCGCGCTGTATCCGGAGGAGCGCCTGGAGGTGTATTCCGAAAGCACCCCGCGCACCGTCGAAGAGCTGTACGACATGGTCCAGCGCGACCGCCAGCGCGGCTATGTGCTGCATGAAGGGTTCTTCGAGGCCAGCATCTCCACCATCGCGGCGCCGGTGCGCGACCGCAGCGGCAAGGTGGTGGCGGCGCTGGGCGCGACCATCCCGGCCTCGCGCATCGATCCGGACCAGCTCGACAACGTGGTGGAACAGGTCAGGCGGGCGGCGGCCGAGCTGTCGCGACTGCTCGACTACCGGCCGGAGGTGCCGAAGCCGTTCGCGTGACGGCAACGCGCGCCGCCTGCCATCCGATGGGAAGCAATATGCAGCAATGCAAGAGATACAACAGGTCGCCGCGCCGGCGGCAATGGCTGGTTGGCACGGCGCTGGCCGCTGCGGTGGCGGCGTGCGTGCCGTGGCAGGCGGTACAGGCCGCCGGTTGTGCGAACGTGCGCATCGTGGTGCCGTTCCCCGCCGGCGGCCCGGCAGACCAGCTCGCGCGCACGCTGGCGCACGGGCTGCAGCAGCGGCGCGGCACGCCGTTCGTGGTCGACAACAAGCCTGGCGCCAACGGCAATATCGGCATTGACACGGTGCGGCGCGCACCGGGCGACGGCTGCACGCTGCTGGTGGCCCCGGCGGGCAACCTGACCATCAACCCGACGCTGATGCCGGCGCTGACCTACAACGTCGAGCGTGATTTCCGGCCGGTGTCGCTGCTGGCGGGCTCGCCCAACGTGCTGGCGGTGCATCCGTCAGTGAAAGCGAATTCCGTGCAGGAGCTGGTCAGGCTGGCCCAGCAGGCAGAGAAGTCCGGCAAGCCGCTGGGCTACGCCAGCCCGGGCGTCGGCAGCGGCCTGCACCTGGCCGGCGAACTGTTCCGCAACAAGGCCGGCATCACGCTGCTGCACGTGCCCTACAAAGGCACCACGCAGGCGCTCAACGACGTGGTGGGCGGGCAGGTGCCGGTACTGTTCGGCACATGGCCGACGCTGGCGCCGTTCATCCAGTCCGGCGCGCTGCGCGCGCTGGCGGTGACGCAGCCCAGGCGCTCGCCGGCCGCGCCGAACGTGCCGTCGCTGGCCGAGCAGGGCGTGCCCGGCATCGACGTCAGTTCCTGGTATGCGCTGCTGGTGCCCAAGGCCACGCCGCAGCCGGCGGCCGATGCGCTCAGCGCCGACGTGCGCGCGCTGCTGGCAACGCCCGCGGTGCGTGCCGAGCTGCAGCGCCAGGGTATGGAGCCGGTGGGCAGCACGCCGCAGGCGCTCGAGGCCCGCATCCGCGAGGAAACCGCGGCGTGGGCGAAGCTGATCAAGGCGTACGGGATTACCGCGGAGTAGTGGCACAGCGGTACCCCATCAGGCCCGACAGGTCGCGCGCGGCCTGCCTGACTTCCTTCGCCACGCGCTCGCGCAGCGCGCCATCGGCTTCAAAGCGCTGCTGCGGTCCCGCCACGCTGATGGCGGCGATCACGTCGCCGTCGGCGCCGCGCACCGGTGCCGCGCAGGAATCGATGCCCGGTTCATAGGCGGAGAAGCTCCAGGCGCAGCCGCGTTCGCGGTCGGCGGCAAGGATATCGGCCAGCCGCGCGTGGGTGGCCGGGCTCTGGCCGGTGACCGTCGGCAGCGGATCGGGCCCCAGCAGCTCGCGCAGCGTCTCCGGCGGCAGCTCGGCAATCAGCATCCGCCCGGGCGTGGTCAGGTGCGCGGCAACGCGGCTGCCCACCTGGATATTGCTGACCAGCGAGGCCGCGGGCATCTGCCGCAGCAGGTAGAGTGCATCGCCGCCATCGCGCACAGCCAGGTAGGCCGACAGCTGCAGCGACGCGCTCAGCCGGGCCAGCACGCGTGCGGCAAAGCTGGTCAGGTCATTGGTGGCCAGCACGCGCGAGGCCAGCTTCAGGAAGTTGAAGCCTACCTGGTGTCCGCCTTGCGGCAGGCGTTCCACCATGCCCTCATGCTCCAGTGTGTCCAGCAGCCGCATCACGGTGACGCGGTTCACGTCGATGCGCCGGCCCACTTCGCTCAGGTTGGCGGTGGCGCCGCCCTCGGCGATGAAGCGCAGCAGGCGCAGGCCGCGGATCACCGGCGAGACCAGCTGGGCTTCGCGGGCGTCTTCCGTATCGGCATCGTCGGCAAGGTCAGGCTGTGGGCGGGACTTGGGCATGGTGGTGTCTGCTGTCAACGGAAAACGGCCGCGCAGGCGGCCGTGCCGGCGGAAACGATCGCCTCGGCTTCAGCCGAGGGCGACGTTCCAAGCGTCGTAATCGTACACCCAGTCGGCATTGCCGCCTTCCTTCAGCCAGGCATTGCTGCGCGAGCCGATCTGGATGCGGCTGGTGCGTTCGTGGCGCGCGGCCTGGTAGCGCGCCAGCGCGGCGGGCACGCCTGCGGCACCGCCGCGCGCGCTATCAGCGAGGCAGCGTGCGAGCACTACACCGTCTTCAATCGCCATGCCTGCACCTTGCGCCATGAACGGCATCATCGGATGGCAGGCGTCGCCCATTATCGTGACCGGGCCGGCGGACCATGCCGGCAGCGGGTCGCGCACGTACAGCGCGGAGATCAGCACCTCGTCGCAGGCATCCAGCAGTGCGCGGGCCTCGGGGTGGAAGCCGGCATAGGCGCTGCGCAGGTCTTCCACGCGGCCCGGCGTGGTCCAGGACTCATGGCGCCAGGCTTCCTGCGCGACGGTGGCGAACATAAAGATGTCGCGGCCGCGGTTGAGCGGGAAGGTGACGATCTGCGTGGCGGACTCCGGGCCCCACCATTTGGTGAAGGCGCCCAGGTTGGGCACGCCGGCGAGGCGCTCGGCCGGAACGACCGCGCGGTAGGCCACCACGCCGGTGAAGATCGGGCTTTCCTGGCCGAACAGGGCGGTGCGCACGGTCGAGTGGATGCCGTCGGCGCCGACCAGCACATCGACGCGCTCCTTTGCGCCATTGGCGAAGCGCAGCGTGGCGCCATCGGCATGCGGCTCGATGGCCACGGCCTTGTGGCCAAGGCGCACGCATTCGGACGGCACGGCGGCTTCCAGTGCGGTCATCAGGTCGGCGCGGTGCATGGTCAGCTGCGGGGCGCCGTAGCGGCGCTCGGCGTCTTCCTGCATCGGCAGGCGGGAAGTTTCTTCGCCGGTGTCCCACATGCGGCTGATGCGGTGGCTGGGGCGTGCGGCGGTTTCACGCAGGGCGGCGCCGATGCCTAGCCCGTCGAGGGCGCGTACGGCGTTGGGGGTCAGGTTGATGTCGGCGCCTACGCGGGCGAAGCGGGGGGCTTGTTCGTAGACGATGGCGTCCATGCCGAGCTTGCGTAGTGCGATGGCTGCGGCGAGGCCTCCGATGCCGGCGCCGTTGATTCCGATCTTTAGGGGCATTTTGTCTGCCTGTTGGCTGTGTTTATGTTCAAAAATGTACTATATGTTCATAAAAATATATGGGCGTGAGGGATGAGCCGTCAATTAAGGGTGAACCCTAGGAGAGAACCCTAGGAGGGGCTTTCAGCGCTTTTGGCGGATTGGAGCGGTCGGTCTGTGGCTCTTGGCAGGCGTGGGCTGTTTCGCCGGCGTAGCCGGCGAGTCACTTTTTGTCCGAGCGACAAAAAGTAACCAAAAAACGCGTCGCCTATGCGGCTGGCAATCAATTCCACGGTGTTGGTGGTTCGCACGGTGGTGCTTGCCGTTTGGGCGTGGGTGCCCTTTCGACCCTGCTACGCCATGTGAGTGTGGGGCAGTGCCTGCGTTAACCCACTATTGAACGATCCCCATGCAGGGCGTAGGCCGCCTGCTGCAAACGGCATTGCGGGGACGCCTACGGCCGCTGCGCAGGCCCAAAGTGCCCTGTCGGTTTTTCTGCGTTTGCGCGGAGCGCAACCGAAGGCGTTGATGCGATATCGCCAAACTCCAAAAAAAAACAGCCGCACACGGCGGCTGCTCTTGAAACCATCACTGGTACACGAACGCTCAAAGCCCCAACACAAGCTTGGCAATGATATTGCGCTGGATCTCGTTAGACCCTCCGTAAATCGACGCCTTGCGATAGTTGAAATAACGCGGCGCCAGCACGGCAGCATATTCAGGCCCGACACGCGGCGCGGCCTCGCGTCCCTGCAATTGAGCCCAGGTGTCCTGCACGAACGGCAACGCCGCCGGCCCCGCGGCTTCCACCGCAAGTTCGCTGGCCGCCTGCAGGGTTTCAGTGCCCGTGAGCTTCAGCATGCTCGACGCGGCCCCGATCGAGGTCCCGGATTCCACGCCTGAGAACACCCGCAACTCAACCGCTTCAAGCGCGGCAGCACGCAGGTGCAGCGCCGCCAGCTTGCGGCGGAAGGCGGCATCGTCCAGCAAGCGGCCACCGTCGTCGGCAGGCTGCTCCGCGGCAATATCCGCGATCTTCGACAGCTGCTTGCGCAGCATCGGGCTATACGTACCGCCGCGCTCGAATTCCAGCAGGTACTTGGCATAGGTCCAGCCCTTGCCTTCCTCCCCGATGCGGTTCGCCACCGGCACGCGCACGTTCTCGAAGAACACCTGGTTCACTTCCTGCTGGCCGGTCATGGGACCGTCCAGCGTCGGCAGTGCTGACACCGTGATGCCGGGGGTATGCAGGTCGAGCAGCAGGAACGAAATCCCTTCCTGGCGCTTCGATTCGCGGCTGGTCCGCACCAGGCAGAACATCCAGTCGGCCCACTGCGCATGCGTGGTCCAGATCTTGGAGCCGTTCAGGATGTAGTGCTCGCCGTCGCTGTCGGTGCCATGATCGGCGCGCATCTGCAGCGAGGCCAGGTCGGAGCCGGAGTTCGGTTCGGAATATCCCTGGCACCACCACACATCCGAGCTCAGGATCGGCGGCAGGAAGCGCTGCTTCTGTTCGGGCGTGCCGTACTTCATGATCACCGGCGCCACCATCTTCAGGCCCATCGGCGACACTGGCGGGCAGCCCGCGGCGGCCAGTTCCGACTGGAAGATAAAGCGCTCGGTCGAGCTCCAGCCCGGGCCGCCATATTCTTTCGGCCAGTTCGGCGCGGCCCAGCCGCGCGCGTGCAGCGCCTTCTGCCAGCGCAGTTGCGCGGCCTTGTCGAGGTAGCCGTTCTTGGACTGCGCCATCATCGCGCGCAGGTCGGCGTCATAGGCCTGGGCGATCCAGGCGCGCACGTCTTCACGGAACTGCTGGTCTTGCGGGGAGAAATCGAGATTCATCGACGGGCCTCGCTGGGTAATCGTCTGTGTTCGGGAATGCCGGCTTCAGGCCGCGGCCTGGGCGGGGTAGAGCAGGTCGGCGTAGCGGCGCAGGTGGTGCTCGGCCGAGCCCAGCTGCAGGTCGATCGCGGTGACGCGCTTGAAGTAGTGGCCCACGGCCAGCTCTTCGGTGACGCCCATGCCGCCGTGGATCTGCACCGCCGCCTGGCCGACAAAGGCACCGGCCTGGCCGGCCTGGATCTTGGCCGCGCACGCCGCCTGGGCGCGTGCCTGCGGTGCGCTGGCGGCCTGCATCGCCGCCACCTGGGTCAGCGCCACGGATTGCTCCAGCTGCATGTACATGTCGGCCATGCGGTGCTGCAGTACCTGGAAGGTGCCGATCGGCACGCCGAACTGCTTGCGCTGGCGCGCATAGTCGATGGTGTCGGCCAGCATGCGGGCCATGGCGCCATTGGCTTCGGCAGAGAGCGCGACCATGGCTTCGTCGCACAGTTGTTCGATCAGCGCAAAGGCTTCGCCTTCCGCGCCGATGCGCTGGCTGGCTGGCACCTGCACGTTGTCGAGCAGCACCTCGGCGGCGCGCAGGCCGTCGAAGGTCGGGTACTCGCGCAGCGTCACGCCCGGCGTGTCGCGTGCAATCCAGAACAGGCTGATGCCGTCCCGGTCGCGGCGCGCGCCGGAGGTGCGGGCGCTGACCACCAGGTGGGTGGCGAACGGCGCGCCGACCACGGCCCGCTTGTGCCCGCTCAGCTTGTAGCCGTTGCCCTGGCGCGCGGCGCTGGCCTGCACGTCGTGGCGGCAATAGCGGCTGGTGGGTTCGGCGTGGGCCCAGGCGGCGGTGGCTTCGCCGCCGATGATGGCCGGCACCCACTGCGCGGCCAGCTCGGGGCTGCTGTGCATCAGCGCGCCGCCGCCCAGCACCACGGTGCCCAGGTAGGGCTCCAGCACCAGATGGCGGCCCAGCTGCTCCATCACGATCATGTGCTCGGCCGCGCCGCCGCCCAGGCCACCCAGCGTCTCGGGGTAGGCCGCGCCGAGAATGCCGAGCTCGCGCGCGAATGCGCGCCAGCAATCCGGGCGCCAGCCCGCGGCGGACTGCACGGCAGCGCGGCGGGCTTCGAAATCATAGTGGTCGGCCAGGTAACGCGCGAGCGTGTCGCGCAGCATCGACTGTTCTTCGCTGAACTGGAAATCCACCTTGGCTCCTTTGGAATGGGGGTGAGGCGTGATTGCGGTAGTCTGGCGGGCATCATCGTGCCAGGCCGCCCGGTGGCGCATCGTCGCATCGGACGAAGCTGTCCCGACGCGCCCGCGGCCCTGTTTTGCGGCACTGCGGCAAAGCGGCGGCGGTGTCGCTTCGTCGCTTCCGACGATTGTTGAACCGGCCGACGTTCCGAGAATGCGGGATCGGCATCCGCCAACACACCGACACCCGTCGAGGAGTTCAACGCCATGCATCCGCACATCCACGCGCAGCGCACGCCCGACAAACCAGCCGTCATCATGGGCAGCAGCGGCGCAGTCGTCACCTACCGCGAACTGGACGAACGCTCGAACCAGGTCGCCCATCTGTTCCGCAGCCAGGGACTGCAGCCCGGTGACCGCGTGGCGTTCATGATCGAGAATCATCCGCGCCTGTTCGAACTGTGCTGGGGCGCGCAGCGCAGCGGCATTGTCTATATCTGCCTGAGCACGCGGCTGAACGTGGCCGATGCCGCCTACATCATCAATGACAGCGGCGCGAAGCTGCTGGTCACCACGCACGCGCAGGCCGAGGTCGCGGCAGCCCTGGCCGGGCAGACGCCGGCATTGCGTGGCAGGTTGATGCTGGATGGCACCGTGCCGGGCTATGACGCGTACGAGACCGCGCTGGCGCGCTGCCCGGCAACGCGCATCGATGACGAAGTGACCGGCGGCGACATGCTGTATTCGTCCGGCACCACGGGCCGGCCGAAGGGGGTGTATGCGCCGCCGTCGAGCGCGAATATCGAAGATCCCACGACCCTGACCAGCCTGTGCCAGCGGCTCTATGGCTTCGATGCCGAGACGCGCTACCTGTCGCCCGCGCCGCTGTACCACGCGGCGCCGCTGCGCTACAACATGACCGTGCAGGCGCTGGGCGGGACCGCGGTGGTGATGGAGCATTTCGATGCCGAGCACTACCTGCAGCTGGTGCAGCAGCACCGCATCACGCATACGCAGCTGGTGCCGACGATGTTCTCGCGCATGCTCAAGCTGCCCGAGGCGCAGCGGCAGGCCTATGACGTGTCGTCGCTGCGCGTGGCGATCCACGCGGCCGCGCCGTGCCCGGTGCAGGTCAAGGAAGCCATGATCGCGTGGTGGGGACCGGTGATCTGGGAGTACTACGCAGGGACGGAAGGCAATGGCGTGACCGTGGTCAGCACGCCGGAGTGGCTGGAGCGCAAGGGCACGGTGGGCCGGGCCATGGTCGGCAAGCTGCGCATCTGCGGACCGGACGGCGCGCTGCTGCCGCCGGGCGAATCGGGCACGATCTACTTTGCCGAAGGCCGCGCCTTTGCGTACCACAATGACGAGGCCAAGACCGCGGAGTCGCGCCACCCGCAGCAGCCGGACTGGAGCACCATCGGCGATGTCGGCTACGCGGATGCGGACGGCTACCTGTACCTGACCGACCGCAAGGCCAACATGATCATCTCCGGCGGCGTCAACATCTACCCGCAGGAGGCCGAGAATCTGCTGATGACGCATCCCAAGGTGATGGACGTGGCCGTGATCGGCGTGCCCAACGAGGACTTCGGCGAAGAGGTCAAGGCCGTGGTGCAGCCGGCCGACATGGGCCAGGCCGGGCCCGAGCTGGCCGCGGAACTGATCGCGTTCTGCCGCGCCAGCCTGTCGGCCATCAAGTGCCCGCGCTCGGTCGACTTCGAGTCCGAGCTGCCGCGCCTGCCGACCGGCAAGCTGCTCAAGCGGCTACTGCGCGACCGCTACTGGGCCGGCCACGCCAACAAACTGGTGTAGGCCGCTTGCCGCCGCCCGCATTTTCGCCAGTGCGGCGGTTTACGTCATAATCCTCCGTTACATCACAGCCACGGCCGCCCGGCTGCATCCGCAGCGCGGGCGGCGCATCGCGCGGCCTGCAACGGCAGCGATGTGCGGGAGACGACAACAGCCAATGGCAAGTATCGAGGAGACCGGCCGGCGCCCGCCGCCGCCCGCCGGCGCCGCATCGCTGGCGGCCAAACTGCGTCCGCCGCTGCTGACCCCGTTCCAGGTCGAGCGCGCGGCGATCTGCGAGGCCGTGTGCGCGGCGGGCTTTGTCAAGCTTGTGCTGGTGCGCGCACCAGCGGGCTTCGGCAAGACCACGGCCATGCTCCAGTGCCGCGCGCGGCTGGAGGCCGCGGGCGGGCGCACCGCCTGGCTGACGCTGGACCGTTCGGACAATGATGCCTCGCGCTTCCTGGGTTCGGTCGAGGCTGCCATCGCGCAGGGCCTTGGCGGCGGCGGGCCCGGCCGGTCCGCGCACGGGGCGCTGGCCCAGGATCCCGGCGAGCAGGCGCTCGCGCTGATCGACCGCCTGGCCAGCCACAATGGCGCCTTCACGCTGTTCCTCGATGATTTCGAAGCGATCCAGAATGCCGCCGTGACCGGACTGGTCTGGCAACTGGTGGAAAGCCTGCCGCCCGGCTGCCGCGTGGTGATCGGCACGCGCTGGGTGCCGGAATCCGGCCTGGGCCGCTTGCGCGCACGCGGCGAGCTGCTTGAGATCGAGCCCGCGCAACTGCGCTTTTCCGCTGGCGAAACCGCGTCCTTCCTGCGCCATGCGCGCGGATTGAAGCTGGAGCAGGCGGCCATCAGCGTGCTGCACCGGCGTACCGAGGGCTGGGCCACGGCATTGTGGCTGGCGTCGGTGGCGCTGGAGCGGCGCAGCCAGCCAGAGGGCTTTATCGCCGGCTTCTCCGGCTCCAACGCGGCGATCGCCGACTACCTGGTCGAAGACGTATTCCTGCACCTGCCCGAGCCGGTGCGTGACTTCCTGCTGCGCACGTCGATCCTGGACCAGTTGTGCGGGCCGCTGTGCGACGCCGTGTGCGAGCCCGCGACCGCTGGCAGCAGCGACGAGATCCTGGCGTGGCTGGAGCGCGCCAACCTGTTCCTGCTGCCGCTGGAGAGCGAGCGCTATGGCGAACGTGGCTCCGGTTCGGCATCGGAACAGTGGTACCGCTATCACAGCCTCTTTTCCGGCTTCCTGCGCGGCCAGCTGGCGCAGGCCATGCCTGACGCCGTGCCGCAGCTGCACCTGTCGGCATCGCGCTGGTATGAGTCGCAGGGGCGCCCGGTGCCCGCCATCGAGCATGCCTTCGCGGCCGGTGCGCTGGCGCGCGCGCTGCCGTTGCTGGACGGCGCCGCGGACGACCTGCTGGCGCAGGGCCGCATGCGCCTGCTGACGCGCTGGCTGGAGGCGGTGCCGGCGGAAGAACTGGCGCGCTGGCCCAAGCTGCAGATCGCACGCGTCTGGGCGGTGTCGTTCACGCGCGGCCCGGCCGAAGCCATTGCCCTGCTGCAGCAGATCCCCACCGAGGGCGCGGCCGGCGACCTGCTGGCGCATATCCGCGCGCTGCGCCACATGCTGCTGAACATGATGGACCGCTTCGACGATGCGCGCGCCTTCGCCCGCAATGAGCTGCCGCCGTTGCCGATGGGCTATGCCTTCCCCGATGCGATCCTGGGCACGTCGATGGCGCGCCTGGCTGCAGTCGCCGGCGACTACCCGGAGGCGCGCCGGCTGCTGCAGGTGGCGCGGCACGCGGTGCGCGGCTCGGACAGCAATTTCAACAAGATCTTCTCGGAGTCGGTCGAAGGGCTGATCGACCTGCGCCAGGGGCGGCTGCAGCAGGCGCTGGCACGGTTTCGCATCGCCGCCAGCACGATGCTGCCGAACCGCTTCGGGCCCACCAACGGCAACGCCATGGCCGGCATCCTGCTGGCGGAAGGCCTGTACGAAAGCGGTGATTCCGAGCGCGCCAGCCGCCTGCTCAACGTCTACCTGCCGCTGTCGCGCGACCTCGGGCTGCCTGACCAGATCATCACCGGGCACACGGTGCTGGCCCGCATTGCCTTCGAGCGCGGCGAAGCCGACCAGGCGCATGAATGGCTGGCGCAACTGGAGGCGCTGGGGCACCACCGCGGGCTGACGCGGCTGGTGATGGCGGCAATGCTGGAGCGCGCACGGCTGGCACTGCGCCAGGGCAATGTCCACGCGGCGCAGGAGGCGATCGAACGTGCCGCCGATCCGGCGCTGTGGCGCACGCGGCCCGGGGTCAGCTCCTTTGCCAGTGATGTCGAGGACATCACCCTTGGCCGGCTGCGGCTGGACCTGTATGCGCGCCCGGGCACGCCGGTGCGCGAGGCCATCGAGCGCGAGCTGGCGGCTGCCGCGGGCAACCAGCTGATGCGCCGCGCGCTCAAGCTGCGCATCCTGCTGGCGCAGGCGTGCCAGCGCACTGGTGACGGCGCGCACGCGCTGGTGGTGATGGGCGAGGCGCTGCGTTTCGGCGCTGCCGAAGGCTTTGTCCGCATCTTTGCCGACGAGGGCGACGATGTGCGCAGGCTGGTGGCCGATGCCTGCTCGCGCCAGTCGGCCAGCCTGCCTGCTCCCTACGTGGAAAAGCTGCTGCAGGCTTGCGGCCAGGCCGGGGGCGAGCAGGCCGCCGGTGCGGGCCGGCCGGCACCGGCCGCACTGGTTGAGCCGCTGACGCCCAAGGAGCAGAAGGTGCTGCAGCTGCTGGCCGAGGGCTATTCCAATGTGGCCATGGCCGAGCGGCTGTTCGTGTCCGAAACCACGGTGCGCACGCACCTGCGCAATATCAGCGCCAAGCTGCACGCCAGCAACCGCACCCAGGCAGTGGCCATCGCGCGCCAGCTCGGGCTGCTCTGAGGCCGCGCCGCAGCCGAAGGCTGCGCGCGCGGTTGCGGCTCAGATGCCCATGAACTCCGTGAATTCGTCCAGCGGCGCGCGCACGGCGCGCAGCTGGTTGGCGGGCGCCTCGGGGTCTTCGTAGCCGATCGCCATGCCGGTGAACAGCATCCGTTCGGCCGGCAGCGACAGGAACTTGCCGATGGTCTGCGGGTACATCGCCCAGCATTCCTGCGCGCAGCTGTCCAGCCCTTCTTCACGCAGCAGCAGCATCACCGTCTGCAGGTACATGCCCAGGTCCGACCATTGCGGCGGACCCATGCGGCGGTCCACGGTGCAGAACAGCGCCAGCGGCGCGCCGAAGAAGGTGAAGTTGTTGGCAAACTGCGCCAGCCGCCGCGCCTTGTCCTCGCGCGGGATGCCGAGGTAGTGGTAGAGCGCCTCGCCCACCTGGAAGCGGCGGTCGCGATAGGGCGAGACCAGCTCGCGCGGGTAGATGTCGTATTCGCGCTCGTCACCCGCGGGCGCCTGGGCGATGCGCTCGCGCATGATGGCGCGCAGCCCCTCCAGGGCCTCGCCGCCGACGACATGGATATGCCAGGGCTGCAGGTTGCCCCCGGAGGGGGCGCGCGCGGCGGCGTCGAGCACGCGGCGGATGGTGTCGGGCGCAACGGCCCGGGGCAGGAAGCCGCGGACGGACTTGCGGCTGGCGACGGCTTGGCTGACGTTCATGCGAATTCCGGAAAGGTTGATCGACGGGCGCGCTTCAGATGAAGGGCGGCTCGCTGGTCCAGTCGAAGAAGTCCGGCATGTCGTGCGACACGGTTTCCGGGAAGGCGGCGGGACGCTTCTCCAGGAAGGCGCTGACGCCTTCCTTCACGTCGGCGGAGCGCCCGCGCGATTGGATCGCGCGGCTGTCGAGCTTGTGCGCTTCCATCGGGTGGCTGGCGCCGGCCATGCGCCAGATCAGCTGGCGCGAGATCGCCACCGAGACTGGCGCGGCATTGGCGGCGATCTCGCGGGCAATGGCCTGGGCGGCAGGCAGCAGGTCCTCGGGCGCGTGCAGTGAGCGCACCAGGCCACGTTCATGCGCTTCCTGGGCGGAGAACACGCGGCCGGTATAGCACCATTCCAGCGCGGTCGAGATGCCGACCACGCGCGACAGGAACCACGACGACGCCGCTTCCGGCGTGATACCCCGGCGCGCAAAGACAAAGCCGAACTTGGCGTCGGTCGATGCCAGCCGGATATCCATCGGCAGCTGCATGGTCACGCCCACGCCTACCGCGGCGCCGTTGACCGCGGCGATCACCGGCTTGAGGCTGCGGAAGATGCGCAGCGACACGCGCCCGCCGCCGTCGCGGTGCGCGGTATCGGGGCTGGCGCCATAGCGCTTCTCGAAGTCGAAGGTGGCGCTGCCGCCGGACAGGTCGGCGCCGGCGCAGAAGGCGCGGCCCGAGCCGGTGACGATGACGGCGCGCACGTTGTCGTCGGCATCGGTGGCGTCGAACGCGGCGATCAGCTCATGCATCATCTGCGCGGTGAACGCATTGAGCTGGTCCGGGCGGTGCAGGGTGATGGTGGCGACACCGTCTTCAACGGCGTAGCGCAGGGTTTCGAACGAAGGCGTGGCTTGCGTCATGAGGGCTCCTGCCGGGAAAAGGGGGAGGGGTGCCGGGGTGGGGAAGACGGCACGGGAGATCGCCCAACACTAGTGCAGAATGCGCCGCCCGCAATCGTCGCTTCCGACGAGGCCGGAAATCGGTGCTCGGTCGTAGACTGACGGGGATCAAGCGGCAGGACCGGCACACCCACGACCATACCGTAACACCGTGCGCGCCCTGCCGGCGCAGACAGCAAAGGGACATCCATGAAGACACGAATCACCGAACTGCTTGGCATCCGCTACCCGATCATCCAGGGTGGCATGCAATGGGTTGGCTACGCCGAGATGGCCTCCGCCGTTTCCAACGCCGGCGGGCTGGGCATCCTCACGGCGCTGACGCAACCCACGCCCGAGGACCTGGCCAACGAGATCCGCCGCTGCCGCGAGATGACCGACAAGCCGTTCGGCGTGAACCTGACCCTGCTGCCGTCGATCAATCCGCCGCCGTACGCGCGCTACCTCGACGTCATCATCGAGAGCGGCGTCAAGGTGCTGGAAACCGCCGGCAACAATCCCAAGGAACATATCGCGCGCGCCAAGGCCGCCGGCATCAAGGTGATCCACAAGTGCGTGGCGGTGCGCCATGCGCTGTCGGCCGAGCGCCTGGGCGTGGACGCGGTGTCGATCGACGGCTTCGAGTGCGCCGGCCACCCCGGCGAGGACGACGTGCCCGGCATGGTGCTGATCCCGCAGGCGGTGCGCAAGCTGTCGATCCCGGTGATCGCCTCCGGCGGCATCGCCGACGGACGGGGCATGGCAGCGGCACTGGTGCTGGGCGCCGAGGGCGTCAACATGGGCACGCGCTTCTGCGCCACGCGCGAGGCGCCGATCCACGACAACGTCAAGAAGGCGCTGGTGCAGGCCAGCGAGCGCGATACCAACCTGATCTTCCGCACGCTGCACAACACCGCGCGCGTGCTCAAGAACGCCGTGTCGGACGAGGTGGTGAGCATTGAACGCCGCCCGGGTGGCGCGCAGTTCGAGGACGTCAAGCACCTGGTTGCCGGCGTGCGCGGCAAGGCGGCGCTCAAGGCGGGCGAGACCGACGGCGGCATCATCAGCGCCGGCCAGTGCGTGGGCCTGATCGACGACGTACCCAGCTGCGAAGAGCTGATCACGCGCATGGTGGCCGATTGCCGCGAGCACCTCAGCGTGGCCTCGCGCTTCTTTGCCTGACGCCATGGCCGAGGCCGAGATCGAGGCGGCGATGACCCAGGCCATCGCCGAGCCGGGCGAAGCTGCCGGCGGGGACGTGCCGGAGGGCTTCGCCCCGCTGCGCCGCCTGAGCGGCTACATGGCGGGCTTCGGCCAGCTCTACCTGCATGCCGGGCGCCGCACGCTGGCGGTGCGGATCGACGAGAGTCACCTGAACAACCTGGGCATCCCGCACGGCGGCATGCTGGCGACGCTGGCCGATACCGCCATCGGCATGATGATGTCGCTGGAAACCGGGCGCTCCAAAAGCGCGGTGACCGTCAACCTGAGCCTGGACTACCTGGATTCCGCGCGCCAGGGCGACTGGGTCGAGGCCCGCGTGGAGTTCGACAAGCTCGGCTCGCGCCTGCGCTACGGCACCTGCCGGCTGGTCAGCGGCGAGCGCTGCCTGCTGCGCGCGACCGCCATCTTTGCAGTGCTGGCGCCGCGCACCTGAGGCCTGCGGCAAACTTCGTCGCTTCCGACGACGCTTGCCGCCACCCGCGGCGCAACAATGCAAAGCGACACTGCCGGCGCCAGATGCCGGCACTCCGGACAACACCATGGCTGCCCCGGCAGCCTGCACCGAACCAAGGAGATCACATGGCAGAGGCATATATCGTTGCGGCGGTCCGTACTGCCGGCGGCCGCAAGGGCGGCAAGCTGTCGGGCTGGCATCCGGCCGACCTGGCCGCGCAGGTGCTGGACGCACTGGTGGAACGCACCGGCGCCGACCCGGCGCTGGTCGAAGACGTCATCATGGGCTGCGTGAGCCAGGTCGGCGAGCAGGCCGGCAACGTGGCGCGCAATGCCATCCTGGCCTCGCGCCTGCCTGAAAGCGTGCCCGGCACCTCGGTGGACCGCCAGTGCGGTTCGTCGCAGCAGGCACTGCACTTTGCCGCGCAGGCAGTGATGTCGGGCGCGATGGACATCGTCATCGCCGCCGGCGTGGAAAGCATGACGCGCGTGCCGATGGGCCTGTCGTCTCAGCTGCCGGCCAAGAACGGTTTCGGCGTGCCCAAGAGCCCCGGTGTCGAGGCGCGCTACCCCGGCGTGCAGTTCAGCCAGTTCACCGGCGCCGAAATGATCGCGCGCAAGTATGACCTGTCGCGCGAGCAGCTGGATGCCTACGCACTGCAGAGCCACCAGCGCGCCATCGCCGCCACCAAGGCGGGCCGCTTCACTGCCGAAATCCTGCCGGTGGAAGTGCGCACGGCTGACGGTGCCAACGGCGAAATGCACACCACTGACGAAGGCATCCGCTATGACGCCACGCTAGAAAGCATCGGCAGCGTCAAGCTGATCGCCGAAGGCGGCCGCGTGACGGCTGCCTCCGCCAGCCAGATCTGCGACGGCGCCGCCGGCCTGATGGTGGTCAACGAGGCCGGACTGAAGAAGCTCGGCGTCAAGCCGCTGGCGCGCGTGCACACCATGACGGTGATCGGCCATGATCCGGTCGTGATGCTGGAAGCGCCGCTGCCGGCCACGGAAGTCGCGCTGAAGAAGGCGGGCCTGCGCATCGGCGATATCGACCTGTTCGAAGTCAACGAAGCCTTCGCCCCGGTGCCGCTGGCCTGGCTGAAGGCCACCGGAGCCGATCCGGAGCGCCTGAACGTGCATGGCGGCGCGATCGCGCTGGGCCATCCGCTGGGCGGCTCGGGCGCCAAGCTGATGACCACGCTGGTGCATGCGCTGCATACGCACGGCAAGCGCTACGGCCTGCAGACGATGTGCGAAGGCGGCGGGCTCGCCAACGTGACCATCGTCGAGCGTCTGTAAAGCTGTAGCAGCCGGGGCGTGCCGCGCAGGGATGCCGCGCGAGGATTGCTGCAGCAAGAGGTAGTAAAGGGAGAAGGACCGGCGGCGCGGGCATGTCAGAGTGCCCGCGCCAGCAGCTGGAACAAAAAGGGCCGCGATATTGCACCGCGATATTGCGGCCTTTCTTGTTTGCGGTGTGTCGCGCGTCAGGCGAACGTCACTGCGCTGCGCCGGTCGGCGCGTTCCAGGTGCGGCACGTTGTTGAAGCTCAGCAGCCGCTGCACGCCGCGGCCGACGATGATCTCGCAGAACGCCGTGTTGCGGAATTGCAGGTTCATCTCGATGGCGGCCTGGGCCGGTGCGCCAAGCAGGTCGGCCGTGGCGCGACCGATGGCGCCACCGGAGCTCACCACCAGGATGGCATCCTCGCGCGTCGTGCCTTCGCTCGCGTGCGCCAGGGCGCCGGCAATGCGGGCGCCGAAATCGGCCCAGCTCTCGGGCATGTCGGCCAGCCCGTCCTGGGTCCATGCGGCGTAGGCCGCGCGGAAGGTGCGCCAGTAATCGTTGTAGTCGCCGTTCTGGTGCGCGCGGTGGTCGGCGCCGCCGGTGTGGCAACGGTACAGCGCCTCGCCGTCGTATTCGTTCAGGCCCGGGTGCGAGACGATCGCTGCCTGCGGCTGACCCATGCCGGCCAGGATCTCGCTGGCGGTGTCCTGCTGCCGCACTAGCGTGCCGGCTACCACGCGGCTGAAGCTGACGCCGCGCTCCTGGAAATACTCGCCCAGCCAGCGCGCCTGCTGGCGGCCGGTCGGCGACAGGCAATCGTAGTTGGCGGCGCCAAACGAGGCTTGTCCGTGCCGGACGAGGAAAAGCGTGGCCATGAGCGGTCCCGGTGAACGTTGATGCGGATAGGGCTGCGCCCGGCGCGCCGTTTTGCGGCAGGCCGGGGGCGCCGGGCACGGGGCCCGGCGTGGGCACATTCTAGGGAGGTCCGGCGCGCCAGCCAAGCAAGCGCTGCGCAATTCATGGCAGCCATGGCCTGGCTGCATTACCGCGGGTGGCGTGGGCCGGTGGTGTGCTCAGGCCGGCTCTGCGCAGGTGATGCCGAGATAGCCGGCCATCAGGCGGTTGAGTTCCGGGATCATCTGTTCGTCGTCGAGGTGCAGTGGGCCGGAATCATTGAGCACGGCATTGACCAGCACGCTGAACACCGCCTGCATGGCAAAGCGCACGCGCAGCTCGGCGGTCTCGGCAGGCATCGCCAGCCGTGGCACTAGCAACTGCACCATGCGCTCCACGATGGCTTCACCGCTCTGGCGGTGGGGCACCCATTCCTCGGGCCGCGTGGACGCATGCCGCAGCGATGCCCGGATCACGCCGCGGTTGGCCAGGGTGCCGAGCACCATGAAGCGCGCGGCCTTTTCCAGCAGCACCGGTGTCGGCACGTCCTCCCAGCGCTCCTGCGCCAGGTAGCGCTCGGTCGACGCGGCGGTTTCTTCCATGACCAGCGCGCGCAAGGCCTCGAAATAGGCCATCTTGTCGCGGAAGCGCCCATAGAAGGCGCCCACCGATACCTGGCACGCCGCGGCGATCTGCGCCACGGAAACGGCAGCAAAGTCACGCGAGGCAAGCAGTTCGCGGCCCGCGCCCAGCAAGGCCTGTTCGGTCTCGCGCGCACGGCGCTGGCGCGGCGGCTGCAGGATCGAGGGGGTATCGATACGGGGAAAGGAGGCGTTGGCGGTGAAGCCGGATTGGGTCGCTGACATAGGCACTCCGTATTCGAATTCTGATTCGAATTTGAAAATACCGGTGCGCGCCGCGACGCGTCAAGGGTTTTGTCGGGTGGTGGCCCGGCGTGGCGGGTGGGTGGGCTGCGCCGGAGGTGGCGGTGCGGCGCGCACGCTGCGCCGCTTGCCTCAGCGTGGGTCAGAGCGAGCCGAACACGGTGCCCAGTCCGTAGGTGAAGGCTGCCGCCATGCCCCCGATCAGCACCTGCCACAGCGCCGAGAACCATCCCGGGCGGCCATTGAACGACGAGGTGCCCCAGCCCACCAGGCCAAGGCCGGCCAGGCACGCGACGATGCTGCCGAGCTGCGCCGATGGCCCTGCGGTCACGAAGAACGGCAGCAACGGGCACCAGCGCACCGCTGCTGTACAGCACGAAGGAAATTACCGCCGCCTGCACCGGGTTGCCGCCGCGCTCCTGCGGGTTGATGCCCAGCACTTCGCGCGCAAAGGTGTCCAGGGCCGCGCGCGGGTTGCGCATGATCTCGTCGGCGGCGCGCCCGGCGTCGGCCGGGAGCACGCCCTTGCCCTCGATCACCGCGACCAGCCGCTGCCGGGCCCGGGCGGCATCATGCGCGAGCTCGTGCGCCATGTCGCGCAGGCGCTTGTTGTTCATCTCGCGGCTGTTGGTCACCGACAGCCATTCGCCCAGCGCCATCGAGCAAGCGCCCGCGGTCAGGCCCGCCAGCCCGGCCAGGATGACGGCCTCGCGCGAGGCCGCCGCGCCCTCCAGGCCCATCACCAGGCAGAAGCTTGACACCAGCCCGTCGTTGACGCCCAGCACGGCTGCGCGCAAGGCGTTGCCGCTCGGTCGATGGAGCAGGCGCCGCACGCGGGTGCCGAAGCCGGTTGGAGTGGGGGCGCTCGACAGGGGCATGGTCTTTTTGCGATGGAACGTTGTCAGTTGAAGCGCGGGCTCAGGTCATCCCGCATCCATTCGATAAAGGCGCGCGTGCGTGCCGGCAACAGCCGTGCATGGGGATAGATCAGCGACAGCGGCCATGCCGGTTGCTCGAAATCCTCCAGCACGATGCGCAGTTTGCGCGCCTCGACCAGTTGCGCGACCTGGTAAGACAGGAAGTGGCCGAAGCCCGCGCCTTCGGCACAGGCAGCCACGGCGGGCGCGGTCTGGTTGAATTCCAGGTTGCCGGACACCTGCACGTGGAACTCCCGGCCGTCTGCCTGGAAGGTCCACCAGTGCGCGTGGTTGCCGGTGAAGCGCACGCAGTTGGCGCTGGCCAGTTCCTCGGGATGGCGCGGCACGCCGTGCTTGCGCAGGTAGGCGGGCGTGGCCACCACCACGCGGCGGATGCGGCCGACGGTCTGTGCCACCAGCGTGGAATCGGCCAGCGGGCCGATGCGCACGCCCACGTCCAGGTCTTCTTCAAGCAGGTTCACCACGCGGTCGGTGAATTCCATGCGGCAGCGCACGCGCGGATAGCGCTGCACGAAACGTGTGACCGCCGGCGCCACATACATCTGCCCGAACAGCACCGAGGCGGTCAGCGTGAGCTGGCCGCTGGGTTCGACATGGCTGGCGGTCAGGCCGGCCTCGACCTCGTCGATGGTGGCCAGGATGCGCCGGCAGCTGTCCAGGTAGCTGCGCCCCTCGCCGGTCAGCGACAGCCGCCGCGTGGTGCGGTTGAGCAGCCGGACCTGCAATTCGGATTCCAGTGCCGCCAGCGTGCGCACCACCGCCGGCAACGAGGTATGCAGCGTCGTGGCGGCTGCCGTCAGGCTGCCTTCGTCGACGATCCGCACAAAGGTCTGCATCGCGCGTAGCTTGTCCATGGCGCCACACATTACTCCATTTTTTGGAGTAGTCAAATATCAATTGCCCTATTTATTGCAACGGGTTCGGCGTCCAGAATCCGGCTATCCCAACCGTTGAGGAGAGTGCCATGCAAGAGTCCAACCGCCCCGCCAAGCCGCTGGTGCTGTACCGCTCGCCGGTGTCCGGCCACGCCCATCGCGCAGAACTGTTCCTGGGGCTGCTGGGCTTGCCTTACCGTCTGGTGGACGTTGACCTGCGCGGCGGCGAGCAGCGCAGCGAGGCCTTCCTGCGCCTGAACCCGTTCGGCCAGGTGCCGGTGCTGGACGACGACGGCGTGGTCGTCGGCGATTCCAACGCCATCCTGGTCTACCTGGCCACGCGCTATGACGACGGCCGCTGGCTGCCGCGCGACCCGGTAGGCGCGGCGCGCGTGCAGCGCTGGCTGTCGGTGGCCGCCGGCGACATTGCCTTCGGGCCGGCGGCGGCGCGTCTGGGCGTGCTGTTCGGCAGGCCGGTGGCGATGGACGATGCCATCGCCCGCGCGCAGCGGCTGTTCACGCTGATGGAAACCCTGCTGGCCGGGCAGCCGTTCCTGGCGGCCGACCATGCCACCATCGCCGACGTGGCGGCCTACAGCTATATCGCCCGCGCCGAGGAAGGCAACGTGCCGCTGGCGCCGTACCCCGCGCTGAACGCCTGGCTGCGCCGCATCGAAGCCTTGCCCGGCTTCGTGCCGATGCTGGTGTCGAAAGTCGGCCTGGCCGCGTAGCGCCTGCCGGTCCCGCGTATCGACAATCTATCGGACAAGGATAAGGAGCCCGTCATGGATCTGCCCACATGGCCGCACGCCGGCCTGCCATTCCACGCCGGCGAACTGGCCGCTCAGGAGCGCGCCGGCAAGCGCGAACGCATGGCCGCGTCCGGCCCGCGGGTGATCCGTGGCGAGATGCCGGAGCAGCACCGCACGTTCTTTGCGCAGCTGCCGTTCCTGCTGGTTGGCGCCGTCGATGCCGACGGACAGCCCTGGGCCACGATGCTGGCCGGGACGCCGGGGTTTGCGCATACGCCTGACGCCACGCACCTGCGCATCGACGCCGTGCCGCTGCCCGGCGATCCGGCGGCCCCGGCACTGGCGCAGGGCGCGCGTATCGGCCTGCTCGGGATCGAGCTGCCTACGCGCCGGCGCAACCGCATGAACGGGATCATCGCGGCGCGCGACGAGGGCGGGATGACGGTCGAGGTCGAGCAGAGCTTTGGCAACTGCCCGCGCTATATCCAGTTGCGCGACGTGAGCCTTGCCGAGCCGGCGCCCGCGCCGCCCGCCTGGCACGGTGAAGCGCTGGACGAGCAGGCGGTGGCCTGGCTGCGCGGCGCCGATACCCTGTTCATCGCCACCAGCCACGCCGCGTCGCCGCAGGACGAGGGCGAGCACACGGGCGGCACCGATGTCTCGCACCGCGGCGGCAAGCCTGGCTTTATCCGCGTGGACGAGGCCGGCACGCTGACGTTCCCGGACTTCAACGGCAACAACTTCTTCAATACGGTCGGCAACCTGCTGGCCAATCCGCGTGCCGGGATTCTGGTGCCGGATTTTGCCGATGGCTCGCTGCTGCATGTGGGCGGGCGCGCCGAGGTGATCTGGGAGGGCGAGGATCTGGCCTCGTTCACCGGCGCCGAACGGCTGGTGCGGTTGCATGTCGAGCGCGTGATACGGCGGCCGGCGGTGCTGCCGCTGCGCTTCGGATTTCGGGAGTATTCGCCCGTGCTGGCGGACACGGGCGCGTGGCCGGCGCGCTGAGCCGGCGGCTCGAGTCTTTCGTGTTGTCATGAAAATGACATCAAAAAGTCACAAAAGAGTCACAATGGCGGTTGGCGACTGTCCGTAGCACGCCGACCAGGGCGCTGGCGGGCAGCCCTGTATCAAGGAGAAATCAACCGTGGACAAGACGAAGAATAAGCTGCAAGCCCGCCGGGACATCCTGAAACACGCACTGCTGGCCCTGGCCGCCGCGCCGCTGGCGCTGGCGGCGGGGACCGCGCAAGCAGCCTGGCCGGAAAAGCCGATCCGGCTGGTGGTGGCATTTCCGCCCGGCGGTCCGGTCGACACGCACGCGCGCCTGCTGGCCGAAAAGCTGCAGCCGATCCTTGGCCAGACGATCGTGATCGACTATAAGGCCGGCGCGGCCGGCAATATCGGCTCGGACAACGTCGCCAAGTCCGCGCCGGACGGTTACACGCTGCTGCTGGCCAACACCGGGCAGATGGCCATCAACAATTCGCTCTATCCCAAGCTGCCCTACAGCATGCCGAAGGACTTCGCGCCGGTGGCACGTACCGCGCTGATCCCGCTGGTGATGGTGGTCAACAACAACGTGCCGGCGCGCGACCTGAAGACGTTCATCAGCTATGCCAAGGCCAACCCGGGCAAGCTGAATTTTGCGTCAGGCGGCAATGGCGGCATCTCGCACCTGATGCCGGAAATGTTCAAGCAGGCTTCGGGCACGTTCATCGTCCATATCCCGTACAAGGGCAGCTCGCCGGCGCTGACCGACGTGATGGGCGGCCAGGCGCAGATGATGGCCGACTCGATCCCGCTGTTCACGCAGTACATCAAGGCGGGCAAGGTGCGTGCGCTGGCGGTGACGTCGCCGCAGCGCTCGCCCGCGCTGCCGGATGTGCCGACGATGCAGGAGGCCGGGCTGAAGGGCTTCGAAGTGGTGGGCTTCTACGGCATGTTGGCGCCGGCGGGCACGCCCAAGGACGTGGTCGCGCGCCTGTCCGGTGCCTTGCGCACGGTGCTGGCCGACCCCGACACCAAGGCGAAGCTCGAGCAGCAGGGTGCCGAGCCCGCATGGCAGTCGCCGGAGGCCTTTGCCGCCACGATCACTGTCGAGCAGAAGCGCTGGGGGCAGGCGGTGAAGGCGTCGGGCGCCAGTATCGACTGAGCCGGGCTGGCACCCGCGGGCGCCGTGGCTCAGCTGTGCCCCCGATATTTCAGGCTGGCGCAGTGGCCGATGAGCGTGGTGATGCAGCAGGCATCGCCGCGCCACTCGCCGCCGATCACGATGCCGTCCTGGCCGGTCACCAGCTTGCGCTGGCATTGGCCCGGCACCGGCGTGCGCTCCATGCCGGCATCGCGCGGGCCGCTGCCCGGCGCGCGCGCGGGCGCAACCGAATCGTTCCAGACATAAGCCGTGCCGGAGGGCAGCGCCTGCACCGCTTGCGGTGGACCCCACTGGCGTTTCGCCTCATCGATGGGGACGTTTTTCCAGGAATCGAAGACGTCCTGCATGGCGCTGGCCTCCAGGCCGGCGCAGGCACCGGTGATGGCTGCCGCCCACAAGACGGCCAGGCTTGCACGCAGGCTGGCGGCGCCGTGGGCCGTTTCGGCAGGAGGGACTGGGTTGGCTGGCATGTAGGCTCCGCGTCGGCGCGGCCGGCTGCAAGGGCCGGCCTGTGCAGGCTAACGGAGCCGCGCGTCTCGCTGCAAGCGCACTCTGCGCGATGACGCACAGAGCGTGGCCGGCTTCAGTCGGCGAACAAGCCCAGGGGTTGCTGCGCGGCAGCCGGCGGCGCCTTGCGGGCAGTCTGCCCGGCCGGGATGCGTGCCGGGCGTGGTGCCTCGGCGGGGGCCTCGGGGGCGGTCAGCGTGAACGGTCTGTGCACGGACAGCGGCATCGCCTGTGGCATCCATTGCGCCAGCCGCGGCGCGAGGATCTGGTACGTATCGAGGTCGAAATGCGCTGGTGCCGCCGCCAGCGCCTGCGCTTCTTCCAGCGTGGCAGCGCAGCCCAGGTAGCACCAGTCGTCGGCGACATGCCACCAGGCGCGTCCGTCGTGCTGCTCGCGCCAGGCGGCCGGGCCATCGAAGGGCCAGGGCATCAGCGCGATCGGCGCCAGGGCGGCGGCTAGCCGGGCGCGGTGCGCGCTCGACGGCTCGGCGCCGACGCAGGCCCCGGCGCAGCGATGGACCTGGCGCGCAAAGCAGGGGCTGCCACGGCGGGTGGTTTTCTCCAGCGACAGCGTGGCCAGGCACAGGCCGTGCTCCTGCGCCAGTGCGCGCAAGCGAGCCTCGGCCGCGCCGCGGTTGCCGAACACGCCGAACAGGTCGCGATGCCGGCAGAAATCCGTATCGCGATCCGAGCGCAGCCGTGGCACCGGCAACTGCTGCGGCAGTTCCCAGGCAAAGAGCCGGGCATTGCGGCGCAACAGCTGGTTGTGCACTGGCTGCATCGCCTTGACCAGCCGGGCCTCCAGCAGCAGAGCGCCGGTCTCGCCGCCAGTCTCGCGCCATTCCACGCGGCGTACCAGCCGGGCCAGCCGCATGTCCTTACCGTACCGGTAGTCGCCTGAGAAATGGGCGCCGATCCGTTGCCGCAGGTGCACGCTCTTGCCGACATAGAGTGGCACGTCCTGGTCGCCATAGAAGATATAGACGCCGGGCGCCGCCGGCACGTCTTCCAGCGCGGTTTCGTCCAGGCCGGCCGGCAGGCTGGCCCGCCGCACGAGCGTGCGCACGGCCGATTCCACCAGTTCGACGGAATACGTGGCATGGATCTTCTGCCAGAACTGCCACAGCAGCTCGGCATCGGCCAGCGCGCGGTGGCGGCCCTTGGGCGTCAGGCCGAAGCGTGCGATCAGCGCGTCCAGGCCGTGGCGTTCCACGGAAGGGAACAGCGAGCGCGACAGCCTTACCGTGCACAACACGTCGGCCCGGAAGGTCACGCCGGCACGCCGGAAGGCGTTCTTCAGGAAGCCATAGTCGAAGCGCGCGTTGTGCGCCACGAACAAGCGGCCTTGCAGGCGCTCGGCAAGCGATTCCGCCAGTGACTCGAAGGTCGGCTGACCGTGCACCATCTCTTCGGTAATGCCGGTCATGCGCTGGATGAACGGCGGGATCGACATGCCGGGGTCGAGCAGGGTGTCCCATTCAATGATGCCGTCCGGGCCGACTTCGACCACGCCGATCTCGGTGATGCGGTCGCGCTGGGCGTCCGCGCCGGTAGTCTCCAGATCGACAAAGACAATAGGGCGCGACAGCGCTGCGGCGAGAGACTGGGCGTCGAGCAGGCGCGCACCGTCCGCTGGCAGGCGCGACGGCAGGTAGGTAGGCATGTCAGGCATCTGCCGATTTTAAGGGCGCGCTGACGGCGGCACGAAGAAGTTTTCAAAAACCCCTTGCCAACCCCGCTGCGGTCACTTAATATTCGCCCCCTCGCAACACAACGCAGCGCTGCAAAGCAGACGCAGCAAG
>NZ_JBXAHL010000036.1:0-83679 GCF_058795055.1 Cupriavidus sp. GW823-FHT06D04 | reverse complement strand
GGGTTGTATGGAGTCCTCAGATTAACGCTTCAGCTAGTCGTCGCGCGGACATCCGCTGCCGGTATTTCAGCAGCCTGCTAGAGCCAACGCATGGCAGCTAAGTTCGACGGTACAGATTAGAAACTTGTTTTCGCCTTTGTATGTTCTCTCGCGCACACAAGGCAGGCGAATTGCGCCACGGGCCGCGACGGGATGCGACATCGACCGGCAGAGTCCGCACAAAACGACTTCTGTTTGAGCTCATCGCATCTTTCGGATGGCTGTAACCTGATTGAGTTTGCGAGTGAAAGGCCGTTATACCACTGAAGCAGTGGACCTCGCGCTCGCCTGAGCGGCTGTTAAGGGTCGAGGCCGTGTGGAAACATCTCTCGAATCGCACCAATGCGCGTCCGCCCCGGGGCGTAGCCTGCCTTATCGAATTTTCGGCAAACCCGGTCGTGGGCGGTGTCGAAAAGGGTGCGAACAGCGCTAATGGCATGCGGTTATACACAGTTGTCCCCATCATCGACGACTCGTAATCCTCGCAAAGTCTTCGCTGCGACATGAACTTCTTTCAGGCCAAGCCAAATCGTCTTCACGCCGGGCTCGCCATCGCTCTTGCGGCCGAGGAAGCCGCCAAGGCGTGCAATCAGGCGAAGCACCTCATTCAGCGTTGGCTTAGCAGGCTGTTTGACACGGGTCAGCAGATAGGCGCCGCGTATTTCATCCGGGTCGAAGAACAAGTCGGCGTCCAGATCCGGGCAAGTGCGTCCGAGCCGCATCAGATGCGCTATGCGCCAAGCGACGACCATGAACAGTGCCAAAGCGCGCTCAAGGCGTTCTATCGCCGACAACTGGAGCGCTTCAACGCGACAGGCGTTCTTCAGGATGTTGAACAGCGTTTCTATCTTCCAGCGCGCGCGGTACCAGTCAATAAGCTCAATCGCATCGTCCAGACTGGCTGCGCTGCGATTTGTCAGGAGGCGCCACTCGATTGGCTTGACGCCGGCAGGCGCATCAAACTCGCGCGCGACGATGCTCGTCGCCACGACCGTCTTGCCCTTACCTGCTGGCAGATCAACCCGTTGCACCCAGAGTTGCTGACGCACGGTGCGGGCCTTGACGCCATGGCGCGATCCCATCGTGAAAGCGATCTCGCCAATAGGCTTGCCGCTGATGGTGCGCTGCCACAGCTTCTCGCCATCCGGCAGGCAGCGATTGTGGGCCGCACGTATGAGCCAGTCGGCGGGCGTACCGAGTTCTTGAGCATGCAGCATCAACGCCATCAAGTCGGCTTCGCGGTCTGCGACATAGACCAAGCGCGTGCTGGGGAGCTCCTGGGCCATTTCAGCGATGCGCTCGTAACCTTTAATCCAACGCAAGCTTTTCTTTGGCCCACCGCGTTTGCCGAATTTATCCCGCTTCTCGCGCGCCCACATCCATGCGTCCAGCACACCAAGCGGTTCGCGTTGCGGCGTGACGGCGTAGGTCGGATGGAGATACATACCCCGCTGCGCCTCATAGCTCAGCGGCCCCAGACCGATAGCCCCTTGACCGTTAAAATCAAGTTCCGTCGTATCCTGAAGACACAGTACGACTGGCTCAGCCCCCATTCTCTGCCGGGTCTGCTGCCAGTGCGGCGCCAGAATATCGCGCCAGTCAACGCTGTCGTTGCCAAAGAAGCGATACGCTCCCATGGTCTCGCTCCAGCCGTGGCACGCCTTCGGTACGCTGGCCATCGGATCGGCCGCAAATCGCTCCATCAACATCCTCGCTCGCTTGTCGAGGCGCGCATCACCGAGATCCAGGTGGGCAAACTCAGTCGCTGCCCAGTGTGTCGATTCAATCGTCAACGCGTCACCCAAAATGCGACAGTAAACGCGAGACTTAGAGAGTTTACAAGTACCGCTTCAACTCGTTGAAAGTAAACGCTTTTCCTTGGCGCTCTGGTCGCTTTGGAAGGTCAGAGATGTGTAAAACCGCATGCGCTAATGGGCCCCTGAGAGCGGTCTTCATCCCCATTTTTTGGGCGCAAATGGGTGCTTACGCCACCAGGCGCATGGCCCTCATTGTTTTCGAGAACCCGAGAATTCGAAGGACGCGCTTCAGGTTGTACGCCAGAACATGCAGGCTCATTTCAGTTCCTACATTCGGTAGCGTGCGCGTCAAGAAGTGCGTGTAGCCTGGCGTGAGGTTCTTGCGAAAGAACCCGCAGCGTCTTCTGCTTCGAGCTTCTTGTTCTGACGCACTGCCTCGCCCAGTTCCTCACCGTGCAAATCTTTGAGCTCCGCCTCTGACCTCCATCCTGTACAGCGGGCGCCGTCGCCAGGCATGGCGTTGTCCCCGCCGACCAGGCCTCGCACTTTCGCTACTTAAACCAGATGGCTGAGTCCCGTCCACCACATGACGGATGGCAAGCGGCCAGGTTCGCTATTAAGGTCAGATCAAGACTGGCGCATAATCGGATAGGCTCTAGCGCGGAAAACCGCGAACACACAAAAAGAAGCCTCAAATCGCCAATAGTTCGGCACCAACAACGTGCCAGAGTCCAGCTAACAGTTCTCGAGGAGGAGGGAAAGATGGGATTCCTTGGTGGCATAGCCGAGTTAGTAGGAACCGCAGCCCATGTTGCGGGAAACATGGCAAAGATAAAGACCCTGTATCAAGCGGTGAGAGCAAACATAACAGCAGAAACGGGAGTCGATACTCGAGAGATTCCGGAGCCATTGAGAACTCACATCGTTGACATCGTTAAGCAGGAATACCTTGTTGGCGGTCACACGGATTCCCTCGAAAGATACCTGACTAGCCGGGTTCTCACGATACTTATCGCAGAGGGGTTGGCCCGATAACCGATCCGCCCTCAGCTCGGGCCACCCGCAAAGCCCTGTCAGAAACGGGATCGCCCCCGCGGCGAGCTGGTTGGCTGGAGGCACACGAAGCGCGAAGAGAATTTATTCGCGCGCTGGACCTCGCGAACGCGGCATGATACTTTAATTTTTACTCGCAACAAGGAGCAATTAAATGGGGTCCCTTTCAATTTGGCATTGGCTCGTTATCTTCATTTTTCTGTTTCTTTTGCCAATTATCGGCCTAGCCGTAATGGGGCCACAGCAGACCGTTTTTATTAAGCATCCACAATCCGGGCTCGTTAAGAAAGGGTATATCGGATATTGTTGGACATACTTCTTTTTCGGCTGGCTGGTTCCAATTTTTCGAGGTGAAATTGGCATAGGTATTCTGCATCTGATTCTGACTACCATTACGTTTGGTGTTTTTCAGATCATTATACCGTTCCTATACAACAAGCAATTCATGACACGTCAACTAACCTCAGGATGGATACTTAGCGATCAAACGTCTGTCATGGCAGTCGCTCGGTTTAAACTCGGCATCGCGGAATAGGCGTTCCGCCATCGACATGACTTTTAAAAATGGTCGGCACCAGATAGAAGGAATGGAAAATTTCATACACGCCTGTGGTTAGCAAGTACCATAAAATTCTTGCATCAGCCATGCTGCCTTACAACGGGCAGACTCTGAGAAAACACGAAATAATGGCGGTACTGCTTGCCAAGTATCCGGACCTCTCCGAGAAGCAGCGCCAATGGATATTCCCGTCAGATCATTGTGAAAACCATGTTTGCAAAGGAGCTTGTGACTGTGCGGGATCCCAGAACGCTATCTTTAGACAAGTCGCTCGTGGAACCTACATTGTCGTCATTGGCGACACCCCATGTATCGGCACCGATCTGGGTCCTCACGTGATAGGGTAGTGCCGCCAGATCTGACAGCCGATCGGCGTGCGGTGTTTGAGGGCCGGTTGGCATCCCTGTTGCTCAGACTGCGCGGGACTTGAAGACCAGCAGGCAGATCACCATGCGTGTTCGGGAAGCGGGGACAAGAATTTGGGCGCAGGTCCGCTGCTGAGGAGATGAGCGACGGACATCCCACTTGACCACGGTACGTTCGTCACGGTGCTAAACGCCCGTACCCCACGCACAGAGTTTCTCGTCGGCCAGACCGTGCAAGTTGTCGCCTACGGCAAGCGGACCGGCGTGTATGCCGTGTTCTTTGACGGCGAAATGTATGGGCCGTTCCGGCATGAGGACTTTGAGGTAGTGCGACATGGCGAGTGACGTTGCCTTGTGCCAGTGACGTGGTATCGGATTTCAACCGGAGAGGGGCGATCCCGTTGTTGCTTCCGGACCGTTCTACCGCCCAGTCTGGGCGTCAATCGTTACCGCTGGCCCTTGCTGGCCCGCACTCGCGAACGGTCCCAATCGACCATCACATGCACAGGGAACACCATCCAGGCCAAGCACTCCTTGTTCAACGTCCTCGTGCTGTTCCTGCTGTGGGTGAACACCCATAACAACATACCTCTTACAGTCGATCAGCGGGCGATGGTGGTGAATCGGTTGAATGCTAGTGTATCGTTGCCCAGATTGCGCGGGACATGAAGACCAGTCCGACAGACGATTATGCGGGTTCGGGAAGCGCTCGCCGAGCGAGGCCTTGAGTGACCGCTGTAACTTTCGAAACGGCCGTTGTGTCTACACACGCTTGTAGGGCCGCTCAGGGTCGGTTTCGGCCGACTCCAACGGGACGGAAGCCCCGCAGTAAGGCCACCCCGCAGATCTGCGAAGAACCCTTTCCTCCGCCAAGTTGTTGGCGTGATCGAGGCGATTGGTATATCCTGTCGCCTACTTCAGCGTCCCTGACGCATCGACCTCGCACCATCCGGTGCACAGCTTTTTGCCGTAACTTGGCTTCCCGCATTGCCGGGCCGCCATGCCTTTCTTTCTTATCCCATCGGGAACCTGTTCCCGGTGCGGCAACGGGTTCCCCTTTTCCGCTTCGGAGAACCCCATCATGCTGAACCCCACCATCGCCGTAGGCAAGATCAATCCTGGCCGCAATCCGCGCAAGTATTTCGATCCTGCCGAAATGGCGGAACTAACCGATTCCGTTCGCGAGAACGGTGTCATCCAGCCGATCCTGATCCGTCCGTTGGGCGATGACGCATTCGAGCTGGTGGCCGGGGAGCGCCGCTTGCGTGCCGCGAAGGCGGCGCACGGCGACGACTACCCCATCCCTGTCACCATCCGCGAGATGAGCGAGGAGGAAGCCGACCGGCTCGCCCTCATCGAAAACGTCCAGCGTGCAGACATGGCGCCTTCCGAGGAAGCCGTGGCCGCCGCGCGGATCGTTGGACAACTCAAGGGTGACCGCGAGGAAGCCGCCAAGATCCTGGGCTGGTCCCGCTCCACGCTGGACAAGCGCCTGGCGCTGATGAACTGCAGCACGTCCGTTCTGGACGCGCTCAACACCCGCACCATCCAGCTCGGCCACGCTGAACTGCTGGCGACGCTCGCCAAGGACAAGCAGGACAAGCTCCTGCCCGTCATCGTGGGCGAGAAGAAGTCGGTGGCAGAACTGAAGAAAACCATCGAGGCAGCCGCGTGCAGCCTCGCTACGGCGATCTTCGACAAGGCTGACTGTGCTGCCTGCTCGCACAACTCGTCGTTGCAGACGGAGATGTTCGGCGAGGCCATCGCGACCGGTAATTGCACCAACCGCGCCTGCTACACCCAGAAGACCGACAAGCAACTGGAAACGGTTGCCTACGGCCTGAAGGATGAGTACCCGGTGATCCGGATTGTGCGTGCGGGGGACAACCATACGCGCGTGCAACTGGTGGTGGACGGTCCGACCGGCGTCGGCGAGGAACAGGCGAAGGCCTGCCACGCCTGCGAGCACTACGGCGCGGCAGTCAGTGCGCTGCCGGACAGCATTGGCAAGGTCTTCCGCGGCCAGTGCTTCGATACGGCTTGCAACAGCAAGAAGATCGCCGCACGATTGAAGGCCGAGCGCGACGCCAAGGCGAACGCGCAGAGACCGGCCGCGGCACCCGCGGGTGCAACCACGACTGCCAAAGGCTCGACCAAGGCTCCCGCTGAGGAAAAGGCCGTCACGCATATCAGCGAGACCGAGAAGGTGAAATCCTACCGGGTCGCGCTGTGGCGCAAGGCGCTGCGCCGCGAGGCCGCAAGCGTTCCCGAGACCGCCAACATCTATCTGCTGGCGGCGGCGTTGTCCGGCCTTTCACGCAACATTGGTGGCGACACCATGGGCAAGATCTTCGAGAAGCTGACGGACGAGAAGGCTTCATCCACCGACCTCAAGAAGAACCTGGCCACCGTGCAGGAGCTGGATGCCGGCAAGCGTGCAACGCTGACCACTGCGATGACTGTCGCGGCCATCGAGGGGATTGAAGTCCATCACCTCGTGGCAATGTGCCAGTACCACAAGCTGGATCTGCGCCAGCACTGGAACCTGCAGAAGTCCAAGGACTTCCTGGAACTGCTCACCAAGTCGGAGATGAAGGTGCTGGCCGACGAGCTGGGCCTGCGTGCCGCGCTCGGTGACAGCTTCACCAAGGTCTTCAACAAATCCAAGCCGGATCTGATCGAGGCGTTGCTCAACGTCGATGGCTTCGATTACACGGGCAAGCTGCCCAAGGTCCTGCGCTTCTGATCGCACCCGACCGCCAACTGGCGGTCGGACCTCCTCATTAATTCCATCTCTTCAAGGATCTCCCCATGTTTCAGGAACTCGTTCCGCTCGTCGCCGCGTGCGACAAAGTTGTGCTCACGCTCACCATGAAAGGTGACGCGATGGCTGTGGTGGTAGCACCGGTGGTCTCCAAGGCCGCTGACGCCGCGCTGGCCACGCCTCTTGCCCTGACCGCCTCCCCGGCGGAACTGGACGAGGGCTTCGCCCAGGCGATCGCCTCGGTGTCGGTTTCGCATCGCTCGTTGGCTGAACAGGTCGAAGCTACGGCTTCGATCCTGAGCGCCGCAACCAGCGCGCAGTCCACCAAGGCGCAGAAGGCGCTCTCCAAGGCCAACAGCAAGCCGGCTGCACCGTCTTCGGAAGATGCGGACGGGGCTGACGGCAAGGACGATAACGAGGAAGGCGAGGGCAAGGCTGCGGCCCCCGCGCCCCAGACGTCGTCGCCCGAGCCGAGCGGCACCAATCTCGCTGACCTGCTGTAACGGACAGGAGCTACACCATGAGCCTGACCGTCCAGCAACTTACCCGTGAGTTCACCTACAACGGCATGACCCTGATGGATCCTGGCCCGGCATTCTCGCCCGACCAGGTGCGCGACATGTACACCGCCCAGTACCCCGAGCTGACCACCGCCACGGTGGACGGCCCGGAGCACAACGGCACCGTCATGCGCTACACGTTCGTGCGTGCCGCCGGCGCCAAGGGCTGCCATGCGTAAGCGTGACTTGATGCAGGCACTGTCCAGTCCGGACTTTTGCCTGCCTTCCAACCAGAAACCGCCCGAAAGGGCGGTTTTTTCACATTCTGAGGAGATGGAATCGTGTTGTTCGATCCTCGCCCATCTGATGAAAGCTTCGTTGAATCAGCCCACGGTTGGACGCCATCGCGACAGCCTCCCGCTGCCCGACGTCGACCTGCCCATGGTTTTCTGACGCTACCCACGCTGCCAGCCGAGATTCCCGCCCGCGGGAAGCTCCAGTATGGCGACAGCGCGGACTCCCTCAGGCTGATCCGCAAGCAGTTTGAAACCGGCGTGCTGGCGGCCCGGGACGTGAAGGGTGCGGCCAGTGCCGGCGATGCGTTCGCGCAGGCCATGTTCGCCTGGCTGCGCCGGCACACGCCGAAGTGCAAGCGGTTGAACTTCTCGTTCGCGTTGCTCGACCTGGCTGCCGCAAGGGAGCAGGTCGATCAGTTCGGATGGGACGAAGAACTCCATGCGCCGTTGTACCTTGCGATCGAGCTGGACGAGGAGACCGTGTTCGAGATCGGGCAGCGTGCCGATATCATGCGCCGCGCCGATCCGGCCCTGCTGTACACGGCCATTCACCTCGTCAACGAGGCGGCGGGCCGATCGCTCTTCGTGCGAACACCGGACGAGCTGGCGGACATGTTCGCCCGTTGGTGGTGGGAATGCGATCCGACCATGAGCGATGAGGAGGCGCGGGCGTTTCTCGCCGAGCGGTTTGGCGACGACAGCTGTGAGATCGAGCGCTACCTTCCGTCCAGGGTACTGCCAGTGCTGGCCCCGGATGATGCGGTGCCGGCGTTTGCGCGCCGGGACAAGACGGTGCGCATTGACTGCCTGCGCGCCCCGCAGCTGGAGGCGCTGGCGGGTCACAAACGTGGCCTGCCACGCCGCATCTGCCTGGCGCTGCTGGACCTGCAGGCGGTACTCGCCCGCACCCGGCGCAGCCGCGCGCTCAACCACGCGCAATGGGCGGAACCGGCCTACTCGGCGGCGACGCTCTGCATGTGGAGAGAGCACTGGGTCGGTCAGATCCTCGATGACCACTTTGATTCATTGAACTGCGGCGGCGAAGCCACGATGTATCAGTCGCTGATCCCGCTGGCAAACACCCCCCGCGCCATCCGGCGCCAGTTCAAGCAGCTGGCCGACATGATGGACGTCATTGAGGCGCTCGACCGCGTTCTTACCTTAATTTCTGAATAGGAGGGCCACATGGCCAAGATTCATAGTGCTTCACGCGACCATGACGTTGCCTTGCAAGGGGCCATTCTGCTTTATGGGACTGACCTCAGTGCGTTCTGCTATGCCACCGCGCATCACATCGTCACCGATGGTCAGACGGGGCGACCCGTGATCGGCGCCGGCACGCCACTGAACCGGCGTGCGCTGATCCAGGCGGTGCGGCAGGTCGCCGAGGCCTCGCTGCCCAAGGGAGAGTTCCTGACACCCTACGTGCTGTCGATCAGCCCGGATGCCATCACCTGGTGGTGTCCGCCCGGCAATCGCCGCGTGTTCTTCAATTGCGAGGAGTTGGATGATCGCAGCGCCGTGACGCCCCATCCCGGTCTGGTCTTTCACGCGTCGCCTGCCGGCTTTCGTGTGTTCGCCCTGATCGACGATGAGCGCCCGACGCCGGATTCGATGCTGTACGAGCCGCCGTATTTCAACACCTGGGATCACGGAAAGATCTGCATCGGCACGGCTCACGTGCCCAAGCAGATCGACGCCGCGTCCATAGCCGGCTGGGAGGGGGCGTTCTTTGCTTCGGCCTTCACCCATCCCAATCACGGCGGCAAGCGAGTCGACCATGCCGACGGCTTCTACGCCTTCTGGCGCGACATGCTGGACGGGAAGTTTCCAAGCTTCCCGAAAGTCGCCCTCATCCCCATGAACCAATCCCTCGGCAACCTGATCGCCGGGAAATTCTGAGACTGAACATGCATCCGATGGACATTACCCTGCAGCAATCCTTTCCGACCGTGATGGTGCCGCGCTTCGGCGACCTGGCACCGCTGGAAGCGACGGGAGAGCGCCTGCTCATCGCCGCCAACGGCGTGTTTCTGGAAGTGTCGCGGCCCTGGCTGCAGCTCGTGCGCCGCGTGGGCCAGTTCGACGTCAAGACTGCCGTGCCCTATGGCACCGTGGCCGAGGCGACGGACCTGCGCTGCGGCAAGCTGCCTGCGCACCTGATCGGGCTGTTTGCCGGGATGGCGCGTGCGGCCATGCCCAACGAGACGGGCGGCTGGATCGTCTGGAATCCGGCAACCGGCGCATTCCGGCTGGTGCCGGTCACGATCCTGTCGCACGGGCGCGGTCATTTGCAGTACGATCGGCCGGCGCTGGTCGATGGCGAGGTGCTGGTGGTGGATTGCCATTCGCATGGCAACTATCCGGCGTACTTCTCATCGACCGACAACGAGGACGACCAGCATGACGTGAAGTTCGCGTTCGTGATGGGCAACTGCCTCGCTGTGACTCCGTCGCTGTGCCTGCGGCTCTGCGCCAAGGGCATCTTCGAGGTAGTCGAGCGGGTACCGGGCGACTGGTATGAGGCAGTGCGCGCACAGGAGGTGGTGTGATGACGTTTCAACACCATATCCCCGAAACGATGCGCATCAACGCGTGGCAAGTGGTGGTGGTCGGTGCTGGCGGCACCGGTAGCGCCTTGCTGCCGGCGCTGGCCCGTCTGCACCACGCTATGCTCGAACTCGGCCACCCTGGCGGTATCGAGTGCACGGTCTACGATGACGACACAGTGAGCGAAACCAACGTCGGCCGCCAGGGCTTCTACCCCAACGACGTCGGCCAGCACAAGGCTACGCTGCTGGTGAACCGGCTGAACCTGCTGATGGGCACCCGCTGGGAGGCCCGCCCGCGACGGATCGGCAGTCAGGATCGCTTTGTCTGCGACATGGCGATCGGTTGCGTGGATTCGCGTGCTGCGCGCAAGGCCATTCTCGGCGCGCTCGAGCGCGGTCCCGGCGGCTACTACTTGGACTGCGGCAACGAGACTGACCGCGGCCAGGTGATTCTTGGCCAGGTGCGCGGCAACCGGGAAACCCGCCTGCCCCACGTCGGCGACCTGTTCCCCGAACTGGTCGACCCCAAGGGTGACAAGGCCGACACGGCGCCGTCCTGTTCGATGGCCGACGCGTTGCGCAAGCAGTCGCTGGTCATCAATCAGGCGATCGCCGTGCAGGCATTCAACCTGCTGTGGACGCTGTTCCGGACGGGCACGCTGAAGTATTCAGGCGTGTTCGTCAATCTGGAGGCAGGGCGCACCAATCCGTTGCCGATCGACCCCGCAGCATGGGCCCGATTTGGCTACGACGTGGCCGCCAGGCCCGTGCGCAAACGTGCCAAGGCGAAATGACGGCGCACCGCGATTCCTTGCACCCACCCCCGGACTGACGTTCGGGGTTTTTTTTCGACGGCGCAATTGCAACGCGCGCGTCCAGGCTGATACCATCACAGCACTTCTCGCGTCTCAGACGCATCGATTTTTCTCAATCCTGACCGTCGTCAGGCCTTCATCACCCGCAGGGGCATAGTCCCTGCGGCTGTGCTCCTGTTTTTTTTGGAGCACACCTGTGATTCAGACCATCCAGATTGACCCGCGCCAGCTCAAGGCCATCGCCTTGCTTGCGCCCAAGCAGGACCCCCGCTATTGGCTCAATGGAGTCTTTGCTGAGGCCATGCCACGCGAAACGCGCCTGGTTGCCATGGACGGGCAACGCATGGGCGTGTTCCATGCAGAGAAGGCCAACCAGCTTGGTGACGCCATCTGCGTAGGCTGCATCCTGCCCCACAACGTCATCAAATGCGTGAAGCCGGTGCGCGGCAAGTTTGGCTCGCTGGAACTGCGCGTCGATACCGAGCGGCCCGGCTGGGCCGAACTGGTGCATGGTGGCACGCCATTCGAGTTTGTGCGGCGCGATGCAGGCTATCCCATCTACCGTCGTGCCATCGGTCCCCATCAGGGTAGCGGTGAGCCGGGGCAGTGCGACCCGCGCCACCTCTATGACATCCACCGCGTCTTCCAGGCGCTGGAGGGCAAACTCGCCGCTGACAGCGGCGGCGTCTATCTCCATCACAACGGTACCGACAATACGCGCGTCAGTCTCTACGGGCGCAAAGACTTTGTCGGCACCGTGCGACCACGCAAGGCTGACGGCCCGGCTCTGCTCTTCTGGGCGGATTCGCCGGCACCCGTCGCTCACGTGAACCCTGCGGACGTTGTGCCTGTCCTGGCAGAACCTGCTTAACCGACATTCTTCATCCCTTGCGGGGCAAAGCCCCTCGGGGGCTTGCTCCGTTTCACCCATTAAGGAGCAATCCATGCCTCAAATCACGCTTTCCCGTTCGCAGGTTGAGTGCCTTGTCGCCTTCTGCGACGCGGCGAAGTCCGAGAAGTTCTTTATCGCCAAGGACCACGGCGCTTACGTGGGCTATAGCACCGGCCCCAAGCCGGAGCAGCAGTGTCTGTTTTACTTTAAGGGGTGCAACCCCGCAGTGGATGCGGAGTTCTATGAGAACGCCCGTCGCGGTTTTGGTGGCGACGATTTCGGTGAGCGTCTGTCTCTGACCGGTCTCAAGGAGACCCTGGCCAATGCAGATTGCAAGTCCGTCCGGATCACCGTCACGCCCCGGTCTATCCGGATCGACGCGTTCGCCTGAGAAGACGGCTCCACAAACGATGCCCGGACTGCTAAGATAGCTGCACTTCTCGCGTCCCTGACGCATCGACCACGCCGGCATCTCCGCTGGCACAGCTTTCCCCCCTACGGGCCTTCCTGCCCGTAGGCATGTTGGCCCATTTTCATGTGAGGCCAGCATGTTCAAGCGTTATTTCCTCCTCTTTGCATTTGTGAGTGCTATCAGTGGCTGCGCTGCTCAGGCTTCGCCCAATGTCTACCGCGGTTCCGATGCCATGCGCGCCGGTTCCGCGGAGCAGGTGACGGTAGTGCGCGTGCGCAACGTCACCATTGCGGGCGACAGCATGTTGTCGGCTAACTCTGGTGTGCCCGCAATCCTCAGCACGTTGGTTGGCGCAGTACTCGGTGCGCGTGTCATCGGCAACGGCGATGGGCGTTACATCGCCGGCGCGCTCTCGGGCACGGCAGCGGGTGTCATCGGGCAGGTCGCGGCTACGCACCTGTCGCAGCGCGACGGCGTGGAGGTCATTGTCCGCACGGACAGCGGCCGCCAACTCGTCGTGGCACAAGGCGCCGATCAGCAGTTCGTCGTAGGCGAACGACTGTACCTGGCGTCGTCGAGCGGCGGCTATCGTCTGACGCGTTGAACTGAGCACCGGCTTGCCGGTGCTCCCATCCCTCGCAAGCCCCAAGAGGGCTTGCCCCAGCGTTCGCGCTTGGGCAAGCGCTTTTGATCGCGTCCACGACGCATCGAAATCCGCGCCTGGCACCGCCAGGACCATCCCTTGCACCCACGGGGCACCGCCCTCGTGATCGGCGTCCCGTGCCATGGAGCCAACTATGCAATCCATCACCCCGATCCGGACCGAAGGCAAGACCGTCGACCAAGTCACCAGCCTTCTTGCGCGTACGCTGCGGGCCATCGACCTCGAGCCGGAGTGGATCATTCCGGCAAATCATTTTGCTGACGCAAACGAGGCGCAGTACGGGCTGTTGCCCGACGCGGTCTGGCCGGCAGAGCACGCCCGCCATCGCTTCGCGGTCTCGGTCGACCGCGGCTGCTCGGAAGGCTGGCGCGTGCACGTCGATCACATCGCGACTGCCGTCGAAAGTCCCACCGGCAGCACGGCGCTGCGCAAGCTCGCTGTGGCCAAGATGTTCAGCCGCGACCAGGCGTGGCAGACGGCGCGCGTGATCAACCGCTTGCTGGACATCGACTGATCCGGAATGCGTGGCGCCTTCGGGCGCCGCGCACACCGCACCAGAGTGCTTGCTCAATCGACGAGCGATTCGGCAAACACTCTTTGATCGCGTCCAAGACGCATCGAACCCCCGTCTGGCTTGTCCAGACCTTCACCCTTCTCGGGACACCGTCCCGATGGGGATGGCTGTCCCGTTTCAACCGAGACTTGCCATGAAAATCCCCAAATCCTTTACCCAACCGCACCAACCCCGCCACGCCGCGGCCTGTGCCAGCCTCAAACGCGATGCTTCCCGTGTCATGCGCCGTCTGGCATGCGACCTGGGCCTGCGTCAGCGCGATTTCACCGTGCGCGAGCGCCGGCGGCGCCGCGATGCGACCGACCTGTTCGCGTTGCACACCGATACGTTGTACGTGCAGATTACCCACGCGCCGCAACAGTCCGCGGCTCGCCTGAGCTTTCGCACCTGCCGTGGCCGCGACGATCATACTGGCGGGCGCGAAAATGCGGTCTGCCTGCAGTCGATCGGCTCGCCGGAGGGCTACGCCTCGCTCGTTGCCACGCTGCGCATAGTAGCCGGCCGGCGCAGCTGAGGAGGCGTGACCATGACGCGCATTGCCAAGGTCATTCTCAAATCCACGAGCGGCGACGAATACTCGTGCTCCGTTCACTACGAGCCGGACGCCGACGTTGTTACGCTGCCGGTACGTCTGGACAATCTGGTGGACGCCTCCATCACGATGGGGGAACGGCACGTGCTGATGCTATTGGAGGACGGTTACCAGTTCCCCTTGGTGCGCAAGGAGCCGTCAATCTACCGGGTGGATCGCTCCAAGGCCGCCAAGCGAGGATGGCTGCACGAGGCCCGCATGGCCATTGTGGCTCCGACCAAGGATCAACGCCTGCAGTACGGGCGCTTCACCCATACGCTTTCGGCTGCGGCGATCGTCGGTCTGGCTGGCTATTCCACAAGCTGGCCTGGCTGGAATCTGACTGCGGTGGCAAATGGCGTGAGCCTTTCTGTGATCGCAGGTGTATTATTTGCCGTAGGTGCAGTCCTCTCGAAAGGAGAAAAGTGATGTTCGGCCCACCTCTTCTGGTTCTCGCGTTGCTGTTCTCGGCCTACCTGCTGTGGGCGGACCGCAACGGCCGTCGCGTCCACAAGGACTGAGCGCCAACCTTCCTCTCAGGTGTCCGGCTCCCGGACGCCTGCTCTGACGCATCCCTCGGGATGCGTTTTTTATTTCCACCACCCACCCGGGGCATGCCCCAAAGGGGGCGGCTCCGCATTCAAGGAGTTACCCCTCATGGAAAACCGCCTGATTGGCGCTGGCATGCCCAGCTATCCCCCGGGCGTGCACCTACGCGTCCATATCTATCAGACCAACCGACGTCCGGCGCTGTCGCTGGTCTGCGCGGACGATGACGAGCCGTATGCCAATCTGACGGCCAACGTTGTCCATGCGCATCTCGCCGACGATGAGGTCTTCGTCGCGGCCTGGAACGTGCCCGAAGACGTGCTAGAGGCGCTGCTGGTGACGGGTTGGCTCATGCCGGTCCGCACGCTCGCCACTGGCCATGTCAGCGGGCCGGTCTGGAAGCTCCAGTCTGCCGAGCTGCTCGCATGGATTGCCGATGCGCGCGCCGATGCAGGCGTGGAGGCATCGTGATCGCCATTGCGAGCTGAACCTCGCACACACATCTCAATTCCTTTCCACCCAGACGGGGCAACGCCCCGTCGGGCTTGCTCCGTTCGCTCTCGGAGCAAATCAATGTACGTTGTTACCACTGGCCCGGAGCGGGTCGATTCCCGCACGACGCTGGCCGGCGTGCTGGCGCTTCTGAACCACGAACCTGGCCCCAAGCCAGGCTTGCGTGCGGAAGACATTTCCGTGCGCCATGTCGAGCGCGGCGCCATTCCCGTCCTGCGGCTGCCCTCCGGGTCATTCGCGGTGCGGCCCGCCGGCGACCCGAAGGCGATCCTCACGTCCATCCTGGACGAGGTGGAGCGCTTCATTGTGCGTCCGCACGGCAAGGTGCTGCGCCCGCATGAGATGAGCCGCACGTCCTGGCAGGCCGTCTGGGCTGCCGGTCGGCTAGCGGTCTTCACCAACGAGGCCGTCGATCCCGACCACGTCGCAAACCTCGGAGCGGCCAACCTGGATCTGTTTGCGGTGGCCGAGCCGTTCGATGCCTACGCCTTCGTGCACGGCGAGTTCCACCGGCGCTTCGGCTACGGCACGAACGGGCCTGAGTTTGCGCCGGGGGCCGGCATCAACGGCCGCCATGAGGTGCATGTCGCCTATGCCTTGCAACGCGGCGAGCCGGTCCGGGACTGCATCCTCAACGCCTACCGCAGCGGGGGTGACGCCTCTGACGCCGGCCGCCATGACCTGCACTGGCTGCCTACACTGATTGCGGTACCGTCGCTGCGAGGTGCTCTGTCGGCCAATCAGCTGCAGGCGCTGTGTTCGGTGATGCGCCATGACAAGCTGGCCATCACTGCGCGCAATGCGCCCCGCCTGATTGCACTGGTGAAACCGCTCGCGGTGGACTGCACGCACGTCGATGTTGACGACGCGTTGTTCGCCGCGCAGGTGGTTCCGCCACTGGCCCCGCCGTTGTTCAGGGCCCCGACCGGGGACGACGCCGCCCCGGTGTCGCCGCTGGCCGCACGCCTGCACGCCCTGATCGGTGCAAAGCGCTATGCAGAGCGCATCGAGCGGGCGCAGGCCGACCGTGCCAAGGGCAGCCTGAGTGAGCGCCGGTTCCAGCACGAATGCGCCCTGGCCGCCATCGAACGCGACCATGGCAGCTTTATGTGGCCGAACCGCTTCGCACTGGCTGTCCTGCAGCGTGACCTGGGTTGCCTGCTGGAAGTCCTGGGCACGCCCAGCGACCGCAACACGCTGTCCAAGCGCGTGCTCCGCGAGGAATGCGGGGTGGTGCTGACCGGCGTGCCGGCGGCCACACGCCGCCGCCGCATCTTCGAGCTGTGCGGCTTCTCGGAAGCGGAGCAACGCCAGTGGGATGCACAGGCGCTTACCGCGCGTTCGCTGCGTCTGCAGGCGAAGGATGCCGAACGCGCGCGTGAGCGTGCCGAGGCCTCGCGTTGGAACCTGAACGGCACGCGCATGAACGGGCGCGAGTATGTCGACCTGTGCATTGGCGAAGGCTTCCGACAGATCCGGCATCTCCCGCGAGGAAATTCCCGCGTGTACTACATCGAGCAGCCCGAGACGCGCACCATTCGCCGCCTGCAGGCCGGCGATGGCACCCTGGCCTACGCCCAGGCGCGACTGGCCGAACTTGAGCCCGCGTTGGCGATTGCCGCGTGATTCTTCTTGCAACCTCCCCCCCGGCCACGTGCCGGGGGACCTTCCCTCTCACAAGCGGCAGCAGATTTTGCTGTCATTCCGAGTGCCACTCGCACCGTATTGCCTGTAAGCTATGTCGATAGAGCGTTGTTCGCACTGGTCAGAATCAGTCCAAACAGCGTTTTACCCGCGTCTGCCGACGCATCGACCTCTGCCAGCACTGCTGGCGCATTCATTGAAACTTCCCACAGGGACACCCTCCCTGTGCGGAAGATGTCTTTGTGGGACTCCCCTTTAGGAATCCCATGAAAGTCAACCCTTCCCAACTGCACACCCTGCTCGCGGCCTTCATTCCCGCACGCCTGCCCGTCCTCATCACCGGGGCGCCTGGCATCGGCAAGAGCGATATCGTGGACAGCGCCGCCAAGGCTGCCGGCCACGACCTGCTGATCTCCCACCCCGTGGTGGAAGATCCGACCGACTCAAAGGGCCTGCCTTTTCCGGCAACGGATGGTGCGGGTGCCAGCTTCCTGCCGTTCGGGGACCTGGCCACTGCGCTCAACAGCACGCGCCCGCTGGTCTGGTTCATCGACGACCTCGGACAGGCTTCACCGGCCGTCCAGGCCGCCAAGATGCAACTGCTGCTCGCGCGGCGCATCGGTGAACACGTCCTGCCGGACCACGTTACCTTTGTTGCCGCCACCAACCGTCGCAGCGACAACGCGGCGGTGTCCAACATCCTTGATCCGTTGAAGTCCCGTTTCAGCACCATCGTGGAGCTGGAGCCGACGATCGAAGACTGGACGCGGTGGGCGGTCACGAACCACGTGCCGCCGGTGCTGATTGCCTTCCTGCGCTTCCGTCCCGACCTGCTGCTCTCGTCAGAGCGCAGCAAGGAAGTGGAAAACCTGCCCTCGCCGCGAGGCTGGGGGCATGTGGCGCGTCAACTGCCGCTGGTACCGCCGGGCATGGAAATCATCGTCACGGCCGGCGCGGTAGGCGAGGGCGCGGCGCTCGAGTTCGAGTCGTTCCGCCAGATCTATCGCGAGTTGCCCAGTGTCGATTCGGTGCTGGCCGCCCCGGAATCCGCCAGGATTCCGGACAAGGTGGCCGCGCAGTACGCCATCTGCTCGGCGCTCGCCTCGGTTGCCAACGAGAACAACTTCGATCGCGTGATGGTGTATGCCAATCGCCTGTTCGAAGCCCATCTCGGCGAGTTCGCCGTGATGCTCGCCACCGACGCCGCACGCCGCGATGCGCGGATCTGCGCCACCCCGGCCTGGATCAATGCGCAGGGCGGCAAGCTCGGTGAGTTGCTGCTCGGCAACTGAACCACCTTTCTTCTTCATCCCATGACGGCGAGCCAACTGGCTCGCCGTTCGTCTTTGCAGCCGTATCCATCCCATTTCCAGGAATCATCATGAACATTCAAGACATTACCAAGCGCGTCATGCTCGCGACCTTCAACACGTCGGTGTGGCGGGCGCGCAAGTTCGACACCCGAGCGACCGAGGAAGTCGAGGCGAACCACGACACCAAGGACATTGGCCGCTTCAACAAGAAGCTGCTGACCGATGGTGCGACGTCCTACAAGGAGGTGTGTGCGATCGCCAATCGCGCCCGCGCCTACTTCGACGCGCACAGCCTGGACTACGACCAGCTGGGCGTGCGCCTGTTGCCCACCGACATGTACATGGAGGTGGCCGACCGTCAGCGTCAGTTCCAGGACGAGTTCAACGCCGCGACCGCGGTGTTTCTCGCCGACTATCCGCGCCTGAAGGACGAGGCGCGGGAGGCGCTGAACGGTCTTTTCGACGACGCGGACTATCCAACCCAGGCGGAACTGGCGAAGAAGTTCGGAATGCGCCTCGCGGTGCTGCCGTTCCCGGACGCGAGCCAGTTTGACATTGCCCTGCCGGCCAACGTGCTGGACGGACTGAAGACGGAGATGGACCAGCGCGTACTCGGCGCGGTCAAGACCGCCAATGACGACCTGGTCGGTCGCCTCTTCGAGGCCGTGCAGCATTTCGCCAACCGCCTGTATGGGGCCACGAACGTGCGGCTGGACGTCGCCGACAAGGTGCGTGAGCTGAGCGCGCTGCTGCCAAAGCTGAACTTCTCCGGGGACCCGGCGCTCACGCGCATCCTGGAGGATACCCAGCAGCATCTGGCGCGGCACAGCGGCCTGGACCTGCGCAACTCGACCGAGCTGCGCAAGCAGGTCGCGGAGAAGGCCATGGAGATCGAGGCACAGATGGCCGCCTTCATGGGCGGCCCACCGCCGTCGTCGGACGTCGCTGCGCCCGCGTCGCCGATGTTCCAATTGCTGACTGCGTGAGGCCGTCATGCGCGATCGAATCTCGAAGCAGCGCTCCCAGCTCATCCTGTCGCAACCGTTCTTTGGGGCGTTGCTGATGCGGTTGCAGCTGGTCGAGGATCCGTCGTGCAAGACGTTCTGGGTGGATGGCGTGTCGCTGGGCTACAACCCGGCATACGTCGCCACCCTGAGCGATCTTGAGCTGCGCGGCTGTTTGGCGCACGAGGTCCTGCATCCGGCCAACGGCCATTGCTGGCGCCGTGGTGTTCGTGATCCCGGCCGTTGGAATCAGGCCTGCGACTATGCGATCAATCCGTTGGTGCTCAACGCCGGCTTGCAGTTGCCGGCCGGCGCGCTGATCGACGGACGCTTTCTCGGCAAGTCCGCGGAAGAGATCTATGCCATGTTGCGCCAGGAAGGGTCGGAGCAACCACAGGCGCAGCCGCAGCCGCAATCGGCGCCCCAGCCAACGCCACAGCAAGACGGCGGCGGTCAGGGCGATGGCAAAGGCCCGCCACAGCCTGGCGGCCAGGACGGGCCAGGCGATGGCAACGGCGATAGCAGCGCCGGCGGCGATCCTTCGCAGACCTCGCCGGAGTTTTCCCCCGGGGAGGTGCGCCAGCAACCGCAGGTAGACCAGCAAACGCTGGCCAATGAGTGGAAGGTGGCGACGATGCAGGCGGCCAAGGCCGCACAGATGCGTGGCAAGTTGCCGGGCGAGTTGAGTGCGATGGTGGCCTCAGCCACGCGGGCGTCGGTGGACTGGCGCTCGGTGCTGCACCGCTTTGCCTTCGAGCAGACTCGTTCGGACTACAGCTGGGCGATGCCGAACCGGCGGTACACCCACATGGGCCTGTACCTGCCAGCCTTGCACGACCAGTCGGTGGGCGATGCGGTCTTTGTGCGCGACACCAGCGGTTCGGTGTTCGACGAGACGCAGGCGCAGTTCGGGGCGGAGATCGAAGCGGTATTCGCCTCGCTGCAGCCGCGGCGTCTGTTCGTGCTGGACTGCGACACCCGCATCGCGCAGGTGCAGTGCTTTGAGCGGGGCGAGGCTATCGAGCTGGGCCCCATCCGTGGCGGTGGCGGCACGAGCTTCGTGGCGCCGTTTGCTTGGTTGGAGGAGCAGGGCATCCACCCGGCCTTCCTGGTCTATCTGACGGACATGGACGGGAAATTCCCGGCTGCGCCCCCTGCGTACCCCACGCTGTGGGCCTCGACCACGCCGCTGCGTCGGATTGCTCCGCCGCCGTTTGGCGAGGCCGTCGAGGTGATCGTTTGAACCCAACCCCCGGACTAGCTCCGGGGTTTTTCTTTGGTTCACCGCCGATTTCCGGGGGACGGTCTCCCGGATCGGGTTCATCCGACCGAGATCGGCCACAAACGGTCACTCAGCTTACTTCTACGAATGTCCGCCGCTTTTCTCAGCAGCGGACGCAATTCTCCGCCCGCCGCCCGCCTTGATGCTGTCCTTCTTCTCGCCTACCGTCCAGCGATGCTGGCGCGGGAGCGTTCGCCATGCCACCGCGCATGTAAATATCCTTGCCGGAGCGGACGACGCCGACTTGCGCTATTCTCTTCGAGCGCTTCAAAGTTCACGTCGACAACTGCGAGACCATCGTCATTCCCTGTCGCCGGCCGGGAGGATGACGGGAACCCACCCACACATGCCGCGTAACCCTAAAGCTCTGCCATGGATGAACTGGGATTTGACTTCAACACTTCCATCGGCTGGTTCCCTCACCAGCAGGAACAGCCTTACGTCCTGGTCAGATTGACCGCAGAGCAAGCGCAGCAACTGGCCGCCGATCTGGCCCTCGCCGTTCGGCGTTGCTACATCGCCGACGCAGTGCTGACCCAGCGATCCAACGAGCTGGGCATCCCACAAGGCGACATCCTGGCCTCGAAGCTGCCGGATCCTGGCTCCACCATGGCCGGCGACTTTGGAGAGCTGCTCTGCTACATCTATCAGTCAACCAAGGAGCTGCCGGGAACGGCCATCGGCGCCAAGAAATGGCGGCTCAAGCAAGATCGGACCAAGCCGGCCCCGCGATCGGATGTCGTTCATTTTCTAATGCCGAACCGCCCGAACTCTGGGGCCGAGGACGGGATCCTGTGCGCCGAAGTCAAGCTCAAGTCCACTCCGGGAACGTCCGCGCCCATTGCTTCGGCCATCGAAGATTGCGCAAAAGATCGCACCAGTCGCCTTGCCGAAACCCTGGTGTGGCTGCGTGAACGCGCCATGGGGGAAAGCCTCGGCGATGTCGACATTCCGTTGCTCAATCGCTTCATCAACCTCGTTGATCACCCACCCGTGGCAAAGCGGTATCGCGCCGTGGCGGTCGTGTGCGACAGCTTGCTGGATCAGGAGCTGCTCACGGCGCCCGCCGTTGCTAGTGCCGATTTCACTTTGCTGGTGATTGCCGTGCCGAATCTGAAGCAGACTTACGAATCGGTGTTCGCCGCAGCGCGTGCCGCCGTCCCGGTTTAAAAGCAATGCGAGCCTCCCTTCAGCACTGGATCAACGACGCCGATAGCGTCCGTCACTTGCGCTTTTTCTCGATCGCCCAGACGCCAATCGATCTCGCGCGCATCACCAATCGCCCAGAGGATTACTACATTTCGCTGGTTGGCGAGCTGTTTCGCAGCATGGATGCTCCCGACACCCCCCGCGACGACTGGGCGCAACTCGGCAACGCATTCCTGCAATATTCCGTCGAGACTTCCGACGAGCAGTTGCGGCGGCATGGTATCGCCCGCGAGGAGGCGACCCTCTACGCCGCCGCATCGTTCTACTTTGGCGACTACCCCGCCTCGGCGTGCCTGGCAATGCGGCGGGGTGGCCGCCCCCCCGAGAACCAGAGCCTGCAAGCCGCCTGCTATGACTTCCTGGCGCGCCCCCCTATTCTGGAGTCCACATTTGCCCTCGCTGTGCGCGAATCGCTTCGCACCGGCGACATGCCGCGACTCGCCCGCATGACAGAGACGACCCGCCTTGCCGAGCGACGGGCGTTGCAAGAGGGGCCGGGTCCGTGGATTGCCGCCAAGCTTCTGCACCGGCTTCTCACCAGCTTTAGCCGCTCGCATGTCCGCGCCGTCTTGCCTGAAGGCCACCTCGAATTCTGGCAGCCTCTGGTCGCCTCCCTGCTTGACCGGCAACCGTCGACCTGGGAGTTTTTTCCCTCGCAGATCGACGCGATCCACGGCGGCCTGCTCGCGTCCGTGGATAGCTACTCGCTGCAGATGCCGACCGGCGCCGGCAAGACCACGCTCTGCGAAACCCTGCTCTACTGGCACCTGAAGCGATCTCCGCAGGATGTCGCGGTCCTGCTGGTCCCGTACCGGTCCCTAGCGTCGGAACTGCGGGGAACCCTGGTGCGACGATTGAATGCCATGGGCGTTGCGGCGCGCTGCGCTTACGGGGGCACGGTACCGTCGGGCGAGGAAATCCACGCCCTCGGCGACGTTCGGGCACTCGTCGCCACGCCCGAAGCACTCTCTGGGCTTCTGGGCGCCGATCCCGAATTCACCGGTCGCATTGGCCTGGTCATTTGTGACGAAGGTCATCTTCTGGATGATGGCGAGCGCGGCATTGGGTTGGAGTTGCTCTTGGCCCGTCTGAAAGCCCGTCAGGCGCGGCACACGCGGTTCGTCTTCATGTCGGCGATCGTGCCGAACATCGAGCAGATCAATGGCTGGCTGGGCGGTACGAACCAGACCGTCGTGCGCAGTAGCTATCGCCCTGCCAGCGCGGAGTTTGCCGTACTCCGACCTGCCGGCACCGGTGTCAGCATGGAGATCGGCCTCGAAATGCATCCGCACGAAGCGCGGGAACGGCGCTTCTCCATTGACGGCTTTCTCGCACGAAGCGACTTCTCGTACCCCAACCCTCAAACAGGGCGCTGGAAGACTCACCCATTTACATCGATCAAGACCCAGGCGATCGCCACGGCGCGCAAAGTGCTGCCTATGGGGGCAACCGCCATCTTCGCCGCCAACAAACGCGGAGCGCAAGGCGCCATCGGCATTGCGGAGACGCTTGTCGAGCAGTTGCAAGTCCCCTTACCCTTGCCCAAGCCCATTGACTTCGCACGGCTCGATACGGTGCAGAAGTCCGTCGCCTATCTCGAACTGGAATATGGCAACGACTGGGTCGGTACGGCGGCACTCCGGAATGGCGTTGCGCTTCACCATGGCGATATTCCGCAGGAGACGCGTGAAGTGCTGGAAGGCCTGGTTCGTGCCCTGGACGTCAAGCTGGTGATCTGTACCAGCACACTCGCAGAAGGCGTCAACCTGCCGATCCGGACGCTTGTGCTCTACTCTGTCCAGCGGCGCGGCGCGACCGGTCAAGAGGCCATGCTGGCCCGCGATATCAAGAATCTGGTAGGGCGTGCCGGCAGGGCTGGCGCCAATACCAAGGGGCTTGTGATCTGTGCCAACCCGGACCAGTGGCAGTTCGTCGAACCCGTAGCCCGGCAGGTTGCTGGAGAGGCTGTCGAGGGTTCGTTACGCGAGCTGGTGGAAGACATTACGCGCTTTCTGACCCGCGGCAACCTGCCGCTCACCAATGAGTTCCTGGAGGCCAATTCGCGCATCTACCCCTTGATCGACGGAATCGATGCCACGCTAATTGAATTGCTTTCCGACGAAATGGGTGAAGCCCAATTCGTAGCGATGGCACAAGATCTGGCGGCACAGACGTTCGCCGCACAGCAACTATCCGCAGCCTCCACTGCGCATCTGCGCACGGTGTTCGCCCTGCGGGCCGGCTGGCTCGTCAGCCTGCGCGGGGAAGGAAAGATCGGCTGGGCGCGCGCCACCGGCGCCAAGGCACGCTGGATCGATTACGTCGAATTAGGCTTACTACCGCGCCGGCCCAATTGGAGTGTCGAGGCCGATCCCCTGTCTGATGAGGTGCGACTCCCTTTGTTCGAATGGGCATGGACGATGCCCGAGCTTGGCCCCGCGGTGAAGCGGGCCTTTCACCTCGATGAAACCGAGAACGTCAACACGGTCAAGGCACGGTTCTTCGAAATTGCGACGCTGTGGATGCGTGGATTGCAATATCGCGAGATTGCCGATCGTGTCGGCATGCCAATGGACGAGTTGCTTGGCGTTTGCACGCAAGGCATCGGCTATTCGCTACATGCAATCGTCGAGCAAGGCGTCAGTCTGTTGGAGAAGAAACTGGAGAGGGACGGCAACGCGCTGGCCGAAGGTATCCGAACCTTTCCAGACCATTTGCGCTTCGGCGTCCCCAACGCCGCCGCTCGCCTTCTGGCCGCCAGTGGATTGCGGCACCGCCGTGCGTGCACCCAACTGGGCGTTGCACTGCAGGCCCAGCCCGTCGTCGGCCCCACGCAAGTCAGGACCGATGCGCTGGCGTCGCTCCGGACCCACGCAGACGCATGGCGTGCACACTTGGGCGAACTCGTCTATCAAAACACGCTGTCAGACCTGTCCTCGCAGTGAGCCATGGCCGGTTAGCTGCTAACGTGGTGCGACGGTCGACCAAAAAAACAAACCTGCACCGGCCGGCTACTTACACGACGCCCCCCGTGGAGCAGTGTTGACGTGTTCAGCGACCCTCGGTCACCCCGCATTCGGCGATAAACCTAATGTTGTTTGCGCCAAGCTGGGCGCCCACAAAAAAGCCCGGCAAACCGGGCTCGTTTACCTCAAAAGAGATAGAATTTCATGCGCGTTTCCGCAAATAGGGTGGACTCATGTGCTCGGGGTCTGCTCGGTCGTCGCATCGGCAAGTTCGACAGGGTCTGCTGTTCCTGTAGCCACGGTTTCCCTCGCAAAGACGTGTGCGCCGGTGCCGCTGGCGATGGCCGCTACCCGTGAGATCTTGCTCTCCAGGTTCGCGTTCAACCCAAGCCGGATGGTGCCGGCATAGAAGATTTCGCCCTTTACGCGGCCGTTGAGGATCAGCGTGCGGCGCGCGGCCACGTCGCCCTCAACGATCCCGTCCACGACTACGTGATCGCCTTCGACCTTGCCGCGCACGATACCGCCGACACCGACATGGAGCAGTCCCGCGGACGAAGAGAGATTACCGTCGACGAGGCCAAGGCAGGTAATGCCGTGATCCGCCGCCACATCGCCGTGAATGCTCATGCCACGATTGAGCACGCTGAAGGTAGGGGTGTCTTTCATGGTCGTTTCAGAACAGCTTGATCTCGGCCGCGCTATCGGCACGGCGGGCAGTGGGGGTGGCCGGTGTGGCCTGTGCCTGCGCCGGCGCCGGCTCGACTTTGCGCGCGACCGGGGCGGCAGCCCGGGCGGCTGGAGCGGGGCTTGGCTGCGAATGGCGCGCGGGCACAACGACTGGCGCCGCCGGCGTTGCCACTGGCTCGGCTACCTTGGAAGCCGGCTCCACCGGCTGCGCCTTGACCGATACGGGCGTGCTCTGCACCTCAGCGGCGGCCAACGGCGGCGCCTGGACGGGTTCCTGGGCAGGAGGCTTGACCTGCTGCGCGGCAGGGGCGGCGGACTCAGGCGGTGCCGCGGTGGTTGCCCGTCCGTGCTGCCATGTGGCGATGGCCATGCCAAGCGCGCCTGCTGCGATGATGCCCACCACAACACTGACGACCAGGCGTGCATTGCCGAAGCGTCCGGCCCAAGCTCGCGCCGCGCCCGCGGCGGCGTAGGCGGGGGGCGGCAGCATGTGGCCGCCGGAGTGTTGGGCGCTCGTCGGCGCTTCAAGGGTGAGGGGGGCGTGCGCGAACTGCTCGTGCAGGCGCTGGATCTCTCGAATGTCCACGGTAATCCTTGGGGTCGGAAGGGCGGGATAGGTAGGCGCGGCTAAGCCAGCCGGCTGCCGTCATCGGCGAACCGGTCGTTGTCCGGAATGCAGAGCGTGTGGATGATGTTGATGCGGCGGCTGGCGATATCGAGTTGGGTATCGCGCTCGGCACCGGAGATCGAGCGCCCCACGTGCGCGAACAGCGTGGCCGACGACAGTTTGTCGTACTGGTTGAGCAGGCGCAGCAGTCGCCCGGCGAGTGCGTTGGGCACTTCCACGGCGACCGATTCATAGCCGATCGAGAACTCCAGTTGGTTCTTCGTGGCGAGCCACTCGGTCACGCGCGTGAACCAGATTTCAGCCTCTCGGAAGGCTTCGTCCAGCGCCTTGACCTTGCCGCCCCGCGCCACTGAGCACTTGGACGCGACGAAGTTGTAGTCATCGTGCAGGAAGCGGCGTGTGAACACCGACGAGAACGACACTTCGACCTTGGTCGCCGTCTCGGGAACGATGCGTGAGATGCGGTCTGCGCTGATGAGCCGCGTGATCGGCTTGAGGCCGGTGTCCGGTGCGGTGCGCTCGTTAGGAGCGGCCTGCACGGTGTCGGATGGGGATTGTGGTAGTTGGGCAGGGGCTATCCCTGGCTGCTCGGCGAAGTCCATGATCGTAGGTCTCTCTCTCTCTGCGGAGATTCTCTGTCAGGACACGGTACCGTTGCGCATCGTAAGGTATGCGATTTTCGCGAGGTTACGCGCTTTGCACGTTGACGCAATCCGTGCATAATGCTCTCACTTCTCGCGTCTCCGACGCATCGACCTGACTCCACCGCGAGTCCATTGCATTTCTCAAGTCGTGCCTTAGCGCATGCGCCGACCGGTTGGCTACCGGTGTGGACATTCCATTGTGATGAGCAATTTCGCCGTTTGCTCCCCATCTATCATCCGTAATACGCGTCCGTGACCAGTGCTGCTTCGGCATGCACTGTGGACACCGTTCGAGCCTGGGACCATGTGGGTCTCTCTCTCTTGGCCCCTCCTGGGCAGAACGGCCGTCGTCGGCTGATCCGTGATCCTGCGGTGAACCCTGTGTTCTAAATGGGCCGAAGTGCAGCGTGAACCTGCTGCACGAGGACGACTTTGCGTCCTTACATAGAGCCTGCGCGTTGTGCGCACCGCTCCCTGTTCGCCACGCCCCCGGAAGGGGCGTGGCAACGGGTTTTTCCTGCAAGCAAGCTCGCTTCCGCACGTTCGGAGCGGGCTTTTTTTGTTTGTAGGAACCCTCGAACAGGAACACAGCCATGCTGTCTGCCATCGATCAGAATTCCGAGATTCGTGCCGCGATCGCGGCCACGCTCGCCCGCCGCCGGCCCGATTACGTCGGACAACCGAATGCGTGGCTCAATTTGTGTGAAGCGGCCCATGTGGCCGGTCTAGCGGAACCCGCCCGAGCGGCGTTCCTTTCCAAAGTAACGACCCAGCGCGGGGCCGACATAGCCCTGCGCCTTCGGGAGCATGCTGCGTCCATCCGTGTCGCCGTCGTTCAGTATCTTGAACAACGTAGGAGCAACGCATCATGCAACGAGCCATTGGCTACACCGACTTCAACCAACCTCGCAGTCTGATCGAGGAACGGCCAGCACGGCCACCCATCATTGGCAAGATTCGCCCGGGCATCAAGGTGCTCACGAAGAGGGCCAAAGAGAATGATCAAGCGGTCAAGATCCACGACGCCGGGCTCGCACGCGGCGACTCGTTCGAGGCAATCGGCGAAGAGATCGAGCGCAGGACCAAACTGCGCAACGCGCTGGTGCCGAAGAACACCGCCTGGTTCACCTGCCGGGCTTCGGACTTCACCAATCCGGCCACTGCCGACGAAATTCTCCAGAAGTACGGCGAGGATCGCGGCGACGGCCTGAAGCTTTGGCGCTTCCCCGTCATCTTCGCGTTCGACGACTGGCTGGCGAACATGCCCAACCAGTTGAAGGTGTGGGGCACGCGTGGCCTCCAGTACTTCTCCGAGTACGGGACCGACGGCAAGCGGTATTGTAAGATGTACGCCGCACCGGAAGTCGACCAGCGAGCCCAGCGCGCCAAGCGCCTCTTTGGGGGGCGCACCATCATCCTGCGTCAGGACGACGCCATTCCCGATGGCGTGTGCGACCCGCACCAGTGCCCGCAATACCAGGAGCGAAAATGCAACCTGAGCGCGAACTTCCTCTTTGCGGTTCCCGACATTAAGGGCCTCGGCCTGATCGAGTTGCCGACCAATTCCATCTACGTGTTGCAGAAGGCGTATGCCGCGATGCAGACGGTGGCGTTGGCACGGGGCGGCCGTCTGGCCGGCCTGCAATTCTGGCTCTCGAAGAAGGCGGTCGAGATTACCCGCATCGGTGACGATGGCCTGCCAATGCGGCAGGAACAGATGCTCACTATGCTGGACGCGGAGATCGACATGGGCGCGCTGCTGGATGGCGCGGACCAGATGGCGCCGGCACTGGAGGCCGCAAGCCAGGCGGTTGCGCTGCTCGAAGGTGCAGCGGCTGCAGCTGCTTCGCCGCCAGTGACGCCGATCGCCGATGTCTCGGACGCGACGCCGTTGGCGCCTGAACCGGCGCCGATGGGGTTGCCAGCATCGGGCACTACGCTGATGTCGACCGAAACAGATCCCGAGGACCGTGAAAGCGTGCTGGCCGACCTGGCCGCTCGCCTTGGCATGGCGAAGGGGCAAGACAAGATGGACTTGCTGACCTTTGCGCGCATCGAGTACGGCCAGGGCTGGACCAAGCGGCTCAAGGACGTCGACAGCATGATCGGCGAGATGCAGACGGCGCTGGCCAACCCATTGGCCTTCCGCGAGCAGGTCCGTGCTCGCTTGCGCGAGGCTACGTCTTCGGTCTGACGACGTAGCAAGGTGAGCGGCGCGCAATGCGCCGTTCACGTTTTCTTTCACCGTAATCCCTTCACTTGTGGCCCATCCAGGCCACGTCTTTCCCTTCTGAGCGCCGCCACTGGCGCACATCACATTGGAGAATCACATCATGCTCAACGCGAGTGAGAGCCTGCTGCTGGCTCACTTTTCTGACTTGCATTACTCAACCGGCAATCTGGACGAGGCGGATCGCTGCTTCGGCTTTGCCGTCGAGCACGCGATCGCCGCGGGCAGTCGGGTCGGAATCATTTCGGGCGACTCGACCGATCATCGCTTGGACGCCCACACCCCGGCGCTGCGCGTGCTGGCCCAGCGTATCCGCCGGCTTTCGGAGCACATGCCGATAGTGATGCTGCAAGGCACCTTTTCCCACGAGCCGCCCGGCACATTGGATCTGTTTCGCCTCGTTGGCAGCCATTACCCCGTCTACATTGCTGACCGCATCCATCAGGTGGCGCTGTGCGAGGGCGAGTTCACTGCGTCGGCGGGCGCGCTGTTCACGCCGGCTGAGATCGACGCGCTGCTCGCCGATGGGGCGCCGGAGGTGATCTTCACCTGCGTGCCCACCGTCAACAAGGCCATGCTCGCCGCCGCTGTGGGGGCAACGGAGGCTGCGACCGCAGTCGGCGACCATCTGGCTGCCTACCTGCACGCTGCCGGCACCGTGAATCGGAAGCTCCGCGCCCGCGGAATCCGCACGATGGGCATTTCGCATGGCACCGTCAACGGCTGCCAGACGGAACATGGCGTGCCGATGGCCGGATTCGATCACGAATTCACCATCGGGTCGCTGTTCGATGCGCAATGCGACGGCTTCATGCTCGGCCACATCCACCGCGCCCAGCAATGGGACCGCGAGGGACGGCTGGTGGCGTATCCGGGTTCGATCGGGCGCTTTCACTACGGCGAGATCGGCGACAAGACCTACCTGCAATGGCATGTTTCGCCGGGACTGGCGGAAGCAACTCCGGTTGTGACGCCCGCCCGCGAGACGCTGTGCATCGACTTCGACGGCCCGCCCGACATGGACGAATTGGCCCGCGTTGCCGCCAGCGCGTCCGACAAGTTCGTGCGCATCCGCTGGGTGGTGGACGAAGAGCACCGTCAGGTGGTCGATCGCGACGCCATTGGCGCCTTGTTCGCCGCTGCGACTGAGGTGAAGCTGGAAGGCAGGGTCTTGCCCGCCGTGCGCAGCCGCGCCGAGGGCATCAGCCGCGCCGCCAGCCTGTCGGACAAGATCACGCGATGGGGCGAGTTGACGCACGTCGACACCAACCCGCTGCTGGATCGTCTGTCGATGCTGGAGCACGCGGAGCCGCAGGCCATCGCGGACCTGGTGCTGCAGCAACTGGATCGCGTCGGTGTGCCCTGTGTCGAGGCGCCCGCCGCGGCGCCGTTGTCACCGGAACCCGTGACGGCAGCCATGCCGGTACCGGTCGAGGTTCCAGCGCCTGTCATCGTGAAGCCGAGTGCTCCGCCACTGGCGATGGACTGGCTCACCGATGACCTGTTTGCGGAAGCTGCCGCCTAACCCTTGAACCTGGCCAAAGCCATGTTCCGAGAGCCCTCCGGGGCTGTCGAAACAAGGTTTCACCCGCGTCCTTCGGACGCATCGACTGTTGTTTCATCCCTTTGACCCCTGACGGGTGCTTCCCGTCCGGGAATGCACTCCGTCCACCCTGGAGTGCATCATGATGCTTTACCCTGCCGGCCCGGACTGGGCACATACGTTTCAAACCGACATGGCGGCGCCCGCCCTGGCCGCCCGCCTGGCGGACGCGCACGGCTTCACCCGCAGCACCCTGTTCCAGCCGTTCGGCGCAGGGCGCGGCACGGTGGTAGCGCAGCGCGAACACCTGCTGGTCCTCGCGGTGCACGCCGCCGATGGCCAGCACTGGTATGAGGTCACCCCCTCGCTGGAAATGCAGAACCTGCTCTGGTCGTTCTCCCATGGCTATGCCAGCCAGTGGAGCGCGCTGGAACTCAAGGCGCTGTGCGGCTGCACCGCGTGGCCGGACGTGATCGCGCTGGCCCGCCAGCAGTTCGCCGCCGCCGTGCGTTCCCTGGAGCGTGCGCTGGCCGGGCTGCCCGAGCGGGACGCGCCAGCGGTGGTCCCTGACATGCCGTCCTATGACGGCGATGTGATGGAGCTGCCCGGCGACTACCTGGCCTCGATGACCGGCATGGAGGTGTCCGAATGCGCCCACTGAAGCTGACCCTCTCGGGCTTTCATGGCGTGCGCGATGGCATGCGCCGTGACAGCGTGACGCTGGACCTGACCAGCCTGCCGCCCGGCCTGATTGCTCTGGTCGGCCCCAACGGGGCCGGCAAGACGACACTGATGGATAACCTCCATCCGTATCCGATCATGCCCAGCCACGCCTCGAAAATGTCCGCGGACGCCTTCTCATACTGGGATCACCTCTGCGGCACCCGTGGCGAGAAAGATCTGGAATGGGAGCACGCCGGCAAGCAGTACCGGTCGGCGTTCGCGTTCCGCAACCCGGGCAAGAGCCGCAAGGCCGAGTATTACTTGTTCGAGAGGGGGGCCAACGGTGACTGGGTGCCGCTGCAGTTGCCCGACGGCACGCTGTCGGATGGCAAGGCCGATACCTACAGCCGCTGCATCGAGTCGGTGATGGGGTCGCCCGAAGCCTTCTTCACCAGCGTGTTCTCGGCGCAGAACCGCCGCCCGATCGCAAGCTACCAGGCCAGCGAGATCAAGAAGCTGCTGGCCGAGCTGCTTGGCATCGACCACCTGCGCGACCTGTCGGCGAAAGCCGGCGAGGTGGCGAAGGGATTGGGGAGGCATCTGGATACCCTGCAGCGCGAACTGGTCGGCCTGTCCGCCCAGCGCGAGCGGGCCGCGCAGCTGGGCCGGGATATCGGTCTGACCGACGAGGCCCTGGCCGGGGTACGGCGCGAACGCGATGCACAAACCGCCGACGGCGCGAAGCTCCTCCAGGAGCGCGCGACGCTGGCGGCCAAGCAAAGTGCGAGCGCGGCTACCGAAGCGCGTCTGCGTGAACTCAAGCAACGGGAAACTGAACTGGGAGCACGCCGGCGGCAGTTGGACGTCGACCAGCGCGCCGTGGCCACCCGCACCGCGACGAGGCGGCGGGAGTTGGAGCAGCTGATCGCCAGCCGCAAGCTGGTACTGGCCGAAGGGCCAGCCATTCTCTCGGCCGGTGAGCAGCGCGACGTCCTGCAAATGACCATTGGCCAGAAGCAGGGCGACTTTGCCACGAAGCAGCAGGCCGTCAGCCATCTGGAAGGGCAGCACACGCAGCACGCCGCGCTTTCCAGCGAGTTGCAAGGGCTGGAAGCCCGCGGCAAGTCGGCGGCGCAGTATGCCGCCTCGTTGAAGGGCCAGGCCGATGTGATCGAAACGGTGCCATGCCGGGCCGATCCCATGCACGCCACCTGCCCGTTGCTCGCGCAAGCGCGCGACGCCAAGGGGAAGCTGGCCGAGCAGGTCATCCTCGTGCAGGACCTGCGGTCGAGCTACCAGGCGAAGCTGCAGGCGATGAAGCCCTTGTCGGAATCGGTGGCCGAATTGCCGGCGCAGCGTGCCGCCGTGGCGGCCCTGCAGGCGGCACTGGCCCGCGATCAGCAGGAGCTGCAACGGCTGACCGCCCTGGCGGCGAAGAAGCCCATGCTGGAGGTGGCACAGGAAGGGCTGGCGCAAGCCGAGCTCGATCTGGCTGCCCTGACCGACGAAGACGCTGCCAGCAAGACCCGGCATGACCGGGACGTCGCCGAAGCGGACTCGCAGTTGTTGGTCGTGCAGCGTGAGCTGTCGGGGCTGGCGACGGAAGACGTCACCGGCCTGCTGGCTGCCATGGATGTGCGTCTGCGCCAAAGCCGCGAGGCCGTGGTCGCGTTGGACGGACGGATCGAGGCATTGATCCGCCAGCAAACCAGCCTGGCCACCGAGCGCGAGCGCGTCGAGGCGCTGCTGTTCGGACTGCCTGCGGTACAGGGCAAGGCTGACCGGCTCTCCGACGAAATCGCGCAGTGGAAGCTGCTGGCGAAGGCGTTGGGCAACGACGGCGTGATCGCGTTGTCTATCGATGACGCCGGCCCGGCGCTCACGCGGATCGTCAATGACCTGCTGCTCGCCTGCTACGGGCCGCGATTCACCATCGCGATCCAGACACAGACGACACTGGCCAATGGCGACAAGCGCGAGGGGTTCGAGATCGAGGTGCATGACGCCGAGAGCGACAGCGCGAAGAACTTCGCTGTCATGTCCGGTGGGCAGAAGATCTGGATCAACGAGTGCCTGACCCGTGGAATTGCGCTCTACCGGGCGCAGGACTCCGGGCAGTCGTTCCATACGCTGTTCACCGACGAGGCGGACGGCCCGCTGGATCCCGAGCGCAAGCGCGCCTTCATGCGCATGAAGCGCGAGGTGCTGCGCCAGGGCGGGTATGAGCGGGAGTTCTTCATCTCGCACACGCCCGACCTGGTCGACGAAGCCGATGGCGTCATCGACGTGGTGGCGCTTGCTGCCGCGTAGCCCTACGTAGTTTTCCCTTTTCCTTCCGTTAATCAGAGGCCAGTTCCCGCAAGGGGCTGGCCTCGCATTTCTTCTATTCTTTTATGTCCAAGACCTATATTTCCGCGGCCGATGCCGCCAAGCTGCTGCCGCGCGGCAAGAAGGTGCACACCTTCTTTCGTGTGTTCGGCTGGATGGGCGCCACCGTCGAGCGATCGGCAGTGCTGGCGGCGTTCGAGAAGGCCAGGCAGGTCGAGGTCTCACCCGAGGCGGCGTACTTTGGCCATCAGCTGGCGGTGAAGCTGGACGGCATGCTGACCTACATCGACACCAACCAGCAGGCGCTGCGCAAGCTGGTGCCGCAGGCCGTTGCCGCGTGAGGATGGACCATGAACCTCATTGTTGGCATTGACATTGGCGGCCCCACATTTCATGGGACTTCCGGGCCGGCCGAAGCAGCAAGGCGTTTGCGCCAGCTGGCCAACGAGATCGAACGAAAGGTTCCTGATTTCTTAGCCTGTCGCGAGGGCCAGCGCCTTGCCGGCACGGAAGGCGCCATCGCATATCTCGCCGACCTGTAGCACTTCCATCACTCTACAACCCATAGGGGCCTGGCCCCTACCTGCCTGCCGCTGCGCAGGCTGGCTGGCGGCAGTCGGCCGCGATGCAATCCGCGCTCTTCTGAGTCAACCCTTCATGAACAAAAGCCCTGGAATCCTCACGGATTCCAGGGCTTTTCTGCTTTGTCCGACCCAGACGGGCGGGCCGCCGGCTTACAGCGCGGCGTCCTTCAGCTTCTTCAACGGGCGCACCTTCACCTTCACGCTGGCCGGTTTGGCGGCAAACCATTGATCCTGGCCGGTGAACGGGTTCTTGCCGAAGCGCTTCTTGGTGGCCGGCACCTGGATGGCCGCCACCTTGAACAGGCCCGGCAGGGTGAATTCGCCTGCGCCCTTCTTGTGAATTGCGCTCACGATGGTGTTCTCGAGGTGGGCGAGCACCGTCTGCACGGTCTTCTTGTCCAGTTCGGTCTGGGCGATCAGGTGTGCCAGCAGACTGGACTTGTTGAAGGTGTCCTTCAGCGGCTTAGCGACCGGTGCAGCCGCGGCAGCCTTTTTGGCCGGTGCGGCCTTCTTTGCCGGTGCAGCCTTCTTTGCAGCGGTCTTCGTTGCAGTCTTTGCTACTGGTTTTGCTTTCGTGGCCATAGTCGTAGATTTGGTTGAAATGCGCGCCTGCAGGCTGGATTCAGCAAGCAGCGCACCGGCGAAGCATAGCAAATGCTGCCGGGCACGCAAGGGCGGGTAACCGCTCCAGTTACAGCCTGATGTCTTCCTGCAACGGCGCGTCGTCCGCGATGGTGGCTGCGATCCGGTCACAGGTGCGGGGACTGGCGAGGCCGAGCATCGCGCTGACGTCGTCGCGTGCGTGGCCCGCCAGCAGCTGGCGCCGGCAGAAGGTATTACGCAGGATGCGCGGGCTCATGTCGGCGGCGCTGAAGTCGATCGCTTCCAGCGCGGCGCGCACGAGCACGCCCAGGGTCTTGACGGTCATGGCCTGGCCGTTGGTCTGCAACGAGAAGATGAGGTCGCCGGCGATGGGCAGCGTGGCGCGGCGTTCCTGCCATGCCGCGAGGATCGGCACGGCGAACGGCGCGAGGTGAACGGTGCGGGTGTCCCGGGCTCCGTGGGCCGGTACGCGCAGATAGGGCGGCGTGGCCTCTGGGTGCAGGTCGCCGACCACAGCCGCGCGCCCCTCGGCCACGGTAATCCCGGTACCGAGAAACAGGGCCACGATGGCCCGGCTGCGCAACTGTGAAAGGTCGTCGGCGGGAGCGGGTTGCACCCAGGCCTGGAGGCAGGCGTCGGCGGCTTCGGGCAGGAAGATTGGTTCTGGCTCGCGCTCAGGCCAGTGGGCTTCGCTCACCAGTGGCGCGGCCGGATTGGTCTGGCGCACGCCGATGGCGACCAGGTGCCGGCACAACCGATCCAGCAGCTTCAGGTAGCGCATGCGCGTGGCGACGCCGTGGCGCGCACCGGAAGGCGTGTGCCACAGCGCGGCGATGTGCTCGGGGCCGAAGCTGGCCAGTGTCATACCGCGCTCCAGCAGATGGCGGCGGAAGTGCTCGAACATGGCCCGGTGCTGAACGATCGAACGCGCCGAGAATGGGCGGCAATCCGCGCCGGCCGCCTCGCGTGCTTGCCAGTCGGCATAGGCGGCGGTGGGATTGGTGTGCCAGAGAGACGTGTCCATGGGGCTCAGTTATATACTGAATTTGACTTTCCCCACACCCCTGCCGCCTCGGACGAGGCGGGTATCGCTGGCAGCTGGGGGGCAGGGCGCGCATCGTTGGCACGTTAGACGCAAGGCCGGCCATAGCGGTTGCGGCGTGCACGCAGACGGGCTCGCGTGCACGCATAACGTGGGTACCGCGCATCCAGCATCTCGGCAATCTCCCGCAGGCTATCCCATTGCGTCGGACTGCACTCGAGCAAACTCCCATAGGCGCAGTAGCGCAGGATCTCGTGGAGCAGGGCGTAGCGCTTTGGCTCCGGGAAATGCAGATTGCCTTCCTTGGCCCACGCCTTGTAGCCGGCGTGCGTGAGGGCCAATAGCTGGCCAATTGTGCCATCGAGATTCTCGCTGAGTGCCTTCGCCTCCTGATGCAGCGCTTTTTCGAATTCACTCACGCGGCCTCCTGCAGCGAGTGAAGATCCGCCACGCCGACCCAGCGAGGGCCAATGCTGGTGCGACCGCGGATGATTTCCTCGACCTCCACGTCGGCGGTCGGTCCGGATGGGCCTTGGAACAAGGCAAGCACACGGGCCTTGACGGCGGGCAGGTAAGGGGCCGCCCGGTAGATCAGGCCAGTCACGGCACCGGCTTCGATCCAGCCGTAGCGCCGGTAGAGCGGCGTGCCATTGGGGTGATGACCCATCGGCTCGTTGAACCTCGGCGCAAGACCGTCGAGAAACGCGCCGAGTTGTGAGCGTTGCATGCCGATGCCGCCGGTCGTTTCCTGAATGGCCGGCAGCGTGGTGTTGTACTGGTGAGCGAGCGCGGCGCGCATGACACGGCGGTACTCCTTGCCGCCGGCCAGCAACACCTTGCCGACCTGGGCTGGCCAGTTCGCCGATCCCGCGAATGCCGGCAGATCGGCCAACATCGCGTCGGCACGCTGCGCGGTCATGCGCTGGTCGTAGGGATCGATCACTGCGTGCGGATCCAGGAAGCCGTGACGTGCGGAGAGGATCAGGACGTTCGGCCTAGCCTCCCGTCGAAGGCGCGCCCGATAGGATTCGTACATCACGCCTTGGTAGAGGTCAATGGCACGCGCCTGCCGGTCGAGCTTCGTGCCGGAACAGGCAAGTAGCAGTAGCGCCGACGCGCTGGCGGGATGGACGCGGCCCGACGAGGTCGGGAACAGGGAGAGCTGCGTGTGGTGGGAGAGCATTGGCATCGTTGTCGAAGGGATGCTTTCACTCTATCGGCACCAACGCGAAGTCAAGGAGCGACGCCCGAACGGTTGGTGCTCGATTTCGCGCTTTCGATTCCGCGTCCATTCCGGCCGGAAATCGAGCACCTCGGGTCGTTGCGGCCATGCGATGAGGTCGCCTACCCGTCTCGAGGTAGACCATTGGCCGCTCGCGGCCTTCCCAATACGATATTAACGGAGCGCGAGCAATACGAAATGGCACGTCCGGGCATCACATACGAGCAAGTGGCCGCGGTTGCCGAGGCGCTGGTCGCCCAACAACTAAAGCCAACGCTGACCGCTGTGTGCGAGCGGTTGGGCAGCGGCAGCATGAACACAATTCATCGGTACTGGTCGACCTGGCAGGAACAGCAGCAGAAGCGGCCACCACGCAAGCTCAGCGAACCGAATTCACGCCTCCTTGCCGCGCTGGGTGCCGAGTTGTCCAAAGTCGCCGAGGATGCGGCCGCCGAAGCGGAGGCCGCCCTGGCGCAGGCGATGAATGAGCTCGCCGCGATGGCAGCGAACGGCGAAGCGCTTGAAAAAGAGCGAGACGACCTGGCTCAGCAGCTCTTGGAAGTTACGACCGATCGCGATACCGTCGCGGGCAGGGCGAACGAGCAGGCCGACGAAATTGAGCGCCTGCAGCAAGGGGCGGCACGCCAACAGGAGGAGTTGGCGCGCGTACGGCGCGCGCTTGCACAAGCGGAACTGCGCCTGGAAGCAGTGTCTCGCCTGGAGGACGAACTGGTTGTGGTACGGGGTCAATTGGGGAGCGAGCAGTCTTTGCGCGAAGCGGCCGACAAGACCGCGGCCGTTGCCGAAGCCCAGCGCGCGGCAGAAGAAGCGCTCGCCAACGGGCTGAAGCGCGCTTGAGTAGCGCCGAGACGCGGGAAGGGCAAGCTCGCCAGGAACTGACGGAGGTGCACGCCGCGCATCAGTCGACGCGGGACAAGCTAATCGAAGCGGTCAGCCTGGCCGCTGAGGCACAGGCTGAGCTGAGAGCGGGGCGTGCTCACTTGGAGGCCAAGGGCGCGGAGACGGCCGCCGTTTGGCGTCAGCAACTGGACGAAGCGAGTGCGAACGCAACTGGGGCCGACGAAAGCAAACCGCCGGCGCGACCCCGTAGGCGGCGCTAACGGCGTCGTACTTTGATTGTCAAATGGTGGCACTATTGCTACCATCCCATCATGACAGACACCCGTAAGACCTTGGAGCAGATGCGCCGGGAGCCTGCCAATGTGCGGTTTTCGGACCTTATGAAGGTATGCGAAGCATATTTCGGTACCGCCCGACAAGCGGGCAGTAGCCATGCGGTGTTTAAAACCCCTTGGCCGGGCGACCCACGTGTGAACATTCAGAATGACAAGGGGAAAGCCAAGGCGTACCAGGTGCGCCAAGTGCTGAAAGCGATTGAGAAGCTGCAGGAGGGAAAAAATGCCGACTGACCACTACACGTACCGAGTAACTTGGTCGACCGAGGACGAGGAGCACGTCGGGCTATGCGCAGAGTTCCCTTCGTTGTCTTGGCTCGCCTCAACGCCTGAAGAGGCCTTAGTCGGTATCCGGCAGGTCGTTGCTGAAACCGTTGCCGACATGAAGTCAGGCGGCGAAGAAGTCCCAGTCCCGCTGGCGGACAAGCAATATAGCGGCGTCCTATCGTTGCGTATCCCGCCGGAGTTGCATCGTTCCTTGGCGACGCAGGCGGCGGAGCAAGGCGTCAGCATTAACCGTCTCGTCAGCGCTCGCCTGGCTGTTCTGGCATAGGGCCCCGGCGAAAGCAGCCTGGGCGCCACACTGCCGCTTGAGGGTATGGAAGTGATGTATACGACGCATTTCGCATAACAATCATTATGTTAAGTATGAGGCACATTTACGCATTGTACGTCGACTGGGCCGTTGGTTTGCGTAATTTTGTGCCTGGCCGCATGGGCTCGGCTGACGAGCGCTGCCGCAATCGAACCAGAGCCGGGCCTTAGCCCCTCCAGTGCCGTCCGCGTGCGAATCCGCGTATGGCGAACTAGTCATAGGCACCAGGCCGTTGTAAGATCACGGCAACTAATAACCCAAGCCGCTTAGGTTTGGTACAATCATGCCAACGGTCTTATCGATTTTCGGCCTGCGCGTGGTGATCTACCCCAACGACCATCGCCCGGCCCATGTCCACGTGATGGGCAAAGGCTGCGAAGCTGTCTTCAATCTGCACTGCCCGAAGGGGCCGCCAGAACTGCGCGAGAACTATGGCTTTTCGGCCAGGGACTTGGGGAAAATCGTCGACGCGCTGATCGCCCATCTGGCGGCGTTGTGCCGCGACTGGAGAGGCATCCATGGAAATTACTGACGACGTGCTGGCCGCTGCGAATGCGCGCGGCGCGGCCAAAAAGGCCTCCTTCCCGGCGGTGGTGTCGGTGCGCTATGACCGGCGCGTCTCGCGCGTGGTGATCGCGCTGGCATCCGGCCTTGAACTGGCGTTTTCGCCCAAGGCGGCGCAGGGTCTGGAGCACGCCCACCCGGCGGACCTGGCCGATGCCGAAATCAGCCCCTCGGGGCTTGGCATCCATTTCCCCCACCTGGACGCGGATCTGTATCTGCCGGCGCTGCTCGAAGGTTTTCTCGGCTCCAAGCGTTGGATGGCGTCAGAGCTGGGCAAACGCGGAGGTGCGGCCTCGACGGCTGCCAAGGCGGCGGCTGCGAGGGAAAACGGTAGGCTTGGCGGACGCCCCCGCAAAAGCAAGTTGCCTGCCGCCGCGTGAAACAAAGAGCGCCCCTGAAGCGCTTCAGCAGTGGCCAACCATGACGCACTATCGTTGCGATTAACCCGCGGCCGGCCGAAGTGAATGGTGGCTGGCGCCTGCGATTGCTCGAGGATGGCGAGGACGATCCGTTGGGAAAGGAACAAAATTGCTTCAATGGTCGGCCGGCGGAACAGTTTTCTGCAAAATTGTTCCTATCGCCTCGGCAACCGGCTACCTGACGGGCGACCAGCGGGAACAAAATTATGCAAACCAACGGCCGGACAATGACTCGCTGACGTGGCATGGCGTATGCGGATACCACGGTCCTGCGCTTACCACCTTGGTTGTATCTCAATTGAGATGCATAATGTAGGTCAAAGCATAGGAGATTTCCATGGCGCATACCTCAATGCTGCACATCCGCGTGGACGACGACCTTAAAGCCCTGGCCACGCAAAACCTCGCCAGCGTCGGGCTAACCGTGTCCGACGCAGTGCGCATCCTGTTGACACGGATCGCCAAGGAGGGCGGGCTGCCGCCAGGTCTGGCGACGGATCCCGAGACCTATGATGCTTGGTTCCGCGCCAAGGTCCAGCAAGCGCTGACCGACCCGGCCCCGCCGCTCCCGCATGACCAGGTCATGGACGACGTTCAGGCGCTGATCGACCGGAAACGCCGTGCGCGCGGTTGAATGGACGCAGTGGGCCAGAGCCGATCTTCTCGCCATCGTTGACTACATCTCGGATGAGAATCCGGATGCGGCCCAGAGCCTGAAGGACGACCTCGAAGCGAAAGCGGCACGGCTGCCGGAACACCCCGAGCTCTACCGATCCGGCCGCGTCGCGGGCACGCGCGAGATGGTCGTGGCGGCCAACTACCTGGTCGTGTACGCCGTGGATGCCACCACCATCCGGATCCTGCGGGTACTCCATGCCGCGCAGCAATGGCCGTCGCCCGGTTGAGCCAGGCGAGGACTGACCAAAAAATGGGTGCGCCGCCCTGCCGCGACGCGCCTTCGGCTTCGCCCTTGGCGAACCCACCAGCCTTTGCGTGACAGACCGCCTGAAACCTCCAAGCACTCACGCTGCCTGACGTCGCGTCCAGGACGCGCAAACACGGCGCGCGGGCTTCGACGCTGGTCGTCGCGGCAGCTCGTCGACTGCCTTTTTGAGATTGTTGCCGCGCGTTGTATGTGACTGCCGAACTCAGGGGCTAAGCACGAGTCCGTCGCCGAGCTTGGCCGCCAGAATCATCAAGTTCTGGCAGAACTTCCGCTTTTCCTCTGGCACCCCTGGCTGGTTGGCAATCCAACCCTTGAATGCGTAGAAGGACTCCGGGGAGATCGCGGTCAGGCGCTCCATGACGCCCGTATTGGTAAAGACGATTGTGCTGACCCGACCGCCACGCAGGAGCTTGGTCATCCCATATGACATGGCCGCCACACTGTCATCCGCAATCGTGGTCGACAGCGTCGCTTCCGCTGTGCTCGCTTGCACGGCGCCAATGATGTCGACCACGAAGCCGACTTCGCTTCGCCCGCGCACGCAGGCCCCCATCCTGGGGGCGAGGATGAAGGTCGGATCCACTGCCTGGAGTGCGGGCAGGATGACTGACTCTGCGATGGGCTTCGCCGTGACGAACTGCACGCGCTTGTTGTAGAGCCCGAGTCTGACGGCATCTTCGATGCGGCAGCCCGCGGCGGACGCATAGGCAAGGATCGCGTAGTTCCCAATCACCGAGATCGTCTCCGCGAAGCCCGCGCGGCGAAACGCCTCCAACAACTGAACCAGAATCTGTGGGGCATTGCCAGGCGCGTAGGCAGAAATCTCGGCTTCGGTTCGCGTCAGTTCCCGCCGTTTGGCCGCGGCGCGGCCTGGGCGGGTCTCCCCCAGCTCCTCCGCGCGCACGGCGGCCTCCCATTCCGCAAAGCGCTGACGTGCAACGCCCTGCTGGTCCAACTCAAGGCGCTCGAGATGGCGGACTTCGTAGCCGCCGCATTGGAACTTGCGACGCCCAGACGAGGAGGTCGCTGGCTCTGGGGCCTCCGCAAAGTCGTGAGCCGCTTCGCGGGTCCGTTCCGGTGAGGGAGCGGGCCTCGCCTGACGCTCTTGCGTTGCCGCCTTCTTCGCCGGCGCGGCCGGCCGCGGTTTGATGACCGGTTCGCGCCCGGCAAACCGGCGCAGGTGATCGAGTTGCTCGTCCGCGAACGGCCCCTTCGGCAGGGTCAAGACCACCTTCGCGATGGCGTCTCCCGTCCGGCCACTCTTGGCGTCACGCAGGCCCTTGCCGGCCAAGCGCAACGATTTGCCGCTGCCCGTATTCGGCGGGACGTCTACCTCGAAGGTGCGTCCCACGATCTCGATGGTGGTCTTGCCTCCGAGCCACGCCGTGATGCAATCGATCTGGATCTCGCAATGGACGTCGAGACCCTTCAGATAGGTAGACCCGGATTTCACCACCCGGATTTCGCAGAGTAGATCCCCGGCCGCGCCACCGAACTCACCTGGCATGCCGCCACCGACTGCACGGAGAACACGACCTGCCGGGGTATTCGCCGGCACTTGGATGTTGAAGCGCTTGGTCTGTTTGAATGCACCCTTCCCTTTGCACTCTCTGCATCGCCAATCGACTCCCGATCCCTTGCATCTGCTACAAGTGCGCTGCCCCCAGCCATCCGCAGACGGATACCACCCGTGGCCATCGCATTTTTCACACGCTACGGGAGAGCTCGCTTCCCCTGAGCCCCTGCAATACGGGCAGGTGTCTTCAACTTTGACCTCGACGGTTGCCTGGCCACCGCGGACCGCCGTGTCAGCGTCGATTGACGCCTTGCAGCGAATGTCCTCGCCTCGTACAGGTGGTGGTCTGGATTGACGGCGTCTCCGCTGGCGCTGGTGAAACGGCTGGCGAAAGAGGTCTTCGGAATTAGCGTCGTCTTCGTCCGGCCCGGCCCACCAGGGATTCCCGCTACGGGTCGCGCCATTGCCCAGGTCGTACTCCGCGCGCTTCTGAGCGTCGCCAAGGATGCGGTTAGCCCTCTCGATTTCCTTGAATTTCTCCTCGGCCTGCTTCTTTTCCAGGGCAGACTTGCCGTGCTGCCGGTCGGGATGAAATTTCATCGCGAGCCGCCTGTAGGCCGCTCGGATCTCCGCCTCGGTCGCGCGAGGTGAAACGCCGAGAGTGTTGTAGTAATCGATCATCACCGGCTATTCCGATTCACCTCGCTCATGGTCTGCGGGCCGGGACTGTGCTTCGGCAATCGAGACGGCGGACTGGCACAAAAAGATACCACTACCGATCCATCACGGCGGAAGCACGAAATGTACCGATTGCACCACTTAGCCGATCGCGGGTTCAACTCCGCGGGCGTGCGTGATTAGTTCGCCTCTTGCGTCCCGCTTGCAACGCCCTACTCCCGCGTTTATCGTCCGCAGCGCTTGTGAGTTCTCCGGCGAGCAGTGCATCCGACTCAAGGCGCAACGCCGAGCGCTCCAACAGATTCGAATTGTGGCGGCCCTGCAAGGTCGAGGATGCTCCACCGAGCGTGCAATGGTCTGCTGCGTGATCATTTTTCGCTGGCAAAAGAACTGCCGGGAAAAATGGCTCCTAATCCTGTGTTGCGCGATGTTTATATCGCCGTATCCTGCTCCGGTAGGTCCTGCTACCACCCGCGCCCGTCCCCTGGTGAGCGCGGGTTTTTTTCGCGAACAGTATGAACTGCGCGGCGCAGTCTGGATTGCCGTCAACGGCAACCTGGCGGATACTGAATGTGGGCGGCGCCGCAAGGTGTTACCCGATTTCTTCTTGGACGTTCTGCGGCTCTCCTCCATCGGAGCGTTTTTTGGTCGCGCTCACTATTTGGCAAGCGGCGCGTCCAACTTGCCGACGGCAGCCGCCGCTGCGCGGTCGAGCACCGGATCTGCCGGTGTCATTTCGACCTGCGGGCGGCCTGGCCTGCGTGCACAATCCGAAAGAGCGCTTGCCCGGCCCGCTGGCGCCCAACGGAGTTGCCAGTGAACCTCAACCGCCGGTCTAGCCTCCTTCGTCTTGATTTGGACAAGTCAGGACGCTGGGCAAGAACTCTCCCTCGATCGTGGCTACCGCGCACGCACCGAGACCGAAGATGCGGTACGGTCCTGTGTTCGGATAAGCCGTGGATTGGTGGTGATGGCCGTGGAAAGCGCGTTGCACGCCCATCGCTTCGATGAGCGCGTCAATCGCCTCGAACCCGTGTGGGTGACAAGCCGGAGCCTCGTGGCTGACCAGGACATCCGCATGCTGACTCAGTAGCGCGTTGTAGGTCTGCGGGAAGATCGTGCTGCGATGGCGCCGCGGCAGACCACCCCGCCAGTAATTCCCCTTCCCACATTTGGCCAGATAGTCAGTGGCGCTCTCTACGCGCGCTGCTTCGGGCGGCATCCAGACCTGGCCGCGAAAAATCCCTCCCAACCCGGCAATCCGAAGGCCTGCAATCGTGACCACCCGCCCATCCAGGTTCCGTTCGGCCAGGCCCGAGCCGAACAGGTTGTCGTAGTCGGCATCGCTGTCGGTGTCGTGATTGCCAGGAATCCACCAAACTTGCGTCAGGGGAAGGATGCTGGCGAGCTCTTCATCCAGTGGGCGCCTGGCCTGGATGTCGCCCGCGAGCACCACTGCCTTGGGGCGGTGACGGTGGACGCTTTCAATCAGCGGGGCGAACTCGCCATGGGGGTCGCCGCAAATGAATACGTGGCCTTCAGACATCGGTCTCGGATAGGTGACTTGGTTCGATGGAATCGACGGCGGTGAACCTGAACGGCCGGCGGGTGTAGGCCCGCCATGCGTCTCGGCCACGGTCCGGGTAAACGCGCCCCGTATGACCTCGTGCACCTGTGCATGGCCTATCGGGCGCGCTCCGTTTGCAAAGTGGCAGTCCGCTGTCACCCGATTATCTCTGAATGATCACCAATCTACCTGATCACCAGTCTGTCGAATGCGTAACCGCGACTGCGCCCGCGCAAGGCTACTTCATCCACCAGTACGGGTTCTTAAGTCAAAGCGGTACGCGGGACGACAGGACCTAACGAAGTAGACCGTTCCCCGCTTACAATGTTGCTATGCAATATGAATCTGGGCCGTAGAAGCGCGCGAATCGCCACAGGTCCTACGAGCAGGGGAGGCGGCAATGGCGACAGCTCTGGCTGCGACCAAAGGCGAAGCACTAAAGCTCCTGGAAACAGAGGGCGTCACGGTCGTGGATTTGGACTACGAATCAGGATGGCAGGATGCGATTGAGCTGGCCAGGCTGGGCGAAAAGCTTGGCATACGTGTCCAGTATCGCGGCCATGAGAGTATTGCCGTCAGCTCGCCCGCTGCACTCGTTGCCGGACTGAATCGTCCAAAGTTGACGTTCCGTCAGCGCAATCTTTACTGCCAATTTGAGCTCGGCATGCTACCAGTGGCTGACTTGGAGCGCCTGGAGGGAAAAGCGGAGAAGCTCGGAGACTACATCCTCGCTGGACATCTCACGAGGGATGTCGATGCTGTATGGACGGAATAACGCATTGCCATGCAGCCATCCTGAAGTCCAAAACAGAATCAGCGCCGCGCGTCGCGCCTTGATTTGCCTGGCCGCCCTCGGGTAGCGCTTATCTCGTAGAGATATGGTTGGCCGGTTGCGGATTGCCCGTAGTCGTGGCAGCCGCTACCATCCCTGAAGACTTGTTGTGCCCGGCGATGTCGGGCCGGTCCTGCAGGGGCGCAATCTGACTACCAACGGGAACGCCGTGACGAATCAGCTCGATCTTTTTGAAGATAGCCGCGATGTCATGCTTCGCAACGACGTGCTCACGGCGCTTGAGCAACGCAATGCCGCCGCCGGGCGTGAAGCACTGCAGCGCCTGGTCGTGGAATATCCAGACGACGCGCTTGTGCCGACCCTGGAGACACTTGTCTGTGTGTTGGAGGCTCCTGTCCAGGAACACTTCGCGACTCACACGGCGCTGCGCGACACCTGCGAAGCGTGGTGTTTGCCGAGCATGCCGGCGGCGCGCCGAGCATTCGGCGACGCACCGGGCATGGCTTGGTGCCTACCGCTGTGGCGTGCCGTCGCCCGGGCCGCCTCTCAATTGCCGTTTCACCGGGAGATGCCCGAATGGCATTCGGCACCCCTATGGATGCGCGCTGCGGAATGGACTGCGGCATGCGACAGCATCAAGCGAATCGGGTCATGGCGACGAATTCCAACTCCCCTCGCCTGGATGGCCGAGACGGTCTACCGGCTCCAGGGGCTTGACCCGGCATGGCCACTCTTGGCCGAGCTTGCCTGGCTATCCCCGAAGAAGCTCGGCGCGCTCATACAAACGCTCGGTGATTCGTCATTGCTGGCGCTGCGCCGGCGGTTCGATGCGAATTTCGACGGTGACGGCACAACCGAGGATCTTTGCTGGTTTCCCGCCTGGTCCTTGGCCGAAAAACCCGGACTTGCTGCCCTCTTACGCGCGTCCGAGCCCTCGACGGGCACATCACCCGAAAAGGGATTGCGGATCATGCTGGAGTTGTTGACCCTTGAGCGCCAGGGCCGCCAGCATGATTTGCTGGAACGGCGAAAGGACTTACGCGGCCTGCACGCGGGCCTCTTCGAGGCCTACATCCGTACGCGGTAACGTCTCGGGCTTTTCGCGTTTGCACGCACTCGCAGGGCACAAAAAAATGCTCTCCACCTCGCGGAAGAGAGCGCGCGCGGCGTTGACATCCGTGTCCTGGGGACGGCAGTGATCGGCAATTTCAAGCGCCTGCGCAGCCAACACGGGTTGTCACATGACCACGCTGAAGTTGCTCCCGCCACCAGTAATCATGTTGGCGCGCCAACCGACCGGTCGGTCATTCTTGCTCAACGAGACAGCGCTTGGGTCGCTTGCCAAACCTCGCAACGCAAAAAGGAATAGAGAATCTCTGAACTGATGCATGGCCTGCTCCACGCGTCGCGCAGCGGCACGAAGGCCCACATTATCAGGAGAACAAAGAAGGCGTTCATGGCCTGAACCTTAGACAAGCCCCATTCCACGCTTCCCAGCGCCTACCCTCGAGGGTAGCCTGAAGTCGGGCGGATGCGGACAGGACTCTGGCCGAGCCTAAAGTACTTAACGTATCCCTGCCCGATCCGGTAATTCGGCCGCCCGTGGTTGCAGGCGGCGCCTTGCGGTACCGATCGCCATCGATTTCCGCAACCACGCCAACTAGATCTTCCCGAGGGTTGAAACTCTTTTGGATCTTACTGGCGTCTCGACCATCCTGGACGTGTTGGGCTTCGCTTGTGTTCACTACGACCAGTCTGACCTTACTCCTCGCCGTGTAGGGGTCATCGTACCTTTTGTGCAAAAAGTGGCGGTAATCAGCCGGAGAGCCGCCTGCAGCATGGCTTTGCTCCTTCCCGCCTTTCGCACGAGCAGCGATATTGCAACCCCTTGATTCGTAATGACTTTGGGGGCCAGACCGCCAGATTTCACACGAAAGGTACGATCCCCCTTGTAGCGCTCGGACTGCATCAGCGCTCAACGTCAGCCCGAGACTGGCCGCCGACCACCCGAAGCACGTTACCCTCTGGCGTAACCTGCCGCGGAATGTCGTTGTATGTCAGCCTGCCCGGCCTTGCCTTTGTAGCCGGCCGTAACGGTGATATTTTCGCCACTCGACGCGTCCGGCTGCTTGTTGCAGGAGGACCCACACGACTATTCTTCGGTTTGCGTGCCGATGGCTTCAGGTGTTTCGTGGCGGAACTGCGCGCCTCCGGTGGGTTCCATACTTCTATGTAGCGCTCGCCGGCAAACGCCGATGTTGCAAGTACCATCGTTACCAGGCCGTAGAGCAGATTCTTGGCCAATATCGTCTCCGCGTTGTGTTTTAGCGACCGTAGCAAGTCAGCTTCTGGTCGCGGCGTATTCTCGCACGCCGGGCTGCGAGCCAACTCGGATGTTAGCCGAACGCGACAGCCTGTTCGTGCACGGACCTGGGACAGTCAGATTGACCCGAGGCTGAGCGCCGGCGAGCGCGGTTGGTAGCTGGCAGTACGTTCGCGGAGGCGCGCAGGCCGACCGCGCGTCAGATTGGCGAGTAATGCACGTTAGCCCCCGAACCGCAGGTTGTCGCCGCCGGTGTAAATCAGTACGACCCCAGACGGGAGCCGCTGTTGAAGCTGGATAGCCCGCGGCTACCCGACCCTAAAAAACTCCACACTCTGCCTCACATTGACTGCCCGCCGCAGCCAGTCGGGCATGTCGCCCTGCCCGTCCCAAAACTCTGCCCCGCGGCGTTGCGGTAGCAGACCACTGGCGCCGGGGCGGGTGGCGGCGGTGGCGGAGAGGCCATCCCTCCCCCTACGGGCCGGTCGGGTTGCGACATTGGTAGGTAGTCTGACCAACGGCCCTCGTGGTAATGGTCAGCACGGCAAGCATCAGACGTTTAAGCCTGGGCGAAATAATTTCAGGCAGTGGATGTGGCTTTGACAAAGCGAAAGACGTACCGATCTCCATCGATTTCCGCAACCATGCCAATCAGATCTTCCCGGGGACTGAAACTTTTTTGGACCTTGCTGGCGTCTCGGCCATCCTGGACGTGTTGGGTCTCGCTCGTGTTCGCTACGACGAGTCTGACCTTTTTTCCCTCCGTGTGGGCACGAGCCACATTGTTGCGAAACTCGGCGTTGCCGGGGCCTCTCCAGCGATCAAAGGAATCTGCGTACTCGGCCGTACCGTTCGGTCCCCTTCGATAGTGATGAGCCCACAAGCTAACCACGAGCGAGCCGTCTGGCGCCCATGCTGAAACAGACCATTGGACGTTCCGCAGTTTGGCGCCGTATCTGGCAAATGCTTCCTGAATTCCAAGTTGGGACATGTCAACACCACTAGGGAGGTGGTAGTCTGTCCGCCAGGCAGAGCGGGCGCACTACAACTTGCGTAATCACTTAAGATCGGGCCGGGGCATCGCTTTGTTGGAAGGGGGCAACACGGACAGTCCCCGGATGCCTGGCTTGCTCGGCAGGGGCAGACTGGCCAGACTGTCCAATCCGCAATTTCCGACGTCCGCCTCGCTTTGAGCTTGCCTGCCTCCAACCCGGCTACACCTTTCGCTCGCCAACAGCCCTCGCCCGCCGCTCTTGCTCGCGCCGCTTCAATTCGGCCTCATAGCCGCTTGCCAGCGCATCGGCACTCACGGCGCCCTTACCTTCGCCACGCCAAAAGCGAAGCAGGCGCAGTAGCTCGGTATCGCTTAGTTCACGCGGATCGGATTCCACAGGCTCTGTCATGACGGCCTCTTCTACTCGGGGGCGGGAATGTGCCGGCTCCAGGCAGTGCGGGACGCCTGGTGGCGCGTTGGTGCATAGGCAGATGGTAGCGCAATCCGGCAGCGGCAGGTCGGCCCTGGCGAGCGTGAGTAGACGGACAGCGCCAGGCAGGAAGGCCGCGGTTAGGCTACCGTTGGAAGGCGCAGAGGGCGTCCAGCGCATCTGACGAATTCCTAGGTACATATCCCAACGTGCCGTGGATAGCGCAAAGATAAAAGGGCCACCAGCACGCCGTTCCTGTCGTTCGGAGAGCGGTGGATGACCGCGACGGGTCGACAATCGAAGTCCGTACCCGCGCGTCTGCGCTGCACTTACTTTGCTCTGTGTAATTGCATTTCCTGATTGATGGCCACTCAATGTCTGATACGGGGGGCAGTGGCGGCGGGCACCGGTCGGCCCGAACGCAACAATTTTTCAAACACCCAGGCGGCGTGCCAACGCCTCTGACTCATGAGTCGCTCAATATGCTGCTTGTGATGGACCGCGTCCCGCGCGGCCTTGCGCTGGTGTCGCTTGTTGTTGCAGTACCGACAGGCGGCCACGATGTTGCTTTGGGAGTCGCCGCCGCCGTCAACCCGGGCCTGCAGATGTTCGGCAGTGCATTGAAGGTGTCGAGCCTGGCGACTGGAGAGATCGAAGGTCGCAGCGAACGCCTCCATGGATCGCTGCCACATTGGACAGTGGCAATAGAAGCAAAGGCCGGATTGGCGACGGAAGGCGTGAGCGCGCAGACGCGCGAGAGTCAAGGGCATGAGCGGTCCCGTTCAGGAAGATTTCGGAAACATCGAAACCCGCTCGCCCTTAGGGGGCATATACGGGGACCAGCCAAGTAGCTCGTGCTGGCACCACATCAGCTCCCATAAGGAGACTGACGGGATAGAGTTTAGTCGCAATTTTTCCCAAGTTACAAGGGGAAGACGCGCCCGTCTTGCAAGATTGCAACACAGATCCTCAGCTGACAGCTCAGGTATGCGCACTACGCCTTGGGATCTCGCTTGCAGTCGCGGCTCTGGCACACTAAACATTCGCGCTTGCCAGGGTTGCTTAGCCCTGAGAATGTTGGTAGCGATAAGGGCCAAAGCTAGCCGTGTTGGGCGGCCGGTTAGCTAAATCGCGCGCGCACCGCGCTAACTAGAACAAGGACGATCCTCTCGTGTATCGCGTCAGACGGATGTACCTGGTGAATGCCGGGACCAACAAGAATAAGCCCTCGCGTCGAATCGCGGACGTCGATCCCCGGGATGGCGCTGCTGTTGTCGGGCCGAACGGCGTAGGCAAGACCACGACGCTGCGTCTGAACCCGCTGTTTTACGGCCACCTTCCCAGTCAGATCATTCAAGCCGGCCATGGCCAGAAATCCATGCCGCGCTTCGTCTTCCCGACTCCTGAAAGTGCGGTCGTCTTCGAGTATCAGCGCGGCCCGTCGGAGTCCACCGACCTGCGTCTGGCTGTACTTCGTGCCAGGCGGGACAACCCGGATGCACTCGAATACCGCCTATATGAAAGCGCGTTTAACCGTGATCTCTTTGTAGATGGCGCTGGCAACTTCATGGACGACGCCGGCTCTATCGCCGCGGCCGCAACCCTAGGTGTCAATTTCACGCCGAAGCTGACGACCTCCGAGTACCGGTCGATCATCCTGAATCTGCGTGGCAATACAAAGGATTCTCAAAAACTCCGCCTGCTCGCTCGCGAATATTCCTTCACTCCAAAAGCGATGCCGAACCTTGATCGGCTTGTGGCCGCTGTGGTGAAGGAACACGTCAGCTTCAGTGATCTGATTCAGGTAGCGGTGGGCATGGTGAACGAAGAGATCGGTAGCGCCAGCGCGACCGATCGCAACAAACTGCTGCTGAAACAGACGAAGTCTGACATCACTGATTGGATCAAAAACCGCCGGGCTTGCGAGGAATCGCACAAGCTCACGCCGTCTGTCGAGGAACTCGAGCGTTGCATCGATCGGTACTACGGCGAAGAGAACGACATCCGCCTGCTCTCCTGTGAAGTGAACGCCTTACACAATCACAAGTCCGACATGCTGCGAGACGCGACAGCCCGCCGGGACGACGCGGACGAGCAGCGCCGACGGACCGAGGCAGAAGAGCAGTTAGCGCACGAACGCCTTGCCTCGTCCCTCGAAACGACCCAGACCAATCGCCGCAAAGCTGAGCAGGACTTCCGCGATCAGGAGTCCATGAAGAAGCGTTTCGATGACGGCAAGGTCGAGCATTGGTTCCAACAGCAGGAGAATGCCCCCCTGCTGAAAGCAGAGCGCGCCAACATCATGCACCAGCGGAACATCTATGCCGCTGAGGCTGCCTCGATCGACGCCGAGATCAATGCGGCCAAGGAACAAGTGACGATCGCGCGCGAAACCTCCCTTGAGGCCATCGACACCGAGTGGAAGCAAGCGGTCGAGCGTCGCAGCATCCGGATTGACAGCCTGAACACGCAAATGAAGGAGGCGATTGGGTCGGCGCGCGAGCGCCATACGGAACAGGCGTCTAAGGCTGAGGCAGCCATCCGAGCCAGCGAGGTCGCTTTGACTCGCGCTCGGACCCTTTCGGAACGCATAGAAGGGCCGGCCGACCTGTGTGAGGTCGTTTCTACCCTGCGGGACGAAGTTGACGCCCTAAACGGTGAAGTCAGCCAGGCGCGCAGGACCGAGGTCGAGCGAAGCCGCGAACACGCAGCCGCTTGCCGCGCCTTCGATGATCTCGATCGTGAGGTTGATGCCGCCCAGAGCCAAGTCGCCGGCATTAAGGACCAGATCGCAAGCCTTGAGCGAAGCCTGGAACCCGAGGAAGGCACGGTCCACGCGGCATTGCGCCAGCATCCCCGTGAAGATTGGGAAAACCTCGCCAAGCTCATCTCGCCCACACATCTGACGCGGACAGACCTCAGTCCGACCTTCGACGCCACCAAAGACGCCCTCACTGCGTTTGGTTGGTCTGTCGATCTCGACAAGATCGCCGTCCCCTCGTGGGCAAATGAGGAGGACACCCGTGCCGAGATCCTGGCTACCCAACAGCGGCTGGACGTCACCCAGCGACACTTCGACGAACTGAAAGGCAGGCGCGATACTACCTCTGCCCGGGTAACGAGTGCACACAACCAACTCCTTCTCGCCCAAAGTCAGGTTTCCCTCGTTGAGAAAAACCGGACCACGAAGTCGCAGAGCCTTGACCGCGCAAAGCTTGCTTTGGAACAGGCAAAGAAAGAGGAGCGCGAACGCTTCGCCGCTGATGTCAAGCAGCTTTCCAAAGAACTCTCGGACTTGGAAGCGGGTCGCGCCGCCCAGTCCAAGGCTGCCAAGGAAGAACTGAGCAAGATTGAGACGCGCTTCGGCAAGCAGCTTTGGGATGGCAATGTCGCCGCCAAGAAGGAAACCACTGAATTCGAGGACAAGCGACTTGCCATCAAGGAACTAGCTCAGGTCCATCTGCGCGACCTCGACGCCCAACGAAGGCAACGCTTGCGCGAAAAAGACCTCGATCCCGCAAAGATCGATGCGTGGGACATCCGTCGACAGAAAATTGACAGCGAACTTCGACAAATCGAGGACAACGCCACGCTCGTCGATCAATGGCGCGACTGGCTCAAAGCGAACGGCCCCGCCGAGCTCATCAGGCTTGAAGGCGAGTTGCAAGCCGCCGAGTCCGCACTTTCAGCGGCCTCTGGCGCTCTCAAGGAGCATGAAGCCCACGCCATGCGTGCGGCAGAAAGCCACCGGGTCCAGCAAGCAACCCTTGAGAAGCAGATTACCGACCTCGCCGAGCAATGCCGCAAGCTTCAGGCGCTTGCCGATGAATTGCCTGCGCCGATGCGCACGGACGTTTCGTTCGACGCGAACATGCCTTCGTCGCAGTTGATCAACAATGTCGACAGCGCGCGCAGCAAACTCGCCGCCACCAATCGTCGAATTGGTGAGCTGCATCAAATGGTCTACAACCGCCTGACCGCTGGCGAGAATAACGTGAAGGAATTTGTCGAAAAGTCGGTTTCGGAAGCGACCGAACGCATCGACAAGGCGCATGCGCTCGTGAAGTGTCACAGGAACATCCCTGGCGAGATCGTTAGCAACTTGAACAACACCCTGCGGGTCATTCTCGACACGATCGAACGCTTCCACGGGGCAATCCAAAGCTTCGAGACCGAGATCAAGCGGTTTAACCGCGAACTCGGCAAGGGCCTGCGGTCGGTACAGCCCTTTGAGCGCATCAAGGACCTCGAAATTGAGATGGTCACTGACTTCAGCGATCTGGGCTTCATGGAACGGCTTAAGAAGGTCAGCCAGTTCGCCAAGGAGACGCACTTCACGCTCGGCCGCGCAGGGCAGCGCCGCGAGGTCCCTGATGTCGGGGCGGAAATCGTGCTGCAAGAGTTTGCCAACACGATCGCCACCGGTGGCCGCCTTGAGGTCGATCTTGCCTCCCACATCCGCATCCGCGGAAAGGTCATGGAGAACGGCGTGGAAAAGTCGTTCCAACGTGAATCGGAGCTCGAGAATGTATCGTCGAACGGCCTCACGTCGATCATCCTTATCACCCTGCTGATTGGCATGCTCAACATGATTCGCGGCAGCGACCAGGTCTACGTCACCTGGGTGACCGATGAGGTGGGCAAATTTGACGGCCCGAACTTCATTGCGCTGATGGACATGCTGCGCGACAACCGCATTGACGTCATCACCGCCTCCCCTGACCTGAACCCACGGCACTACCGCAAGTTCGCCCAACGGTACCGCCTCGAAGACATGGGGGTCATCCGCATGTTCGCTCCGCCTAAGCTTCCGGCGGCCATTGAAGAGAGGGTCCCCGCCAACGCGTCTGGAGAGATGCTGTGATCGATGTCGTCCTGAAGACCATTCTCGCGGGCGAGTTCGTCTGCTCCGTCGCGCACGAGTCCGAGTACAACTACCTCTCTGATCCCGACATCCGAGCGCGCGTCGAGGCAAACCTCAACGATCTGGGGTGCCGCCTGGCGCGCACCAACCCTGACGATGGCGCCTACTACATGGCTCCGCGCGACGTCACCACGCTCGCCGTCACCAAGATCAAGGAGGAGTTGCGGCGCTTCCGGGATGTCTATGGCCCGGCGGTGCTGTTGCTGGATCTCATCCGTCAAACCAACTCCACCGAGATCGCCCTGAGCCCGGGCGATGTGATTCGCCTCGCCACGATGGAGGAATTGATTATAGAGAGCGCGTCGCTCGAGAACCAACTCAACAATCTCAGCGGCGTCATCAAGAGCTTCAACCCCCGTCAATCCATCCGTGAGAACTTCCGGCGCGTTCTCGAGCAACTGCGCGAGGACGGCTATGTGACGCTCTTCAACCCCAATGCGGACATCTATAAGATCACGGGGAAGATCGAGTACCTCTACCAAGTCATCGAATTCATCTCGGAGAACGAGGCGATTCAGGCCGAACGTATCGATGACGAGATCGGCGACGAGCAGCAGACCATCGATGGGGTCAGCAATGCGTGAGTCCAACGACCAGATCGCCAAGCTGCTCCGGGCGCTCCACCAGAACGATGACCTAGTGGCTGAGGCGTTTGAGGCCGCTGTCGAGCTCGGCGATCGTCAGCGCAACAATCGGATCGACAACCTGGCCAACCTGAAGGCACTGAAGCCTCAGGAAGAAGGCGTCTACCGATTGAATCCGCGTCTGCGGGAATTCATCGCTGACTATCTCGTCAGTTACCGGGCCTATCAGACGCTTACGCGACTTTCCGGCAGCATCCATCAAGCGCGGACGATCTGGCGCGAGATGCGTATGCGGGAGGATGGTGGTGACGCCGACGACCGGAACTCCCTGTTGGAGCAGTTCATCGACACGGTCATCGACATTTCCTACTCGATCGAGCGCAACCTGTCGCTGCTCCACGCGCTCGTTTCGACGCAGTATGGCGATGTCACCAGCTTCCAAGCGAAGCTGCGCCAGAACAAGTACTACATCAACGAAATCAGTGAGTCGTTGAATGAGATGGCGCAGGTGAGCAACCTGTTCACCGAGATCGAAACCGAAGCTCTCAACGCAGGCATGATGGAGGTCAGAAGCGTCGTTCGTAAGCGCCTGACAAGCCGCCTCCTGATGTGGACCTCCCAAATCAAGGACGTTCAGGCCACCATCAATCGTTCGCTGTTCCGAGCCAGGGTTCTGGAGCAACGTGTCCGTAAGCTCAGCCGCGTATCGCATTGGCTTCGTCAGAACAAGAACTCGTCGGGCTTCGAGATCTCGCTTGATGGCGCCCCACCCGAGCTGTTCCGGTCTGAGCCCATTGCCGTGAAGGCGCACATTGACGTTCGCGACACAAGCGAAGCCGGACGCGCCGCCCTGCTGGACGCTCTGCGCCGGTTGCCACCGCGTCCGGTTCCACTTCCGGTCGAAGCGCGCCCCGCCCCGCTCGCCATCATCGAAGAAGATGTCACTCCAGAGCCTCCTTCGCTGGAACCGCATGACGTCATGCTGGAGGCGCTGGTTGGCGAACTTCGAAGCACGTCGGGGGCGATCTCGTTGCGCCGCTGGACGGAACAACAGCGTGAGGCCGTCGGCCTACCCGTCGAGGACTGGCTGTTGTACGCGTCCATTCAATTGGAGGAGGAAGGCGTTCCACTTACCTTCGTTTCGGACGCGGGCGTCACTGACCGATTTGCAAACGAGATCTCCAACGATGTCATCGCGCAAGGTATCGCATGATTTTTGATGCCACGCAGATCACCTTTCTCCAGCGCCTCGTCGCCGATCGTCCCGCCTCTCGTCGCTCCGAGATGGCCGCATACTTTGCCAGAGAGTACAGCGTTGGGCACCTCGCCGGTCGTTCCATCGTCTACGTCGAGAGCGATTGGTTGTTGGCTGCGAAGCTACTTGAAAATCGCGGGATCCCTCTCGAGCGCGGAGACGGCGAGATGCGGCGCGCAGACACCGCACAATACGTCGGCTTGTCCGAAAAGTCGTTTGGAGCAAGGCCGCATGCGGCGTCTGTCGCGGTGCGAACGGCTTTCGGACGATGTCTGCTCGATAGTATCCTAACCGAGGTACCTGATGGCGCTTACCTGGTCCTGCGTCCCGAGGACGCGTTACGGGTGGAATGTGAACAGATACTTGTGGTGGAAAACCTCGAGACTTTCCGATACCTCAGTCGGTACCGGTGGATTGATTACCGGTGGAAAGCCACTCTGGCGATCTACCGGGGCGACACGACATTCAATTCGGCGGATGCGGCCCAAGTCATCGAAAAGCGGAAGGAGCCCGTGATGGCATTCACCGATTTCGATCCTGCGGGGCTGGCCATCGCTGACCGTCTGCCCCGCCTTTCGCGCCTGGTTTTGCCCGCCGAGAACTGGTTGCGGGATCAGACGATCAAGGCAAAGCGGGGCGACCTCTTCCTGAACCAGATCGATCAGTATGCCGGCAGGCTTTCCGCTTCCTCCCACCCCGATTTACAGCGGGCGTACCGGTTGCTTGTCGAGCTAAAAAGAGGCTTCAACCAAGAGTGGATGGAAGCGGCGCCTTCGATGTAGTCGACCAATCTTCCGCAAGCGCGCGGCAGGCGCTGACTTACCGGTTCCTCGGCAAAAGACGACCGTTGAATGTCCGCGGGATCCATCGTCACAACCCAATATTTTCACCATCGTGAAAGTACTGATTGGGAATCCGGGACCGAGGGCCAGCGCGCCGACGGCCGACTTGAGCTGGTGGCGGCGCGGACAGACATCCGCCCTTCCCCCGATAACGTAGCCCCCCAATAGTCGGACAAGAGAGCTGGATCGGGCGTTATGTTAAACGCGAAGTTGCCTACGACGACGATGGGGCACGTATGTTAGCCCTCCACGTAGGCCGCCATTTATACTTTGGCATGGCCTACGATCTCACAGACAAGCTTGTAATTGGTATCTCCTCCCGGGCGTTATTCGATCTGGAGTTGGAGAACGGCATCTATCAGGCAGAAGGCGTGGCGGCGTATTCCGCCTACCAGCGGGCGCATGAGGATGAACCGCTTTCCCCCGGCACGGCATTCCCGCTTGTGCGAGCGTTGTTGGAACTCAATGCGGCAATTCCTGGCAGGCGGCTGGTGGAAGTGGTTGTGATCTCGCGCAACTCTCCGGATACCGGCTTGCGCGCTTTTAATGCCATTGAAGCTAGCAAACTGGACATCACGCGGGCGGCCTTCACTGGAGGTGAATCAATTGCGCGCTACCTGCAGGCATTCAAGGTGGACCTGTTCCTGTCCCGCGATGCGTCAGATGTGCAGGCCGCCATCGACGGGGGTGTAGCCGCGGCTCAGCTCTATGATGTGCCCCCGACCTACCAAGCACCGGCAAAGCAAATCCGAATCGCCTTCGATGGCGATGCGGTGCTGTTCTCCGCCGAGTCTGAACGCATCTACAAGCAGAAAGGCCTGGACGCGTTTATCAGGCACGAACGCAAGAATCGCCACAAGGCGATGACGGAAGGACCGTTTGCCAAACTACTGCTTCGGCTCGCGGAGATCCAGCAACACTTTCCGCCGAGACAGTGCCCGGTCCGCATTGCCATTGTTACCGCGCGCAACAGCCCCGCGCATACGCGGGTGATTCACACGCTGCGAGCATGGAACGTGGCCATCGACGAAGCGTTTTTTCTCGGAGGTCTCCCAAAGGACCAAATTCTTCAGGCTTTTGGCGCCCATATGTTCTTTGATGACCAGGAATACCATGTGGAACTCGCTGCGACCGTGGTGCCCTCCGGACGGGTTCCCTACAAGGGTGGTCAATTGGTTTTGGACAAATCGTTGCCAAAGGCCGTGCAAAGTAAGCGATCAATGGTGCCCCGCACCTCTACCGCTAAAGGCAAGGCCATGAATGCTGTAGACAAGCCACTCAAGAAGAGGAAGTCCTCAGTGACCGGTACTACCGAATAGGTTTTCCATTGCATGCCAGAGTTGGCGACCTGCCGCGGGCGCCAGGCCATTTCGCTGCGGTTTGACGACATTGCCTCTCCCCCGCAATCCGCAGTAACCTCTGTCCCATACGGCAGGCACATGCCGCCCGCCGCCCCACGGAGAAACCCCCGCCATGCCGCGCAGACGACAGTTCCTTGGCTACCTTCCGCTCGCGCTGACTACCGGGATGGTTGCCGCAGTGATCCTTGGGAGTCGGCCGGCCCGCGCCGCGGCCATGCTGGGCGAGCAGGAGCCGCAAGCGCTCAAGGTCGGCCACAAGGCCGATTCCTCCAAGGTCGACCCACAGAAATACCCTAGCCACAAGCCATCCCAGACCTGCGCCAACTGCAAGCTTTATCAGGGTGACGAGGGTAGCGCTGGCGGCGGTTGTGCGCTGTTCGGCAGCAAAGATGTCGCGGCGAAGGGATGGTGCAGCGCTTGGGAGCAGGGCTGACATCGTGCCTTGCACGCTTTCGCCCGCCGTAGCCAGTCCGTTATCTCACCCTGCCCGTCCTAGCTCATCCTCCGGCGTTGCGGTAGCAGACTGGTGTCGGCGGAAGGTAAGGGGCGGCGGATCAAAGCGTCCCGCCGCCTCCCGTTCCTCCATGCCTAGCCGGTCTAGCTCGACGACATCACGCCACGCCTTGGGGTAGTCGAGCTCCAGCTCATCCGCATCGCGACGCCCGATAATATGCAGAGCATCCTTTCAGCCTTGATAGCCCTGCCACGCCACTTCAATGCGCCACAACGGCACGCCAGTGCCGAGGTAGCAGCGCACAGCGTCAATTACTTCCTCGTAGGTCTGGCTGTCGTATTTTGACCACGCCGCATCGCGGTACCGTCTCCATCGGGCTGCATTTGGTCGATCCCGTTCCGCCAAGGCCTTGAGCAACTCTCGATCGATGGGCGGATGTATTGCGGCTACGCGAGGGTGAGCGTGGTAGACGGTATTGACCAGACCGACTTTCAGATAAACATTAATGAGTTTGGCTGCTATACCGTGAGTCAGCGAAAGCCCCTCTTCCTGTGCGGCCACGATAACGGCCTCCCGCCAGTCCTTATGGGCGGCATCCATCTCCTCAGGAGGCGGGAGCTTTTCCGGGCCGGCCAGCAGGTCGCGAAGCCCGACAGCTTCCAGCACTGCTTTACCTTGCCTGACTTCAAATCGGCTGCCTTTAGATGTGCTCGCCGCTCGGCTGGCTGCCCAAGCGGCCACGCGATGTACATGCTCAATGATGTCGTAGGGCATTACTGATTTTCAGAATAAAAAGCGTCAAAAGATTCTTCATCTGAGAGGAGACAGATCTCTTCGATAATTACTCCTTGTCTGGCCATCAATCGTTATCGACAGAGTCTCCGAGGAAATTGATAGCACATCGGTCATAACTCTTGGCAGATTCCGCCCTGCTGGATTAGCGTTGGCCGCAAGCAGAGAAGTGCCCTTAACAACAACAGGGCGCCACAGGTCGCGGCCCTCAATGCCAGCCCGGTCGAGTCGTCGACGATCGCACCCGCTATAACCAGCGGTATCAGCTCTAAGTGCGTACTCCGCCGAATCTGAACCCCCTCTCCGCCGCAAACAGCGGCACCTGCTCCAACGCAAACTGGCCCCCCGGATTGGGAGCGACCGCAGGCTGTCTCTATATAGGTGCGTAATCCACACGGAAAAACATACCAAGGCGATACTATAGCCTGTCCATCCTTTTCCGGCACAATTATATAAACCGCCTTCCAGGTCGATCTCGCTAATCCGATCTTCGAATCCCCGGAACCAATCAAGCTGCGCCGTCTCCACGACCGTAGCTTTAATCTCGAACGCGCCCTCCGGTTCCTCTACTCTCTGCTCCGGCGACAAAGGCGACCCAATCAGATCAGCCTGACTGCGTTGTCGTTATGAAACTAGGCTGGATACGCGTTCCCTCTCCAAACCCAAGCCGCCCATGCCATCGTATTTCTGCAGATCAATATCTTTCGGAAGCTCGAACGTCAAGGTCGACGTCTGCACCGAGATAAGGCGATGTAATGCGAGGCTACGCTCGTTTTCGTAGCCATCTAAGCGGCATACTAGATAGAAGCGGGGGCCTTGCACATGCTCAAGGGCATTACCGTTGTCTGCTTGCATTGCATTCTTATAGCAACCTCCAGCCTCCGGCCCGTCCCGTTGTTCTTTCCTAGCCATCGCGTCAATGGGATCGATTTGTTGATGCATGCGTTGAAATGATTCGATATGGTATAGGTGCCAACCGTTAGGGGTCGGTCTTTGCAGGCTCGCCGCAGATTACCCCTGCTACGACTATCCCAAAACCCACTTGTATAAACGTTGTATTGGCCGCGCAATGAAGGCTGGGGAGCGGTGACCGGAGCCCCAAGCAGGCCAGGCACGGCATCTGCGCATTTTGTGCGCGGATCCGCTACGATAGCGCGTCCGAACAAAAGTAATAACGGAAGTTCCAGATGGTGACCTCGGCTAAGTGGCCCCGCCTCGAAGGCGATATCCTGTCCTGCATGCCTTCGGCAGCCGAAATGCCGATCTCGTCAGGCGAGCTCATCCACAGCCTGCAGGCGCTCTACCGGCATCAGCCACCACAACGCGACACCATCCTACGCGCGCTCGAGCGCATGGAAAACGAAGGGCTGGTGGCCAAGTCCGGGCGCTCGCGCGACCGGGTCTGGTGGCGCACCGGCAAGAAGGCTCTGTCGGATACAGCGCGCCGCCCGTCCTTGGAACTCGCCATCGCGCTGCTGACGCTGCAGCGGCATGCACCCAACCACCTGCCCAGCCATGTCGTCAGCGAGCTCGAGGCATATTTCGCCGGCGCCGCGAAAGTACTGCAGGAAAGTCCGGTGGACCCGGCACTCGTGGACGCACGCGCCTGGGCAACCAAGACGGTGCGCATCGATGCGGGCTACCCCTTGCGCTCGCCGCCGATCCGCGAGGACATCCTGAATGCGATCCGGCGCGCCCTGTATGCCACCAGGGTTCTAACGGTCTGCTACCGCAATTCCCGGCTTGACAGTGACGCCCCCGCCGAATACCCGGTTGTACCGCTGGCGCTGGTCGAACGCGGGCCGGTGCTCTACCTAGTGGCCAGCCGCCGCGGCAGCGATGGCAGGTTCAAGCGCTATCAGCTTCGGCTGGACCGCTTCGTTTCCGCCGCGTGCACGGACGAGCCCGGCGAACCGGACCCGGACTTCGACCTCGACGCCTACGTTCGCCACAACCAGTATTTCTCGTTCTTTCCCGAGGCGCCGGTACGCGTCGAGCTGCGCGTGCGGGAGGACGGCGAGATCAAAAACCTGTTCCGCGAGCAGAAGCTGGCCGAGGACCAGGAGATCGTCGAGGAAGATGGCGGCTTCCGGCTGACCGCGACGGTGATCCCGTCGGTTGAATTCCGCAATCTGCTGATGGAACGCGCGGCGCGTGTGGAGATCCTCTCTCCGGCCGGCCTTCGCAAGGAGATCGCCGAGAATCTCAGGCAGGCCTGCGCTGCCTACGCCGACAGCGTAGGCCCGGCGGCCTGAGCCGCCTCTCAGCGATGGCTACAGGGCCGGCACGGCAGTGGCCGGCCACGGGTATGCGATGGCGATGTCGGCGCTCAGGTCGAGCGAGCCGGAATGCCTGCGGAACGCGCGGATGCGCTGGAGTAGCTGCGGGTTGAACGAATCCACGTGATCCATCACATGCGTCTGCGCGGCCACCAGCAAGCGGGCCGGGGCCGCGCAGGAGCGGTTGACCGCCGCCCACAGCACGGAAACGACGCGCCGCGAGAGCGCCTCACGGTCCCGCTCCTGTTCCCGGGTCAGGATGCACAACGCATTCATGGCCGCCAGCTCATGGAAGCCAGAACGCTTGACCGCATCCGCCGCCAGCAGCGGCTCGATTGCGGTGCGCGCCACGATGCCCAGCGCCGCCGCCAAGCTGCGCTCGCCCGCCAGCACCCAGCACCCCACGCGCTCGACCGGCAGATGCTGAGCCGAGCCCAGCACCACGGCAATCTCGCTGGTGCCGCGCCGGCGCGCGCGCCGCATGGCATCCACCGGCCCCATCGCATTCCAGCGCGCGCCGCCGAACACGCCGCTCAGGCGCGTGGCATCGACCAGGTGGATGACCAGGTCGGGACGCGGCCTGGCCCGCTCGTCCGCCGTCCAGGCCAGGCGGCCGTCCAGCGAAGGTAGGTCCATCATCAGGCCGGCAACCTCCTGCTCGGAGAAGCCCCAGCGCTGCAACAGCACGCGCTGCGGCCTGGTCTGCGGGGTAGTATGCAGTTGGATTGGCGGGGTAGCGCCGGTGACGGACGCGGTACTAGCAATCGTGACGACTTGCATGGCTTGCCCTCCTGGTGGCTGAGTCTGCTGAGGAGTGCAGTGTCGCCACGCATCTGCGCATCCGATGCGCGGATACGGCATCAACATGCATCCTGTTCCGAGCCCAACGCCAGAAAGGAGAACAGCATGCACCGCCAGACCCTGAGGGATGCCCGCGCCCACGTCATCGGCTACATCGACACGGATACCCGTGGCATCCAGACCGCGCGCGACAGCCACCTGCATCTGCTCGGGCGCTACGAGCCGCAGCACGATGTCACGCGCGACGCCCACGCCCGGCTGGTCGGCAGCGGCAACCAGCTCGCCGCGCTGGTTGCCGCCACAGGCGGGCGCTGAAGGGTGCGCGGAATCGCGCGGGCAGGCGAGGCCTCCTTCCGCCCGGCAGCCATCCATGAACAGGACCAACGACACCGTGCGGGCCGTGAAGGCGGCCGCCATCGCCGCCCGCGCATTGCATCGCCAATTACAAGCGCTCGTACAACAACCCCGCCGCCCGCTCCGACAACACCAGCACCAGTTTCATGGTCGCCCGCGTGGCGCCCACGAACAGGCGCCGGATTTCCTTCTCGCCCAGCGTCTCGAAATCGATCTCGGCGAACACGATGGCCGGCGCGGACTGCCCCTTGAAGCGGAACACCGATTCCGCCAGCACATCGCCATCGGAATAGACCGGCTGGCCCAGCGCATCGTAGCTGCCGCTGAAGGCACGCAGGCGGTTCTGCCCAAGCTGGTCATAGCAGAGCAGCCGCGAGTTCTCGCGGCCTCGGTAGCTCAGCAGCACCACGTCCCCGGAACGGAAGCCGTCCGAATAGCACAGGCGCAGGCCATCCTTCACGCTGTCGAGCAGCGCCTCGTCCTTATAGACCAGGAATTCCACCTCGCCGCCCGCGATCGGCGCGGTCGCCTCGATTTCCACCTCCGGCGGCAGCAGCGGCTGCAGCAGCCTCACCACCGGCCGGGGGCTGCGGAAGTTGCTACGCGCGCGCAGCCGCACCCAGCCAGGCAGCTCGGCCGGCGGATGGCCGTACAGGTTCTGCATCGGATCCTCCAGCCAGATCATGCGCGCGCCGGGCGCGGCGTGGCGCAGCACCAGGTCGCGCCAAGCCGGGGCGAAATCCTGCCCCTCGTCCACGATCACCGTGTCGAACACGAATTCGCCCGGCACCGGCAGCGCCTCGACCGCCGCCACCAGCCGCGTGAACGCATCCGGCACGGAGAAATCCGGCACGGCGCCGTGGTGTCTGAGCAAGAGGTCGCACAGCATGTGGAACGTGCAAGCCAGTCCGCCGGCCGGCGCGATGCGCGCGAAATGATCGGCCAGCGGCCGGTTGAAGCAGACATAGAGCGGACGCTGCCCGCGCGCAATGGCATCGCGATACTCTGCCAGGGCGAGCTGCGTTTTGCCCGACCCCGCAGTACCCGTCACGCGCAGCCGGAAGGGCTCGAGATCGAGCTGACGCGCCCAGTGCGACAGGCCGCCCGACACTCGCGTCACCAGTGTGCGCGCCTGCCCGATCAGCGCGCTCACGTCCGTCTCGAGCTGGATCGTGTCGCACAGGAAGCGATGCACCCGCTCCGCGGCGGCGTCCACCTCGCCCGCCGGCAGGATCGCCTGGATGATGTGGCAGAGCTGTGCGCGCCGGCCTGCATCCACGATGCGCTGGGGCGACAGGCCTGCCGTCACTGGGTTGCGCACCGTATAGTCCGGGCAATACAGCAGATGCTCGATGAACACTGGCTGCCCGTTCAGGCTGCGCATCAGCTTGCCGCGCAGGCCATCCGCGGTGCGGCCCATCTGCACCGAGACCAGCCGCGAGCGGGTGCCGTAGTGCTTGACCAGGCCCTCCGGCGTCTCATCCAGGAATCCGCTCTTCTGCTCGATGATGATGAGCAGCTGGCCGGCGCGGTTCACTACGACGAAATCGATCTCCCCGTAGATCGCATGTGCGTGGGCCACATTGGTCCAGTGCACAGAATGGTAGACCGTGTAGCCGTCGGGCAGCCCGACGGCCAGCACCGCGAGCGTTTCGAGTTCGCGCTGGAGCGGACCGCTCGCCTCCATGGTCTCCCAGCCATCCGGAATCACGCGTGCCACTGGATCTCCCCTTCCCTTTGCAAAGCGTACGAGCATACCGCACCGGCCATGACATGTGGCGCGCCCGCGCCCATTCCCGCCGCGCCCGTCGGCATGCGACACAATTTGACGCATCCTCTGGCCACAATGGCGGCATTCGACAGGAGAAACCCATGATTCCGCGCCGCCGGCCGTCCCGCTACTCCCGCATGCCGATCGACCTACCGCCCATGGTACGTCTGTGGCTGCTTCGCCTGCTGGTGCCGCTCGGCGGCCATCAGGAGTTCGTGCAGCGCGCCGGCTTCAGCAATGACACGCTGGCCCAGCTGCTGGGGCTGGGCGCCTGGCTCGAGCCGGACTGCGACGAGTTCCATGCCAAGGCGGTGCGGGCCGCGCTGCGCAAGCAGCACCAGGAGGCCGAGGCCGAGTACCGCGACGCCGGGCTGCCCGCCTGCCTCGCCCACAATATTGCTCGGCTGGCGGAGCTGGTAGGCCTGTCGGACGTCGACTGTCGCATCCTGGCCTTCGCCGTGATGCTGAAAAACGAGCGCCTGCTGGACGATACCGCCGACCTGCTGGGCCAGCTCTCCTCGACCAAGGTGCCGCACGTGCTGGCCGCCCTGCTCGACCTGCCCGATGAGCAGGTCCGCGACGCGCTGCGCACCCAGGGCGTGCTGGCGCAGTCCGGCCTGGTGGCAGTCGACCGCGGCAGCAGTTCCACGCTGAGCAACAAACTGGAGCTGCTCTCCGACAGCTTCGCCGACCATATCGTGTCGTCCGACGCCGACCCCATCGCCCTGCTGCGCGACACCGTGGCGCAGGCGGAGCCCGCGCAGCTCACGCTCGATGACTACGCGCACCTAGCGGATACGCTCGCGGTGATGCGGCCTTACCTTCGCCACGCGCTGGCGTCGGGCCGCAAGGGCGTCAACATCTTCGTGCATGGCGCGCCCGGCACCGGCAAGAGCCAGCTCGCCAAGGCACTGGCAGCGGACCTGGGCAGCGAGTTGTTCGAGGTGGCCAGCGAGGACGACGACGGCGACCCCATCAACGGCGAGCGGAGGCTGCGCGCCTTCCGCGCCGCGCAGAGCTTCTTCGGCCAGCGCCGCGCGCTGATCCTGTTCGATGAGGTGGAAGACGTCTTTGACGACGGCGAGGCCCTGTTCGGACGCAAGAGCACCGCACAATCGCGCAAGGCTTGGATCAACCGCATGCTCGAGGCGAACCCGGTGCCCACCGTGTGGCTGTCCAACTCCGGGCGGCTCGATGCCGCCTTCATCCGGCGCTTCGACATGGTCTTCGAGCTGCCGGTGCCGCCCCGGCGGCAGCGTGCCCGCATCATCGAGGACGCCTGCGGCGACCTGCTGGACGCGCCCGCCGTGCAGCGGCTGGCCGAGTCCGAGGCGCTGGCGCCGGCGGTGGTGACGCGCGCGGCCGCGGTGGTGCGCGCCATCCACGCAGACCTCGGCACCCAGGGCGCGGCCAGCGCCATGACGCTGCTGATCGGCAACACGCTTGAAGCCCAGGGACATTCGCCCCTGGACCGGACCACCGGCGACCGGCTGCCGGAAACCTATGACCCCGCTCTCCTCCACACCGACGCCGACCTGCAGGAGATCGGCTCCGGGCTGGTGCGCACCGGCGGCGGCCGGCTGTGCCTGTACGGGCCGCCCGGCACCGGCAAGACCGCCTATGGCCGCTGGCTGGCCGGGCAGATGGGCGTGCCGCTGCACGTGAAGCGGGCCTCCGACCTGATGTCGAAATGGGTGGGAGAGAATGAGCAGAACATCGCCAGCGCGTTCCGCCAGGCGGCACAGGACGGCGCGGTCTTGCTCATCGACGAGGTGGACAGCTTCCTGCAGGACAGGCGCGGCGCCAGGAGCGGCTGGGAGGTGACGCTGGTCAACGAAATGCTCACGCAGATGGAATCGTTCCCGGGCGTGTTCGTGGCCTCGACCAACCTGGTCGAGGGCCTGGACCAGGCGGCGTTGCGGCGATTCGACCTCAAAGTCCGCTTCGATTACCTGAAGCCGGCTCAAGCCTGGGCATTGCTGTGCCGTCAATGCAGTGTGCTCGCACTGGAAGCCCCGGCGGAGGACCTGCAACTCCGCCTAGCACGCCTGGGCAAGCTGACCCCCGGCGACTTTGTCGCGGCCGCGCGCCAGCACCGCTTCCGGCCGCTCGGATCCCCCGCGGCGCTCATCGCCGCCCTCGAGGCCGAGTGCGCCGTCAAGGAAGGCGCCAGGGGCACGCTGGGCTTCCTGTGAGAGCAGCCGAAGCATGGAATAATCCGCCTGCCCCGTGCAGGCTTGAACAGAACAGACGATGCGCTCACTATCGAAGTCGAAGCTGATGGCCTTCCGGCAATGCCCGAAGCGGCTCTGGCTGGAGATCCACCGCCCGGCGCTGCGCCGCCAATCGGCCGCGACCGAGGCGAGCTTCGCGATCGGGCACCAAGTAGGCGAGATCGCGCGCCAGCTCTATGATCCGCAACAGGCCGGCGCGCTGGTCGATGCCCAGCGCGAGGGCTTCGAGGCCGCCTTCGCGATCAGCCGGCGACTGCTGGGCAGCGAGCCGGCGCGGCTGGTCTTCGAGGCCGGCTTCCGCGCCGCCGGCGCGCTCGCGTTTGCTGACGTGATGCTGCCCGCCGGCAGCGGAGCGCGGCGCAGCTGGCGCATGGTCGAGGTCAAGTCGACAACCAGCGTGAAGGACTACCAGCGCGACGACACGGCCGTGCAGGCCTACGTCGCGCAGCGTGCCGGCGTGCCACTGAGCGCCGTCGCGCTGGCTCACATCGACAGCCAGTGGGTCTATCCCGGTGGCGGCGACTACCGCGGCCTGCTGGTCGAGCAGGACCTGTCTGAACAGGCCTTCGCGCGAGCTGGCGAGGTCGAGACGTGGATCGCCCAGGCCCAGGAAGTCGCGAGTCAGCCGGACGAACCGGCCATGAAGACCAGCCGGCATTGCGGCGAGCCCTACGAATGCGGCTTCCTCGCCTATTGCCAGGGCCAGGAGCCGCAAGCGGAGTATCCTGTGCAGTGGCTGCCACGCGTGCGCACCCGCGCGCTCAAGGCACTGATCGAGGAGGACGGCGTGACCGACATGTGCGACGTGCCGGACGCCTTGCTCATCGAACGCCAGCAGCGCGTGAAGGCCCAGACTCTGTCCGGCCAGGCTTGGTTCGACGCCGTCGGCGCGGCCGCGGACCTAGCGGAGCACGGCCTGCCCGCCCTGTTCCTGGATTTCGAGACCGTCCAGTTCGCAGTGCCACGCTGGGTCGGTACGCGACCTTACCAGCAGATCCCATTCCAGTTCAGCCTGCACCAGCTGTCGCGCAGCGGCGAACTGGCGCATTCCTCGTTCCTCGACCTCTCCGGCGACGACCCGTCCCGCCCGTTCGCGCGGGCGCTGATCGACCGCTGCGGCCAGCCCGGCCCCGTCTTCGTTTACAACGCGGCCTTCGAGAAAACACGCATCCGCGAGTTGGCCGAGCGCTTTCCCGAGCTGGCGGCCCCACTGCTGGCCATCAATGAGCGCGTGGTCGATCTGCTGCCGGTGGCTGAGCGTCGCTACTACCATCCGGGCCAGGCGGGTAGCTGGAGCATCAAGCGCGTGCTGCCGGCCATCGCGCCGGACCTGCGCTACGACGCGCTCGAAGGCGTCCAGGACGGCGGCATGGCGATGAGCGCCTACCAGGAAGTCACCCATCCGGGTACGGCGCCCGAACGCAAGACGGAACTGCGGATGCAGTTGGAGGAATACTGTCACCTCGACAGCCTTGCTATGGTCCGGCTCTGGCAACACTTCACCGGCAACGAGTGACCCGCACACTGAACCGCATGCCGAAACGTTCCGATACGACCGAAACCGTCCTGCTCGCGCTGGAACTGCTGCGCCGCATTCCGCGCGGGCGCAAGGTATCAGCACCCGAGTTGCACGAACAACTCAGCAACACGCCGCACGCACGCGACCTGCGCACCATCCAGCGTCAGCTCGAACTGCTCAGCGAGCACTTCGAGATCGAGCGCGACGAGCGCAGTAAGCCCTACGGCTACCGCTGGAAGGAACGCGCCAACGGCCTCGCGCTGCCGGTGCTCAGCGAGCAGGAGTCCATCATGCTGGCGCTGGCGGAGCAGCACCTGCGCAACCTGCTGCCCGCCAGCCTGATGAAATCCATGGACGGTTTCTTCCAGCAGGCACACGCCAACCTTGGCAACGGGCCCGGCGGCAAGCGCGGGCGCGAATGGTTGTCCAAGGTCCGGGTGGTCAGCACCACGCAGCCGCTGCTGCCCCCAAAGATCCGGCCGGGCGTGTTCGAGGCGGTCAGCAACGCGCTGTACGGCAACTCCTGGCTGGACGTGGACTACAAGAACGCGGCCGGCCAGCACAAGGCCGCACGCGTGATGCCGCTCGGCCTGGCCCAGCAAGGCGCGCGGCTGTACTTGGTGTGCCGCTTTGAAGGCTACGACAACGAGCGCACCCTGGCACTACACCGCATCGGCGGCGCGCAGGTCTCGCCGCACACCTTCGAGCGCCCAAGGGACTTCGACCTGGAGAAATACGATGCCGACGGCCGCTTCGGCTTCGGCGACGGCAAACGCATTCGCTTGACCTTTCGCATCGACAAGGACACCGGGCTGCACCTGCTCGAATCGCCGCTGTCGGCGGATCAGCAGGTCACCGACCTCGGCGCGCAGTTCGAGATCTGCGCCACAGTGGTCGAGACGGCGCAGCTCGAGTGGTGGCTGCGCGGCTTCGGGGACCAGGTGCGCGGCATCCGCCGCAGTCCGTGCACAGGGGAGCTGACATGATCGCACCGAAACACCAGTCAGTCTTCGACGCTATGGTCGCCCACCCGGACCACCTGCCCTGGGCGCGTGTGGCGATTCACCAAACTGAAACCCATGCTTGCGGCGCGCTTTAGGAATGAACGCATGAAAGCCGAAGACGACAACATCGAACTGGCCGCCGACTGGATCCGCCATGCGCGCGCGCTGCTGATCACCGCCGGCGCGGGCATGGGGGTGGACTCCGGCCTGCCGGATTTCCGCGGGCCCGAAGGCTTCTGGCGCGCCTATCCCGCGCTGGGTGAGGCCGGCCTGCGCTTCGAGGACATCGCGGCGCCGCACGCCTTCAAGGCCAACCCGAAGCTGGCTTGGGGCTTCTACGGCCACCGGCTGGCGCTTTACCGCCGCACGGTGCCGCACGCCGGCTTCGGCATCCTGCGCCGCTGGGGCGAATCCATGCCCGATGGCTACCGGGTCTTCACCTCGAACGTCGACGGACATTTCCAGCGCGCGGGCTTCGACGCGGCCAAGGTGCACGAATGCCACGGCTCGATCCATGTACTGCAATGCTCGATGCCCTGCGGCGAGCACACCCGGAGCGCCGACGACTTCGCGCCCGAAGTGGACGAGGCGCAGTGCCGGTTGCGCAACGCGCCCCCGCACTGCCCGCGCTGCGGAAGCATGGCGCGGCCCAATATTCTGATGTTCGACGACTACTCGTGGGTCGAGGAGCCCACGGCGTTGTCGCGTATCAGGCTCGGCGCTTGGACGCAGGGACGCGGCGGCATCGTGGTCATCGAGCTTGGCGCCGGCACCGACATCGCCACCGCACGGCGCTTCGGCGAGCGCCACGCGGCGCGCTTCATCCGCATCAATGCGCGCCAAGCCGGCGTGCGCGACATGCGCTCGGGCGTGGGGCTGCAGGGCACGGCGCTGGGCGTGCTGACAGCGCTCGACCAGGCCATCGGCGGCTGACGCGTAGCAAAACCTCCCCACCCGCGCAGGGGGTTTCCGGATGGGGGAATTTCATGAATCATCGCGGGCGCGGGGGCGCGCAGAAGCTCGCCAGGCCGCGCCTAGCGCAATGCAGGAGGGAAGGATGCTGAAGCAAGCCTATCGGCAGACAGTGATCGTGCAGGGCCGACTGGCCGCGCGCGAGTGGCGGCTCAGGGCGGCGCGCGAGCGCAACCACGGTCTGCAGATCATGGCCCTGGAGCACATGGCAGCGCGCCTGGCCGGCGGCTTCCTCTCGCCGGTGGACGATGACAGCCTGCGCGCCGCCATCCAGGCCGCGCTGCCGTGCACGCCGCTGGGCGAGCTGGACGGCATCAAGGAACTGCCCGGCTTGGTGGACGCCGCCGCCGATACGCTGCGCAAGGCCTGGCGTGCCGGCATCGACCTACAGGCGCGCGCCGGCAGCCATACCCGGCTCGATTCCATGGCCAGGCTGGAGGCCGCGGTGCTGGCCCGTCTGCCCGCCGGCATGAAGCGGCCGGCCGAACTGGCGCAGGCCGCCATGGCTCGCATCGCCCACGTGCCGGCACTCTTCGGCCCCATCGCACTCACCGGGCTTCCCGACGTGCCGCCCTGCTGGCGCGCGCTGCTTGCCACCATGGCCACCCGCACGCCAGTGCGCTGGCTGGCCGGCCCGCATATGGTCCCGGAATGGCTCGACGGCACCGCGCTGCACATCGAGTGCACGACGTCGGCGCAGCCTGCCGTTACCGTGGCCAGCGCCTCCACGGCGTATCACGAGGCGATCGAAGCGATGCGCTGGGCGCGCGCCCTGCTCGCCTCCGGCCGGGCCAAGCCCGCCGAGATCGCCATCGCCGCGGTGACGCCGGCGGAGTACGACGACCACTTTCTCGCGTTGCGCGCCGACGCCAACCTCGACCTGCACTTCGTGCACGGCATCAAGGTGACCGCCAGCCGCGACGGGCAGACCGCCGCCGCGCTGGCCGACATCCTGGTTCGCGGCCTGTCGCAGACGCGCATGCGCCGGCTCGCCGCGCTGCGTTCCGGCGAAAGCGGCGCCAGGGGTCTGTTCGAAACCCTGCCGGCGGGGTGGACGCGCATCCTCCCCGCCGACGCCCCGCTGGCCTCGGTCCCGGCTTGGGAGCGCCTGCTGGCGCGCATCACGCCTGAACAGTGGCCCGATGGCATCGACCACGCCCCCGAGTTGCGCGCCATCGTCACGCTGCTGGACCAGGGCATCGGCGTTGCCACCGAGATTGGCGAGGCCGTGCTCGATGGCCGCGCACGCACAATCTGGCGCAAGGCGCTGCTGGCCGGCCCCGCCGCCTCGATTGACGCCACGCTGGAGAGCCTGAAGCAGGACGACGGCCTCGAAGCCTGCGTGTCCGTGGCCTGGATGCCGGCCAGCGAACTGGCCGCGGCGCCGCGCCGCTTCGTGCGCCTGCTCGGGCTGAACTCCTCGCGATGGCCGCGCGGCCTGTCCGAGGACCGTCTGCTGTCCGACCACATCGTGCCGGCCACGGAGCTGGATCCGTTCCCGGTGACGACAGCGGACCGGCACAGCTTCCATGCCATCCTCGCCACTACCGCCGACGAAGTTGTGCTGTCGCGCGCGCGCCGCGACGGTGAAGGCCGCGTGATGGGCCGCAGCGCGCTGCTACACGGCCTGCCGCCCGAGACCTACCTGCGCCGCAATGCCGTGCCGGCGCATGCCTTCAGCGAGACCGACCGCCTGCTCGCGCGCCCCGCCGAGTACCGCGCCACGGAGCAGGCCCGGTCGGCCATCGACTGCTGGCGCGACTGGCACCGCCCCGAACTCACGCCCCACGACGGGCTGGTGCGCGCCGACCATCCGGTGCTGCAGGCCGTGCTTGCCCGCCCGCAATCGGCCAGCTCGCTGCAGCGCCTGCTGCGCAACCCGCTCGGCTTCGTCTGGCAGTACGGCATGCGCTGGCGCACGCCGGAGGCCGGCACCGAGCCCATCGTGCTCGACGCGCTGGCCTTCGGAAACCTGGTCCACTCGGTGCTGGACCACGCCTTGCAGATGCTGGAAGCCGATGGCGGCTTGGCGCACGCCAATGCCGCGCAGGTTGCCGCGGCGGTGCGCGGCGGCGTGCAGGCCGCCTCAGTCGCGTGGGAAGCCGCGCAGGCCGTGCCGCCGCGCGTGATCTGGCAGCGCACGCTCGATGACGTGCGGATATTGGCCGAGAGCGCGCTGGCGTGGGGCGGCCCTGACATGCCTGACGCGCGCGCCTACGGCGAAGTGCCGTTCGGTGGCGCCGAGCCGCGCGCCGGCGCGACCACCGCCCTGCCGTGGGATGCTGCCGCACGCGTCGAGATTCCCGGCACCGGCTTCCATGTCACCGGCTATATCGACCGCCTGGACATCTCGGGCGACGGCCGCCGCGCCGTGGTGCGCGACTACAAGACCGGCCGCCCGCTGAAGGAGGACGCCCGCTTCGACGGCGGCCGCGAACTGCAGCGCTGCCTGTACGCCTTCGCCGTCAAGGCGCTGCTCGGTGACGAGGTAGAGATCACGGCCTCGCTGCTGTACCCGCGCGAGCCGGCCGAACGCGTTCTCGATGCGCCCGGTGACGCCCTGGCACAGATCACCGGTTACTTAGCCGCGGCGCGCGGCAGCCTGCTGGCCGGTGCCGCCGTGATGGGCAAGGACACCGCCGGCACCTACGACGATCTCGCCTTCGCCCTGCCCGCCAACTCCGCCGCCACGTACTGCAAACGCAAATACGCCGCCGCCCTCGCGCAGCTCGGCGCAGCCGCCGACGTCTGGGAAGCCCAATGATGAACACCAGCACCATGCCTCTCGAAGACAACCACGCCCGCCGCACTGCCATCGCCGATCATCACCGCTCCCTGCTGGTGGAAGCCGGCGCGGGATCGGGCAAGACCGCCGTGATGGCCGGCCGTATCGCCATGATGCTGGCCGAGGGCATCGCCCCGCGCCATATCGCCGCAGTGACCTTCACCGAGCTGGCCGCCAGCGAGCTGGTGATCCGCGTGCGCGAGTTCGTTGCCGAGCTCAGCGCCGGGCACATCCCTCCCGAACTGCGCGCCGCCCTTCCTGACGGGCTCGCCGGGCACCACCACGCCAACCTGCAGGCCGCGAGCGCCGCCATCGATGAGATCACGTGCTCGACCATCCACGGCTTCTGCCAGCGCCTGATCAAGCCCTATCCGGTGGAAGCCGACATTGACCCCGGCGCCGGTATCATGGACCGCGACCAGAGCAGCCTGGCCTTCGACGACATCGTCGAAGACTGGCTGCGCGCGCAACTCGACGGCGCGCAGGGCGGCCTGCTGGCGGAACTGGTGCTCTACGATGCGGAAGCCACGGTGGCACTGGTGCGCGGCATCGCCGCCGCGCTGCGCGCGCACCGCCACGCCATAGCGCCGGCCGCGCAGGCGCTGCCGCCGCTGATCGCCGCATTCCGGCAAGCGGCGGACGCGTTCGCCGCCTTCCTCGCAGACACCGACGCCAAGGATGACGACACCACCGCCATGTCCGCGCTGCTGTCGGAGGCCGCGGACGCGCTCGCCTTCCCATACAGCCCGGAGCGTCCCGCCGACCTCGCGCACTTGCTCGCAATTCGGCTGCAAGCAGACACCCCGCTGTGCAAGAAGGACGGCGATTTTCGCGCGTATCGCCGCGCCACCGCCTGGCGCACGGCGGCCCGCGAGGTGGGCATGCCCGCCTCGCACGGCGACGCCCTGTGTGCGCAGGTCACGCCGCGCTACGCCGTCTGCTGTGTCGCGTGGCAGTCGCTGCAGGAACAGGTCGCCAGCCATGTGCTGGCCGCGCTGATCGATGCCGTGCAGCCTGTGCTGGCGCGCTTTCGCGAATACAAGCGCGCCGCCGCGCTGCTCGATTTCGACGACCTGATCTTCGCCGCGCGCGACCTGCTGCGCGAGCACGACACCGTGCGCCGCGCGCTCGCCGCCCGCTACCGCCACGTGCTGGTCGACGAATTTCAAGACACCGACCCGCTGCAGTCCGAGATCTTCTGGCGCCTATGCGGCGAGCCGCCAGCAGGCGGCGGCGCGGCCGACTGGACCCGCTTCCGCATCCGCCCCGGCGCGCTGTTCCTGGTGGGCGACCCCAAGCAAGCAATCTACCGTTTCCGCGGCGCCGACGTGGCGGCCTACGTGCAGGCGCGCGACGCCTTCGCCGCGCAGGACGGCGACAGCGTGCTGGCAATCTCCACCAACTTCCGTTCGCGCGCGCCGATCCTGGCATACGTCAACGCGCGCTTTGAGGCAATCCTCTCCGGCGGCGGTCAGCCCGGCTTCACCGCGCTTACGCCATTCCACACCGTCGACGACGACCAGCCGCGCGTGCTGGCGCTGGACGTGGCGGTGACCGGCGCGGACGGTAAGATCGCCGCCGAGCATATGCGCGACGCCGAGGCCGACGCGGTCGCGGCGTTGTGCGCGCGCATGATCGGCCAGCATGAGATCGCCGACCGCAAGACCGGCGAGACCCGCAAATGCCGGCCCGGCGACATTGCCCTGCTTGCGCCCTCCGGCAGCGACCTGTGGCGCTATGATGCCGCGCTCGAGCAGCGCGGCGTGCCGGTCGCCACGCAGGCCGGCAAGGGCTTCTACCAGCGCCAGGAGATCCAGGACCTGATCGCGCTGACCCGCGTGCTAGCCGACACGCGCGACACCCTGGCGCTCGGCGCGCTGCTGCGCGGGCCGCTGGTGGGCCTGACCGAAGAAGCCCTGCTCGACATCGTGTGGCACCTGCCGCGCGCCGAGGACGCGCCCGAGCGCCTGCCGCGCTTGGACCTGCGCGTGGAAAGCAAGGACATCGCCCACGGCCTCGCGCGCGACATCATCGGAAAGCTGCAGCTGCTGCGCCGCAAAGCCAACGCCACTACGCCGTACGACCTGATCTCGCAGGCCATCGATGCGCTGAACGTGCGCGCCATCCTGCTCGAGCGCCACCACGGCCAAGCCGAGCGCGCGTTGGCCAACGTCGACCTCTATCTCAACCTGTCTCGCGCCTACGCCGTGCGCGGCCTGCGCGCCTTCGCCGATGCCATGAGCGCCGCGTGGAGCGATGCCTCGCGCGCCAGCGAAGGCCGTCCCGACGCGCAGGAAGAGGCCGTGGCGCTCTACACGATGCACGCCGCCAAGGGACTGGAATGGCCCATCGTGGTGCCGGTCAATACCATGACGCAGGTGGTCGCTGCCGACAGCACCGTGGCCGACCGCGCCAGCGGGCACTTCTACTGCCAGGTCTACGGCCTCAAGCCGGCCGGCTACGACGCCGCGCGCGACGCCGAGAAAGCCGAACTCGAACGCGAACGCATCCGCCTCTGGTACGTGGCCGCCACGCGCGCCCGCGAACTGCTGGTGCTCCCCAGGCTTGACGCTGCCGCCAGCGGCAGCGCGTGGATCAACCTGCTCGACCTGTCGCTGCCTGCGCTCGACCCGCTCAAGCTGGACGAACTGCCCGAAGGGACGCCAGCCGGCGCGGCCACCGTGGAAAACGGGCAGACTCGGCAGGCGTTCGGCGACGAAGCCCTGGCCATCGTGCGCCAGCAGACCCGCCTCACGTGGCTGGCGCCGAGCCGCGACGAAAGCGCCAGCGGCCCGCTGCTGCGGCAGGAGACACCCGCTATCCTGCTTGCCCCGGAGAACGGCGACATCGGCAATGCCGCCCAGGCCGTCAGCCCCGCCGCCTATCCGGTGGTGCAGGGCGGACGCGAGCGCGGTCTCGTCATCCACAAGCTGCTCGAGGAGATCCTCACCGGCGAGACCGACGAAGCCGCGGCGGCGCTCACCACGCGCGCAGCGGACCTCGTGCGCATGCTCGGCCGCGAACCCGGCTGCGATCCGGCCGCCGGCCTCGCGCCTGCCGAGATGGCGGACTGCGTGTTGCGCACGCTGGCCCTGCCCGAGATCACTGCGCTGCGGCCCGGCCTTTCGCCCGAGTTCCCGGTCTACGCCTCGACCATGGCGGACAACCAGGAAAGCGCCACCATCGGCATCGCCGACGCGGCCACCTTCGCCGACGACGGCACGCCCCAGGTCATCGTGGATTGGAAGAGCGATGTGCAGCCCGATCCTGCCACCCTCGACCACTATCGCGCGCAGGTGCGTAGCTACCTCGACATGACCGGCGCGCAGCGAGGGTTGATCGTGCTGGTGACGTCAGGGTTGGTGATTCCGGTGGCGCCGAACCATATGCAGCGCGCTGTCGACGCGCCGCACGCTGTGTAGGCCGGAACTGGCAGGTGACATGCGGTTGCTATCCCGGATTTTTCAAGATCCTCTTGCGAAAGATGAACAGACAGCCGCATTACCCGCACCGATAACCGTCTGGCTATGGGGCTGTCGCCCGCCCGGGGCGGCGCGACAAACGATTGGCAGCTATCCGTGTCGGTCATGCTCATCGTCTATCACTCCCACGAGTCACTGTGAACGTATCCTGAGCGGCTTCCAAATGTATTGCGACCTTCCGCCTCTTCCCCCAGCGGGCGCGTGCCGGCTTGCAACATCATGATCATAGGCGCGCTCCTGCCGTTCCACGCCGCGCTCGACCCGCCGCAGCAAGCCGAGGGAAGCTTTGATCCGCTGCGATCCGGACGGTCTTGGTCGACCAGGCTCGACGCCGGTTGCGGTTGGTGTTGTCGGAAAGAGTGGCTGAGGCGTTGCTGGAGAAAATCTAAAGCCGGCTTCCGAAAGAATCTGCGCAGAAAATGCGCAGATCGCGGGGCAGTATCCAGTCTGTCACCAAGGACAAAGACACGCTTGGCCATACCGCCGCGCCCCGTCAAACTCGTATGCACCCAGTGCCAGCGCCGGCACGTCACAGCGCCAAGGCTTTCGCATTGCGTTGCTCCCGATGGAGCAATTAGCCCTCATCTTGAAAGAAGGCGTTTGCCAGGTAACCTCTACACAGGCCATCCTCCATGACCAGAAACATCCTCGCCGCTATCGGCCTCGCCGTGGTTGCCAAGAAGGGCTTCGAGTTCTATTGCCACTATCAGGCGTTGAAGCGCGAAGCCGATCTTTGGCGCAACGCGACCCATCGCGAATCCCGTGATGAAGCACGTTGATCCTGACAGTGGGGTCAAGGCCGCGTGCGTGTTGCCGATATCCAAGCATCGACGACGCGCGGCCCTTCGGGTCTCATCCACCGGCAGACGCCACCTTGATCCAGAGAACGTTCGATGTCCATTGATCTTGACAAGCCAGAAGCGATTTACAAAGCGGTTACCAAAGAAGTTCGCCGTGTCCCGAATTCCCTTGACGGTGCCACTGGCGACGAGAACCTGTCCCAGAAAAGAGGAGGCCGCCAGCGCGGACCATCGTTCTTGTCAATCGTCATTTTTTCGGGCCCGCAACCCTAGCGGATTGCTATTCTGGCGGGAATCCTGCCGGTGCCCCCTACCAAAGGGGTATGCGGTCACGCCTCAGGTTGACAATAGATCGGATCTAATAGCTGCTTCGCGGTGGGCCTGCCGTCCCGCACAAGATAAGAAAGAATTGGCCGTTGACACGGCATTCATAAGGACATAGCCGGTGAACGCGATCCGATGGCTGGACTTTTCGTCGGCCGAACGCGAGGACGTATTGAATTTGCTGGCCGCGCAGCAAGACAAGTCGACCCAGGACGAGCTAGGGGTGGGATTGGTTCGCGACGCGATCGCCGACCATTTGTTTCCGCCACTCAATACCATCCAGACGCGTGCCAAGTACTTCCTGTTTGTGCCTTGGATCCTTCGGGCCCTTGAACGAGGGAGCGTCGGTGCCGAGCGCCTGGCTGGAACGCTGCGCAATCGTGAAATCAAACTCATAGGCGCCCTACTGGACGCCGCAGACAAGAAGGGCTTGATCGGCGCCGAAAGTCGCGAACAGACCAAGCGACTGCCCTCCAGCATCTACTGGACCGGCGTGCGGCGGATGGGAATTTATACAGGCGGCGTCTCGCTTGCCGAGTATCTTGCCGAGCTACCTGACACCCGCGCGATTAGGAAAAATCGCGAGCTCGATGCGGAGTACGCCGAAGCGGAAGACAGCCCGGGCGCGGGTCTTGGTTGGGATACCGGCCTGCCCGCCGACGAAGCGGATTTCCTGACGCAGACGGATTTCGCGCTCCAACCGCAACACGCTCGCTATCTTAAGGAAAAGATCCTCGCTATGCCGACCGCAACGGGCCGTAGCTGCCTGCTGCAATGGATGGTCTGTCACCTGGACACGCAAGCCGTGGCGGACTTGGATGAGCCCTGGAGCTTGCTTCATGCCAGCGCCACGCGCCCGGCACTGCCGGAACACATGCATCGCGAACTCACGCATGCCCGCAACTTTTCGCTGTGCGCGCGCGTGCTGACGGCGGTCTATTTCCGGCTGTTGGCCGTCAGCCGCCGGGATCAGGACACCACCGTTGTCGACGACATCCTGTGGGACAGCCTGCAGGCGCTGGGCACAACGTCAGATGAGCTGGCGGCGTGGTACGAAGACCTGCCCGCCTTCTGGCTATGGGTGCACCGCTCCAACTCGCGCCTGCAGCGGGATCGACCCTTCATCGAGGAATGGCTCGAGGTTCTCGCGGGCCACGGCTTTGCACCACATAGCGCGGGTGCGCTGATTACTGCGCCTCTGCATCGCTGGATCCAGCAACGTGAACGCCGGCTGAAAGGCGACCTAGCCCGGATGAGCAACCCGCCCGTTCTGCAACGCTGGAAGGCACCGGATGCGCTCGCCCCCATGGACTTCCGCTGGCGCACCGCCAAGCAGATCGTGCATGACATTCTCCAGGGCCTCCAGCATCCGGAGGTGCCGACGCATGCTTGAACCCAATGATCGCGGACTGCTGTCCGATCAGCTCACACCTCCACCCGGCTTCCACTGCACGGATGCGCTGGCCTGCACATACTCGCTGGACTTGGCGGCACTTGCCGGCATTCCGCTGGCGTTCCTCCAGATAGATCCGCAAGGATTGGGCGACGACACCGCCGCACGCATCGCCGCGATTAGCGCGGTGCGGGAATGGTCTGAACGCCTGACCGTGGTGTGCCAAGCCGGCGCCATCCACGTGCCTGCAGAATGGCGAGACAGCTATCTCTGGCTCGAGGCCGCGGTGATGCAGGTCAGCCCCCGCCGAGATCGGGCCGTGTTTCACCCCAAGCTGTGGCTGTTGCGCTTCGAGCGGGACGACGACGTCCGTTACCGCTTGCTCGTGCTGTCGCGCAACCTGACCTATGACCGCTCGTGGGATGTGATCGCCCGGCTCGATGGGGTGTTGACGCGCCGGCAGAACAAGATCCGAGCCAATGCACCGCTGATCCAGTTTGTTCAGGCGCTCGGCAGCGAGGAACTGCCTGTGGTGGGAACGCCGGCCGAGCGGCACCTGGCGCGCCGCGATCGTTTTGCCGAGGAATTGGGGACCGTCAAGTTTACGTCCGAGCACGACGGCGTCGAGAGCTGGGCGTTCTGGCCCATCGGCATCGCCCAGCACCGCTACGACCTTAACCAGTTGTTCACGGGCCCGCACAGTCCCTTCCATCCCTGGGTCGAATCCGCCGCGCGCCGCACCGGCCGCCGCATGCTGGTGGTCTCGCCTTTCCTCTCCGAAGGCTTGCTCAAGGCATTGGCGCAAGCGCCCTTCCCCATCGGACTGCTGGCGCGCCAGGACGCCCTGGACGATAACGCCGGCTACCTGCCCGTTGCCTGGTGCGAGGATGCGCCGCCTCGCGTGCACGAATTCCTCGACGGGCTGGCCTGCGAAGGCGCACCCCTTAGCGGCCTACACGCCAAGCTCTGGGTAGCCGACGATGGCTGGGACGCGCACGTGTGGCTGGGCTCCGCCAATGCCACCGAGGCGGCATTCACCCGAAATGTCGAGTTCCTGCTGCAATTGTCGGGACCGCGGAAGCACTTTGGCGTCGAGGCGATCAGCGGGCCGGACGGCTTGGGGCCGTTGACCGCCCCGTACATCAGGCAGGAGGCCGAGCCTGACGCTGAGGCCGTCGCCTTGCGCCAGCGGCAGCGCGAACTCGGATGGAAGTTGACCGAGTTGATCGCGAAGGGCCGCCTGCAGGCGCACGTCGACGCAAACGACGACCTGCACTGGGACCTGTCGCTCTCCGTTGTCGGCGCAGCAACGCTGCGGCTAGGCGACGACACCATTCAATGGCGAGCCTGGCCCATCACGCTGCCGGCAGATCGCGCAGCCGTCGGCACGGCCGAGGGGGTGACATTCCGCGGCCTGGCGCTGCACGAGCTGTCGCTGTTCTGGTCGATTGCGCTGAGCGTGCCAGGCGAACTGCGGGCGGAAGCCACGGTCCGGCTGGAACCCTCCGGCATCATGCCGTCGTTCCAATCGCGCGAATCGGCCGCGGTGTCACGCCACCTGAACAACCCGGGGAGCCTAGCGCTCTACCTGGAGTATTTGCTGGCGGGCGGAGATCTGGAACTGGGCCGCCGCCTGCGTCGCCGGCGCCAGCGCGATAGCCGCGCAGAGACGAACGCCCCCTCTGGTCCGCCACTGTTCGAGACGCTGCTACATGCACTGGCGCACCAGCCAGATGCCCTGGGTGGCGTCGTGGATCTCATCGAAAGCGCCGACGAGGGCGCCAGCGGCCTGCGCCAGGACCCTGGCTTCCAGCAGATATGGGCCGCCTTCCGCCAAGCCCAGCAGCTCCTCGCCAACTCAAGCGAATAACACCAGCCATGAACGATTCTCTTGACTGGGAAGACATTGAGCGCAAGGCTCTCGCCAAACTCAAGCCTTTCCAGTGCCGCACCGTCGATTGGGCATTCCATCGCCTATTCCTCGCTGACGAAGCGGCCAGTGGCCGCTTCCTAGTGGCCGACGAAGTCGGCCTGGGCAAGACCATGGTTGCACGCGGCGTGCTGGCCAAGACGCTGCGACACTTGGCGGACAAGGTCGAGCGCATCGATGTGGTCTACATCTGCTCCAACGCCGACATTGCCCGCCAGAACTTGGCCCGCTTGAGCATCCCGGGTATTGGCGATGATGGCTTCCAGTCGCAGGGGCGGCTGACCCTGATGCCGTTGATCCCGCGCGACCGGCATGGCAATCCGGTCCGCGAGACCGCGCTGCCGAAACGGGGCTTGAACTTCCAGGCTCTGACGCCCGGCACTTCGCTGGATTTCCGCAACGAGCCGGGCCAAGCCCTGGAGCGGGCACTGCTTGCCGTGATGGTCGCCAAGGCCATCCCCAAGGTCAGCAAGACGCAGTGGCGCAACCTCTTTACCCAGCAGGTCGGGCATCGCCGGTTCAGCGAACTGATCGACGACGTTCCCACACGATATGCCATCGACGCCACGCTCGAGGCAAAGTTCATCGAGCTCATCCACGCGCCTTGCGGGGATGGCTCGGGCTTCCGCGAGCGCCTGGAGCATCTCGCTTCACGCTTCCCCCGGCAACGCGTGTTCCGCGCGCGCGACCCGGACCAGGAGCAGGCCGCACAACTAATCGCCGACCTGCGGCGGGCCCTTGCCAGCGTGTGCATCCGCGCACTGGAACCGGACCTGCTGATTCTCGACGAGTTCCAGCGCTTCCAGCACCTGCTCGACACCAACGACCCGAACGCCGATCTCGCCCGTCAGCTGTTCGACTTCAGGCAAGACGACCACGCCGCACGCGTGCTGCTGCTGTCGGCCACGCCCTATCGCATGTGCTCAGTGGGTGAGGCGCCGGGCGAAGCCCCGCCCTACGACGAGTTCCTTGCGACGATTTCCTTCCTGACGCGTGCCGATGAGGCCCAGCTGGCCTCGCTCGAAGAAAAGCTGGCCGCATTCAACGACGCCCTGCGCACGCTGGACCCCGCGAATCCCGTGCCCGTACTGGCGCTGCGCCAGGCGATCCAGACACAGCTGGCCGGGGTGATGTCGCGCACCGACCGGACACCCACGAGCCGCCAGCGCGATGCGATGGTTGTTGCGCCATACCGTCCGGCCTATCCGGATGCCGGGCAGATGCTGGGCTATGTCCGACTACAAGCCGTCGCACGTTTGCTGGAGCAGCCCAACCTGATCGAGTACTGGCGTTCCGCCCCGGCGCCACTGAGTTTTCTAAGCGGCTATAAGTTGCGCGACCAGCTACGAGAGGCCCTGGAGCGCCAGGAGCCAGGGCTGATCGAGGCGTTGGCCGCGCCCGGCATCTTTCTCAGCACGGAAGCCGCAGCCGGCAGTGCTCCGGAGTCAGGCCATGCCCGCACAGCGGCGCTGGCGCATGAGCTCATCGACGCGGGGATGCACCGGCTGCTTTGGCTGCCCCCGGCACGCCCCTGCTACGCACTGGACGGCCCGTTTGCCGGGATCGGCGATGCGGCGCGCACCAAGCGCCTGATCTTTTCCAGCTGGCGCATGGTGCCGCGGGCCGTTTCAACGGTGCTCGACGGCCTTTTCGCCAATGCCCTGAGCCGTGAGTACGGCATGGTGGAAGCAGATCGGCGCAGCGAGGCCAACAGCGACTACATCCTGGGCTATCCGTGCTCCACGCTCGCCGAACTCGGGCAGCCCGATGCGCTGGCGCATGCCTGCCACGAGGACGGGCTCGTGCCCTCGGTCGGGAACCTCGCGCGACGCATCGCTACGGCGGTGCAGGCCCTGATGGATGCCGTGCAGCAGTGCTACGGCAATGCCCCATCCGGGAACGAGGATCATGACTGGTATTGGCTCGGCCCTGTGCTGGCCGACCACTTGTCCATGGCGCAGCAGGACAGCGGGACTGCTAGGAACCCGGAGTTCCTGCCACTGGATATGACGCTGCTCGATGACATGCGCGAAGACAGCAGCACCTGGCAAACTGCCCTGCACCAGGCCAGGATCGAGCGTTGGCACGCCGCCTTGGACCGCAGCAAGCCGCTCGGCCGCATGCCGGCGGACCTAATCGACATTCTCAGCCGCGCCGCCATTGCCGGCCCGGCCGTATGCGCCGTGCGCGCCTTGGCGCCCACCGGCAGCGACGTCTGGAACCCTGCGGTCCGCCAGGCCGCCTCGGCCACCGCTGCCGCCGTGCTGCACTACCTCGATCATGAGCAGTCCGTGCGCTTGCTGAGCGGCCTGTATCCCGAGGAACGCAGTTTCTGGACGCGCGCCCTGCGCTACTGTGGGGACGGCTGCCTGCCAGCCGTGCTGGACGAATACATGGCAGTCCTGCGCGACGACCAGCCGCTGGACCCGGCGCTGGATCCGACCTGCATCACTGCGTTGTTCCAGCGCCTCGAACACATCGAGGTCGCGCTCAGGCTCAAGCCTGCCGTGCTTCGCCCAGAAGTCCTGGCGCAAGATGAAGCGGGGCGCTACCATCTGGAGCAGTCCGCACGCACGCTGCGCCACGCCCGCCCCTTGCTGGAGGATCGCAAAGGCACCGAGGGCGACGACCCCGCGCCCATGGCGCAGCTGCGCAGCGCGTTCAATTCGCCATTCCTGCCGTTCGTGCTCAGCAGCACTTCCATCGGACAAGAAGGACTGGACTTCCACTGGTACTGCCACACCATCGTGCATTGGAACCTGCCCGGCAGCCCAGTCGATTTCGAGCAGCGCGATGGGCGCATCCATCGCTACCGCAACCATGCGGTGCGCCGCAATCTCGCCCGCGACTGGGGTGGTGCCGCGCTCAGCCATGCAACAGGAGCGCACACCTGGGAATGGATGTTCGACCAAGCCAGCCGCGCCGTCGCCGTCAGCGGCACCGACGCCGGCGGCATGCGTCCAGCCTGGATCTACCAGCACGGCGACACCCAGTCCGGGCATCCTCCGCCGCTGTGGATGACCAGCCACCAGGGCGGCCCGGCCAGTATCGAACGCCACGTGCCCACCATCCCTCACAGTCGCGACGCCGAGCGCCTGCAGCGCATGACGCAGGCCGTGGGCTGCTATCGGATGGTCTTCGCGCAGCCGCGCCAAGACGATCTGCTTGCCCACTTGCAGCGCAGCCACGCGCCTGAGATTCTTGCCAGGGTGGCGGAGGAAGTGGTTATCGACCTGAGGCCGCCTGCTTAACAGGCTGCTGAAATACCGGCAGCGGATGTCCGCGCGACGACTAGCTGAAGCGTTAATCTGAGGACTCCATACAACCC